>JBGVKB010000051.1:0-6774 GCA_045118955.1 Oscillospiraceae bacterium | reverse complement strand
CGCCCGGGAGCCTTCCCGGGCGCTTTTTTCTCCCTTTTTGAAGCTAAAAATCCCGGCACATTCCCTTTACAACGGAACTTTGCGGGGGTAAAATAGCCTGCGGACAAAGCCACTTTTTACCCTGCATACCCCGAAAGGAGGGGTCTTCACATGAACAAAGACTTGACCGTGGGCACACCGTCCACCGTGCTGTGGCGGTTCTGCCTGCCGCTGTTCGGCAGCATCGTGTTCCAACAGCTCTACAATCTGGCCGACAGCTTTGTGGCCGGGCGCTTCATCGGCGAAAACGCCCTCGCCGCCGTGGGCAACAGCTACGAGGTCACCCTCATCTTCCTCGCCTTTGCCTTCGGCTGCAACATGGGCTGCTCGGTCATCGCGTCCCAGCTCTTCGGCGCGAAGGACTTTGCCCGGCTGCGCACCGCCGTCACCACCGCCATGCTCGCCACCGGCGCGCTGTGCGCGGCGCTGATGGTGTTCGGGCTGCTGCTGGGCGGGCGGATGCTGGACGCCATCCACACCCCCGCCGAGATCTGGGACGATTCGGCGCTGTATCTGGACATTTACATTCTGGGTCTGCCCTTTTTGTTCTTCTACAACCTGTCCACCGGCGTGTTCTCCGCGCTGGGGGACTCCCGCACCCCGTTTTTGTTTCTGGCCTTCTCCTCCACCGCCAACATCTTCATGGACATCCTGTTCGTCACCGCCTTTGACATGGGCGTGGCGGGCGTGGCGTGGGCGACCTTCCTGTGTCAGGGGGTGAGCTGCGCGCTGGCGCTGGCGGCGGTGCTGCGGCGGCTGGCCGCCCTGCCGGTGCAGGGACGTGCGCCCCTGTTCAGCCTGCCGCTGCTGGGGCGCATCGCCCGGGTGGCGGTGCCCAGCATCCTGCAGCAAAGCTCCATCTCGGTGGGCAACATCCTCATCCAGAGCGTCATCAACGGCTTCGGCCCCGGGGTCATCGCGGGCTACGCCGCCGCGGTCAAGATGAACAATCTGGTCATCACCTCCTTCACCACGCTGGGCAACGGCGTGTCCAACTTCACCGCGCAGAACCTGGGCGCGGGCAAGCCCCAGCGGGTGCGGCAGGGCTTTTTTGCCGGGTGCCGGCTGGTGTGGGCGCTGAGCCTGCCCCTGTTCGCCGCCTACTGCTTCGCGGGGCGGTGGCTGCTGCTGCTGTTCATGGAGCACCCGGAGGGCGAGGCCATCGCCACCGGCATCACCTTCCTGCGCATCCTGTCCCCGTTCTACTTCGTCATCTCGGCCAAGCTGGTGGCGGACGGCGTGCTGCGGGGCGCGGGCATGATGAACCGCTTCATGGTGGCCACCTTTGCGGATCTGATCCTGCGGGTGGTGCTGGCCTTTGTGCTGGCCGGCACGGCGCTGGGTGCCACCGGCATCTGGTGCGCCTGGCCGGCGGGCTGGTGCACCGCCGCGGTGCTGTCCATCGGGTTCTGCGTCCGGGCATGGCGCACCCCCGACACGCCCCAAAAAAGCGAAGAATAATTGAATCATATACCAGAAAACCTCCACACCCCCGGCTGCGAGCCTGAAAAAAGGCTTGCTGCCGGGGGTGTTTTTTGAAGTAAAAGGTACGCGCGGGGCGTGAATAAGTTCTGCGCACACGGCGTTTTGTGCCTGCACAATACGGTCAGCCGCACCGCCGCCCTCACTCCACCGCCCGGGTGGCCTTTGCCAGCCATGCCGCCTCGTCGGCGGGCAGCAGGGGGGCAAGCTCCCGGTACACCCGGGCGTGGTAGGCGTTGAGCTGCGCCTTTTCCCGGGCGGACAGCGCTGCCGGGTCGATGGCGTCAAGGTCGATGGGCGCGAGGGTCAGCGGCTCGAACTCCAAAAAGTCCCCCTCGGCGGCGCGGCAGAGCATCAGGTTCTCGGTGCGCACCCCGAAGGCCCCCGCCTTGTAAAAGCCCGGCTCGTTGGAGGTGACCATGCCCGGCTCAAACTCCACCGTCGGCCCGCGCCAGCCCACCCGCACAGGCCCCTCGTGGACGTTCAGCAGACAGCCCACGCCGTGGCCGGTGCCGTGGTTGTAGTCCAGCCCCTCCGCCCACATGGGGGCGCGGGCGATGGCGTCCAGCCCGTGCCCGGTGACCCCGCGGCGGAACTTCGCCCCGCCCAGCGCCAGATGGCACCGCAGCACCAGCGTGAACATGGCCCGCTCCTCGGCGGTCAGCTCGCCCAGCGCCACGGTGCGGGTCACGTCGGTGGTGCCCTCCGCGTACTGGCCGCCGCTGTCCAGCAGCAGCAGGCCCCGGGGCTGCAGCGCCGCGTCGCTCTCGGGGGTGGCGGCGTAGTGGACGATGGCCCCGTGCGGCCCATAGCCGGCGATGGTCTCAAAGCTGGGGCCGAGGTATCCGGGCTGCTCGCTTCGCAGCGCCTCCAGCCGCGCCGCCGCGCTCCGCTCGGTGATTTTTTCGCGCCCCACCGCGCCCTTCAGCCAGTACAAAAAGCGGCACAGCGCCGCGCCGTCCTTCCGGTGCGCCCGGCGCATCCCCTCCTGCTCGGCGGGGTTCTTCACCGCCTTGGCCGCCTGCACCGGGCTTGGCTCGTCCAGAAGCAGCACATGGGCGGGCACCCGGCTCCACAGGGCGTGGCTGGCCTGCTCCGGGTCGAGCCACAGCGCCGCCCCCTCGGGCAGACCCTCCACATATCCGTACACCCCGCCGTAGGGGGCAAGCTCCACCCCGTCGGCGGCCAGCGCCGCGCACAGCTCCGGGCGCAGTGCCTCCGGCTGCACGAACAGCACCGCCCGCTCCGGCTCCACCGCCGCAAAGGCCAGCGCCACCGGGCTGCAGGCCACGTCCCCGCCCCGCAGGTTCAGCAGCCACGCCACGTCGTCCAGCGCGGGCAGCACCAGACGGTCGGCGCCCAGCTCCGCCATCTCCCGGCGCAGGTCGGTCAGCTTTTCGGCGCGGGTGCGCCCCGCCAGCGCGGCGGGCTGCTCCCAGACAGGTGCGCAGGACAGGGCGGGCCGTCCCTCCCAGATGTCCCCCACCAGGTCATGGCCGCCGTCCAGCGTCTGCCCCTCGGCAAGCTGTTCGGCAAGGCGGTCGGCGGCGCGGGCGGGCAGCACCCGGCCGTCAAAGCCCAGCACCCCCTCGGGGGGCAGGTGCTGCGCCAGCCAGCCGCCCAGGGTGGGCACGCCCGGCTCGCCCATGCGGTACAGGTCGATGCCGCTGCCCGCAAGCTGGGCCTCCGCCTGCAAAAAGTATCGTCCGTCCGTCCAGAGTCCGGCGGACTCGGCGGTGACCGCCACCGTACCCGCCGACCCGGTGAACCCGGACAGCCACGCCCGGCAGCCAAAGTGCTCCCCGGCGTACTCGCTGGCGTGGTCGTCCCCGCTGGGGACAAGGTATCCGTCCAGCCCGCGGCGGGTCATCTCCCGGCGCAGCGCGGCCAGACGGTCGGCAGGGGTGCGAAGCTCGTTCATGGTGTTTCTCCTTTGGTAAGCTCAGAGGTGTTTCGCCAGCAGCACCCGCAGCGGGGTCTTTGCCAGCGCGCCGCGCCAGTCGGTGTGCCATGCCACCCACGCCAGCACAAGGCTCAGGGCGATGCCGGCGACCACGTCCACCACCGAGTGCTGCTTCAAAAACATGGTGGCCAGACAGATGCTCAGGCAGGCCGCCGAGTTGACCGCCTTGGCGATGGGGCGGCGCTTGAAGCTCTCGCTGTGGCGCACGGCCAGCTCCACCGCCACGGTGCTGGACACATGGATGGAGGGGCAGACGTTGGTGGGGGTGTCGAAGCCCTGCAGGGCGATGACCAGCCGGGCGGCCCAGTTGTCGGGCTGCACGTCCACCCGCAGGTCAAGGCCGTTGGGCCAGACCAGATACAGCGCCAGACAGAAGGTCATGCCGGTGAACATGATGAACGCCAGGTCGAGGAAGGCGTCCTTTTCCCGGAACATGAAGTAGATGAGCGAGCCGGGCATGACCAGAAACCACAGCCCGTAGGGCAGGATGAACCACTCGCAGAAGGGGATGAGGTCGTCCAGCGGGCAGGTGATGAGGTGGAACTCGGTCTGGTTGAGCTGCTCAAGGCTGAAGAAGCCCACGAGGTAAAAGACGAAGTACAGCATGGCGAGGCTGTGGGGGTTTGCCCGCACCCAGCCGGCCGCACCGTGTAAAGTTTTCATGATAAATGGTTCCTTTCGGGGGAGATTCGCCCGGTTTTGGGGCACAGGTCTATTATAAACCCCGCACCCCCGGGACTCAATACCGCAAAGTTTAATCCGCGGAAAAATTTGCAGAGCGCGCCGCCGCCCGGCGGCAAAGCAAGCGTTCAGAGTAAAACGCGGGGGGCGGGGACGGGCGCGGCGTTTTGCATGGCACACCGGGGGACAGCCGCCGTCCCTCATCCGCTCTTGCGGACGCTTGACCGCCGCGCCGCCTGCGGACTGCCTTTCTCTGCCCCCGGCAGCGGCAGACCGCAAGCCCCCCAAAAGGGGGAAGGCCGCGCTGTGCGCGGGGGCGGCTCCCGGGCAAACCACGCCCCCGCGCCGCCGCGGCCGCAAACCCAACGCCCGCACCGCATCCCGCCCCATCTTGCCCCAGCCCCAAATTCGTGTATAATAAAAGCATCGGCGCGCTTTGCGTCATCACACCGAAAAAGTGAGGTTCCACCATGCGCATCAAAGCACTGCGGGCGGCGTTTCCCCGCACGCTGCCGGTGATGACCGGCTATCTGTTTTTGGGCATTGCCTTCGGCGTGCTGCTGCGGGAGGCCGGCTTCGGCCCCCTGTGGGCGCTGCTGATGAGCGGGCTGATCTACGCGGGCAGTATGCAGTTTGTGGCGGTAGGGCTGCTCGGCGGCCCCTTTGCGCCGCTCACGGCGGGGCTGGTGGCCTTTACGGTCAACGCCCGGCACCTGTTCTACGGGCTGTCCATGCTGGGGCGGTTCGCAAAGCGGGGCGGGCTGAAGCCCTACCTCATCTTTGGCCTCACCGACGAGACCTACTCCCTGCTGTGCGCCGGCGACGCACCCGAAGGGGTGGACAAGGGCTGGTACGACTTCTTCCTCACCGCGCTGGATCACCTGTACTGGGTGAGCGGCAGCCTGCTGGGCAGCGTCATGGGCGCGGCGCTGCCCTTTGACTCCACCGGCATCGACTTCGCCATGACCGCGCTGTTTCTGGTCATCTTTGTGGAGCAGTGGGAGAGCGCCAAAAGCCGCCTGCCCGCCCTGCTGGGGGTGGGCGCGTCGGCGGTGTGCGTGGCGGTGTTCGGCCCGGAGGGGTTCATTCCCTTTGCCATGGCGGCCATCTTTGCGGGGCTGACCGCCCTGCACGGCCGGCTGGCCCCCATCACCGGCGAGGAGGTGCAGGCATGACCCAGACACAGGCGCTCGTGACCATTCTCATCATCGCGGCGGCCACCCTGCTCACCCGGGCGCTGCCCTTCTGGGTGTTCCGGGGCGAGGTGCCGGCCTTTGTGCGGTATCTGGGCGCGGTGCTGCCCGGGGCGGTCATCGGTATGCTGGTGGTGTACTGCTTCAAGGGCATCGCGCCGCTGACCTGGCCCCACGCCCTGCCCGAGCTGCTGGCGGGGCTGTTTGTGGTGCTGGCGCACCATTGGAAGCACAACCTCGCCCTGAGCATCGGCGGCGGCACGGCGCTGTATATGCTGCTGGTGCAGGTGGTGTTTGCATAAGCCCCGCCGCGGTGGGGCATACTTCCTCCAGACGGGCGGCCCTGCGCCGCCGAAAGGAGGCAAGCACATGGAAATGTTCCACAAGATCTGCGTCCTGCTGCTCATCGTGGGCGGCCTTAACTGGGGCCTGGTGGGGCTGTTCAGCTTTGACGCAGTGGGCTGGCTGCTGGGCGGCAGCGCCTCGCTGCTGAGCCGCGCCGTGTACACGCTGGTGGGCGCGGCGGCCATCGGGGCCATCCCCGGTCTGCTGGGCATGGGCAGCCGGGACTGACCGTTCCCGCGGCACGAACCGCGAAATTTTTCAACTTTTTTTCAAAAAGGGCTTGCAATCCCACGCCCCGCCTGCTATAATAATCAGGCAGTCACTCAGTGGCGCGCAATGAGGGCGGTTAGCTCAGCTGGTAGAGCACCTGCTTGACGTGCAGGGGGTCAGGGATTCGAGTTCCTTACCGCCCACCAAAACCCGGAACGAGAGTTCCGGGTTTTTTCTTTTGTTTATCGTTGTTTTTTGAAAATCGCTCGCAATTCTCGGAAGAAAAAAATTCCCAAAAAAGAACAAAAATGCCCTGCACTGTGCGTACCGTTTTCGTACCGATTTCCCGATCCGCATCATTGCCTGCCAAAAAATCCCCCGAACCGCTCATACAGAGTAGTTCGGGGGATTTTTTTGCTTGCCTGTCATTTGCTGGGCGTCTCCGCGCCATGCTTCACACGGTCGCGCTCCTCGGCCTTTTTGGCGTCGTTCCACTTGTCCATGGTGCCCACGAGATAGCCGGTGATGCGGCGGATGCGCTCGAAGGGGACGCCATCGCCCGTCTTACTCCTGGCGGCTCAGCTGCTTGGCCACCTGATCCGCGCCGGTAGCGGCGAGGCCGGAGACGATGCCCACGGCCAGCGCGGTGATCACGTCGGCGGCGGGGAACTCGGCCATGGTGTGCATACCGACCACACCAAGCAGACCGCCCAGCACGCCGCAGATGGACGGCAGCCACTTGTTGGCCAGCGGTGTCTGCTTGATGGCCAGCGCGGCCAGATAACAGATCACGGTGATACCGGCCACGCCGGTGATGCCCAATACGTTGATGTCCATATGTACCTCCTCAGATCATGCAGG
>JBGVKB010000050.1:0-7826 GCA_045118955.1 Oscillospiraceae bacterium | reverse complement strand
CTGTCGGTCTTGAGGCCCAGCATATGCAGGTGGTGATCCAGCATGGCCTCCTGCAGGGTGTAGGCGCCGTGCGCCCGGTTCAGCTCGTCGATGCGGCTGCCGTACATGGCGGCGGAGTCGGTCAGCACGGTGCAGACCACGTCCCGCCCGGTCAGCTCATAGTACTTGGCCAGCTTGATGCAGCACAGCAGGTTGGCGATGCCGCTGATGCCGAACCAGGTGAGCTGCTCGATCAGCTCCTCGGGCAGATGAAGCTGCTCCCGCAGGTAGGTCTGACCCTCGGGGGTGTTGAACAGCCGCAGCAGGCGCTGGCTGTCCTCGTCATCGATGGCGATGGCCATGTCGGTGTTTTTCACGTTGTGGATCCACGGGATGTGCTTGTCGCCGATGCCCTCGATGCGGTGCCCGCCGAAGCCGTTGTTCAGGATGGTGGGGCACTGCAGCGCCTCGCCCACCGCCAGCTTCAGGTTGGGGTACAGCTCCTTCAGCCGGTCGCCGCTGGACAGGGTGCCCGCCGAGCCGGAGGTAAAGCAGGCACCCGCGAACCGGTCGCCGGGGCGCTTGATGGCCTCGAACAGATCGGCCAGCGCGTTGCCGGTGACGTTGTAGTGCCACAGGGGGTTGCCCATCTCCTCGAACTGGTTGAACACCATATAGCCGGGGTCGCGCTTCAGCTCGTTGGTCTTGTCGAAGATCTCCTTCACGTTGGACTCGCAGCCCGGGGTGGCGATGACCTCCGCCCCGATGGAGTGCAGCCAGTCAAAGCGCTCGCGGCTCATCTCGGCGGGCAGGATGGCCACGCCCTGCGCGCCCAGCAGCTTGGAGTTGAACGCGCCGCCGCGGCAGTAGTTGCCGGTGGAGGGCCAGACCGCCTTGTGGCGCTCCACGTCAAACTGGCCGGTGACCAGACGGGGCGCGAGGCAGCCGAAGGACGCGCCCACCTTGTGGCAGCCGGTGGGGAACCATTTGCCCACCATGGCCACGATCCGGCAGGGCACGCCGGTCAGCTCACTGGGCAGCTCCACATAGTTGGGGGTCGCCCGATACAGCCCGCCGAACTCCTTGGCCTCGTTCTTCCAGGTGATGCGGAACAGGTTCAGCGGGTCCACGTCCCACAGGCCGATGTTCTTCAGCCGGGCCTGTACCTGCCCGGGAATGGTCTCGGGGTGCTGCATCTGGGCGATGGTGGGGATGAGAATGCCGTTCTCGCGGGCCTTTTTCAGGTTGCGCTCAAGGCCCTGACGGTCAATGCTGAGATCGATCATATGAAATGACCTCCTTACGTTGGGTCGTTTGTTTTTGCCTTACAGCAGGTCGATGAGGCGGGTGTAGAAGCGGCAGGCGTCCTTGACCTTCTCGGGGTCGCAGCGCTCGTCCCGCATATGGGCCAGCTTGTACTCGCCGGGGCCGAAGCCGATGGTGGGCACACCCATGCCCACGGGCACCACCGCGTTGGTGCCGAAGTCCCAGAAATCATACTTCGCGGGCGCCGCGCCGAACACATCCGCATAGGCCTGATCGCAGGTCAGCTTCAGGGGCGCGTCGTCGGCGATCTTCCAGGGGTCGTGGGCCGGCTCATACACCAGCTCCACGCCCTTCCAGCTGGTGTGGCGCAGGGTGCCCGGCTCCCAGGTGGCGCGCTTGCCGGCGATGAGGGCGTCCAGCTCGGCCTTCACCTTCTCCACGCTCTCGCCCAGACGCAGGCGGCGATCCAGGTAGATCTCGCACTCGTTGGGCACGGCGTTCAGGCTGGCGGTGATGCAGGAGATGTGGGTCAGCGCGATGGTGCCCTGACCCTCCACCTCACCCAGCTTCTTGTTCAGGGCTTCCACCCGCTGGATGATCTCGGCCATCTCGTACACGGCGTTGATGCCCTTGTCCGGGGCGGAGCCGTGGGCGGACACGCCGTGGGTCTTGATGCGGGCCTGCACCTTGCCGGTGTGGCCGAGGGTGATCAGGTTGTCGGAAGGCTCGCAGATGACGCAGAAGTCCGGCTTCACCTGCGCGTCCTTGTAGAAGTGCTGCAGGCACACGCCGTCGCAGTACTCCTCACACACGCTGCCGGTGACGTAGACGGTCTTGCCCTCCAGCAGGCCGTTCTTTTTGGCCAGCGCGGCGGCGTAGACCGAGGCGCTCAGGCCGCTTTTCATGTCCACCGAGCCGCGGCCATACACGTAGCCGTCCACCAGATCGGCGCTGAAGGGGGGCGCGACCCACTCCTCCGCGTCGTTCACCTGCACGGTGTCCATGTGGGAATCGAAGTGAATGATCTTGGGGCCGCTGCCCACCTTGCCCACCACGTTGCCGGCGGGGTCGATGTAGGCCTCGTCGAAGCCCAGCCGCTTCATCTCGGCCACGATCAGCTCGGCGTAGGTGCCCTCCTCGTCGGAGTAGCTGCGGGTGCGGATGCCCTCGCGGTAAAAGGCGATCAGCTCCTCGGCAAAGGCGGGGGTCAGGTCAAAGTTGCTCATAATGATTCCTCCTTGGTTGGGGTGGTCGGTTCAGGCTTCGTGCATCAGATCCCACGCGGATCGGATGATGGCGGCCGCGCCCCGCCACAGAACGGTCTCGTCCAGACGGAAGCGGGCGTTGTGGTGGGGGTAGAGCTGGCCGTCATCGGGGTGCAGCCCCATGCTGGCCAGGAACAGGTAGCAGCCGGGCACCCGCTCGAAGAAGTAGGAGCAGTCCTCGCTGCAGGTGTTGGCCTCGGGCATCCAGTGGACGCGCCCGGGGAACAGCTCCGACACCGAGTCAAACACCCGGTCGGCTACAACGGGGTCGTTGGCGAGGGCGGGGCAGCCCTCCACGATCTCGAAGTCCACATTGGCGCGCATGGCGGCGGCGGTCTGGCGGCACACCTCCTCGGCGCGCTTCACAAGGAAGGCGCGGGTCTCGGGGTCGGTGGTGCGGATGCCGCCCATCAGCAGCGCCTCGTCCGGGATGACGTTGTAGGTGGGCGCGCCGGCGTGCAGGTGGGTGATGCTGATGACCTTGGGGATGTGGGGGGACACCTCCCGGGCGGCCACCTGCTGCAGCGCCTCGAGGATGTGGGCGGCGGTGAGGATGGGATCCACACTGTTGTGGGGCGAGGCGGCGTGGCCGCCCTTGCCCCGCACCGTGATGCGGATGGAGTCGCTGGAGAAGAAGGTCAGCTTGCGGGACAGCACGATGTCGCCGGACGCGAAGGCCGGCCCGCAGAAGCTGCCCGCGTGCAGCGCCAGCAGAAAGTCCAGCGGATAGCGCTCCAGCACGCCCTGCTCGATCATGTGCAGAGCGCCCTTCAGCGGCTCCTCGGCGGTCTGGAACAGCAGCACCAGCTTGCCGGGCAGCTTGTCCTCCATGGGCTTGAGGTACTCGGCGGCGGTGAGCAGCATGGCGGTGTGGGCGTCGTGGCCGCAGGCGTGCATGGCGTCGCAGCCCTCGGCGGCAAAGGGCAGGCCGCTGTCCTCCTTCACGGCCAGCGCGTCCATGTCGGCGCGGATGCCGATGACCGGGCCGCTGCCGCTGCCCAGCGTGGCCACGATGCCGCTGGCCTCGGGCAGAACCTCGTAGGGGATGGACAGGGCGTCCAGCTGGGCGGTGACGTAGGCCACCGTCCTGGGCAGGGAAAGACCCACCTCCGGGATCCGGTGCAGAGCGTGATACCGCTCCAGAATGGCGGGCTGCATCGCCTCGATGGCCGGGCACAGGTCCGGGAGAGGGGCGTAGGCGGGGTTGGCCATGGTGGGGGCCTCCTTTTCTTCAATGTTTATGGAATTACTTTCTAAATACTATTTTATTGACTTTTGCGCAATTAAGATATAAAAATAGAGAGAGTAAATATAACAGGATTGAGGTGTCGTGCGAAAATGCAGCTTCGGAGCATCCCCATTGACCAAAACCGCAGGGAGACCACCCTTCACGGCGCGCCGGGCTTCCCGCTGGCGGTGTACCACTCGGTGATGAGCGGCAACGTGCTGGGCTACATCAACTGGCACTGGCACGAGGAGATGCAGTTCTGCCGGGTGACCCGGGGCGCGGTGCGCGTTTTTGTGAACGAGAAGCAGTATCTTCTGCGAGAGGGCGAGGGGGTGTTCATCAACAGCGGCTACCTGCACATGACCCGCCCCGAGGGCGACCCGGACAGCGCCTACATCTGTCTGGACGTGGCCCCCAAGCTGCTGGCGGGCTTTGCGGGCAGCCGCATGGAGGAGAAGTACCTGCAGCCCTACCTGCGGGACCCGGCGCTGGCCGACCTTGCCCTGCGCCCGGAGGTGCCCTGGCAGGCAGAGGTGCTGGCGGGGGTACAGGCGGTCTACGAGCTGAGCGAGGCGGACGCCTTCGGCTACGAGCTGGAGGCCTGCGCGGTGCTGAGCCGGATGTGGCTGTCCCTGCTGCGCAACCGCCCCGCGCAGGAGGGCCGCCCCCGCGCCCGCTACGAGAGCAACGCGGCGGTGCAGGGGATGCTGACCTACATCGGACAGCATTACGGCGAGCGGCTGACGGTGGAGGACATCGCCCGGGCGGTGTCCTTCAGCCCGGCGGAGTGCTGCCGGATGTTCAAGCGGGTGACCGGGGAGACCATCTTCACCTATTTGAAGCACTGCCGGCTGGCACGGGGCAGAACGCTGCTGCGGGAGACCGACCTGCCGGTGAGCCGGATCGCCTACGAGGTGGGCTTTTGCAGCACCAGCTACTTCATTGAGGTGTTCCGGGACAGCTTCGGCATGACTCCGCTGCAGTACCGCAAGGGCGGCGGAGCGTGACATACAAAAAAGGGCCGCGCCCCCGGTGTGGGAGCGCGGCCCTGATTGCGTTTGGCGTCACAGCAGGCAGAACCCGGTCAGAACGACCAGCCCCACCAGATTCACGGCGGTGAACACCGCCATGTACCGCCCGGCGTTGGCGCCGGGGCTGCGCAGGTAGTATTTGAAGGAGATCAGGCTGGCCAGCGAGGCGATGATGGTGCCAAGACCGCCCACGTTGGTGCCCAGCAGCATCCCCCGGGCGTCGGTGGTGAAGCCCGCCAGCAGCACCGCCGCGGGCACGTTGCTCACCACCTGACTGGCGAGGATGGAGGTGAGCAGGGTGCTGCGCTCCAGCAGGCCGGTGAGCAGGCCGCGCACCGCCTCCATGCCGCCCAGATTGCCCGAAAACACAAAGAAGCACACGAAGGTCAGCAGCAGGCTGTAGTCCACCCGGGCGATCAGGGGGCGGTCAAACACCAGCAGCGCCGCCAGCACCACCGCCAGCATCAGGCGGTAGTCCACCAGATGCAGCACACAGAGCATACACACAAGGAACAGCGCGGCGAACAGCCACAGCAGGCGGGGGTTCTTCAGCTCCGCATTCTGCTCGAATTCCACCGCGATGGGGCGGTTCCTGCCCGCCAGTGCGGCGGCGGCCAGCCCGGCGAGGCTCAGCGCGGCCGGCGGCAGCATCAGCGCGAAGAACTCGCCGGCGGTCAGCTCGTAATAGTTGTAGAGGAACAGGCTCTGGGGGTTGCCCACCGGGGTGGCCATGCTGCCCAGATTGGCGGCCACCGTCTGCAGTACCACGATGTAGACGCACTCGTCCAGCCGGCCCACCAGCCCCAGCACCGAGATGGCAAAGGGTACGAAGGTGATGAGTGCCACGTCGTTGGTGATGAGCATCCCGGTGAAGAAGGGCAGCAGCACCAGCACCAGCCGCAGGGGGCGCATCCCGGTGCAGCGGCTCAGGAGCTGCTGACCCAGCCGGTCGAACAGGCCGCACTCCTGCACCCCTGCCACCACCGACATCAGGCAGAACAAGAGGGCCAGCACCTTCCAGTCGATGTAGCCCAGATACGCCGCCGAGGGCGGCACCAGCAGCATGGACAGCCCGGCGCACACTGCGGAGATGACCAGCACCGGTTCTTTTTTGCAAAAGGCCCAGAGGGCCGAGGTCTTGCGTTCGTTCAAAATGGGATTCTCCTTGTTTGACAGAATGGGGTCACAGCACCATCAGCAGGGTGCCCATACCGATGAGGGCGCAGCCCAAAAGGCTCTTTGCGGTGAAGCTCTCGTGCAGGAACACAAAGGCCAGCGCCATGGTGATGAGTACGCTCAGCTTGTCCACGGCGGCCACACGGCTCACTGTGCCAAGCTGCAGCGCCCGGTAGTAGCACAGCCAGCTCACGCCGGTGGCAAGGCCGGACAGAATGAGAAACAGCCAGCTTTTGCGGCTGATGGCGGCGAGGCCGCCCTGCCCGCCGGTGAGGAACACCATCCCCCATGCGAACAGCAGCACCACCACCGTGCGCAGGGCGGTGGCAAGGTGGGAGTCCACCCCGTTCAGGCCAAGCTTTGCGAAGATGGAGGTGAGCGCGGCGAACAGAGCCGACAGCAACGCGAACAGGAACCACATGGCGGACATCCTTTCCTGACAGACTGTGTCGATTTTTGCGTGCTTTATATTATACCGCGGTTTTTGTCCGGCGTAAAGCGGAAGAGGCTCCGGTCCCTTTTACCTGTATAGCTATTTCTATTGGACATCCCTAGACCACATGTTTGCCCACAGAAAAGAGAAACAGAAGAACGGCAAGGATTTTGCCCATCGTGAATACACAAGAGCGTATGGCTGACTGAAAAGCAGAAAGCTGGGGGAGACACTCAGCGGGGAGAAATGGCACCGTCGGGTGGTGTATATTCAGGAACGGAAGGCGAAGTATTTATCAGGCGGAATGAGTGATGTTGAATATGTCACGAAACGGAATCAGGTGTAATTGCCAATTCAAAAAATGAGGGTGCTTCAGACGTGTTTCTGAGGCACCCTCTTATTGATTTCAGCAGCGCAGAATATAGCCGCCATCGCTCTGTTACTCCCACTCCACCGTGGCCGGGGGTTTGCTCGTAATATCGTAAACGATGCGGTTGATACCCCGTACCTCATTGACAATACGCACAGAGATGCGGTCCAGCACCTCATAGGGAATACGCGCCCAGTCTGCAGTCATGAAGTCATCGGTGGTAACGGCACGGAGCGCTAGCGTATAATCGTAGGTTCTGCCGTCGCCCATAACACCAACGCTGCGGGTATTGGTCAGGACAGCAAAATACTGGCTCAGGCATTTATCCTGTGCGTCTTTGGCGATCTCATCCCGGAAAATAAAATGAGCGTTCCGCAGGGTATCGGCTTTCTCCTTCGTAATATCCCCGATGAGACGGATTGCAAGGCCGGGACCGGGGAAGGGCTGACGATAAACCATGCCTTCAGGCAGCCCCAGGGCCACGCCGACCACACGCACTTCATCTTTAAAGAGGAACTTCAGAGGCTCGACCAGCTCAAAATCCAGATCCTCCGGCAGCCCGCCCACATTGTGATGGGCCTTGACGGGACCGCTTTCGAGGATATCCGGATAGATGGTTCCCTGAGCCAGGAAACGGATCCCGTCCTGCTTTCGGGCTTCTTCCTCGAAAACGCGGATGAATTCCGCGCCGATGATCTTCCGCTTCTGTTCCGGGGCGGAAACGCCGGCGAGTTTATCCAGGAAACGATCCACGGCGTCCACATAGATCAGATTGGCGTGCATCTGATTGCGGAACACCTCGATCACCTGCTCCGGCTCTCCCTTCCGCAGGAGACCGTGGTTGACATGAACGGCCACAAGCTGCTGCCCGATAGCGCGGATCAGCAACGCGGCGACAACGGAGCTGTCTACCCCTCCGGACAGGGCCAGCAGCACTTTCTTATCTCCAACCTGCCGGCGAATGGCGGCTACCTGCTCTTTGATAAACGCATCGGCCAGGGCCGGGGTGGTAATCCGTTCCATGCTTTCGGGACGCTTGTTCGATTCCATGCTTTTTCCTCCGTTCTTCGTGCAATAC
>JBGVKB010000049.1:0-5683 GCA_045118955.1 Oscillospiraceae bacterium | reverse complement strand
GCGGTACAGCGTCCCCTGCGGCTCCTCCCCAAAGGGCAGGCGCAGCAGCGCCACATACAGGTTCTCCCCCTCCACCGCCAGGTCGGTCACAGCCACCTCCCGGGCGGCCTCGGTCACCTCGGCGGGCAAGGGCAGCTCCTCTCCGCTGCCGAAGGGGTCGTTCAGCCGGTACCGCCCCTCCCGGGCGCTCAGGGCGAGGGACGCGGGATCCCACAGCGATGCCGGCGGCTGGGCGGGGGCATCCGGCATGGCCTCCGCCTGCACCGTCTGGGCGGGCGGAGGGGCCGGCTGCCGCTCCCGCAGCGTGCCCGCCACCGCGAGCCACAGCCCCAGCCCGCTGCAGCCGGTGGTCAGCAGCAGCAGCGCCAGCGCAAAGCAAAGCTTTTTCAGCATCCTCCGCCCTCCTTTCCGTAAAAATCCGTTCTCCTTCCATCATACGCATTGGTGCGCGGCTTTATTTCATAATTCGCATAATTTTCACTGAAAACGGGTGATTTTACAGAAATTCCCTTCCGCATGAAGCAGCAAAGGGCAGACCCCGCCGGGGGTCCGCCCTCTATGCTCTCTGTTTTGATTCACCGCCGGGTGTCGAACTCGATCTCGTCCAGCAGCTTTGCCAGCTTTTTGCGGGCACGCTCGATCTCGGTGCGATCCTGCTTGGCCAGCACCCGCTCAAACTCCATCACCGCCCGGTCGATGACCATGCGGGTCTCGCCGCTGAACCGCTCGTACAGGCGTTCGCTGCGCAGGATGAGCAGCTTGTTGGCCTCCTCGTGGCGGGGGTTCTGCTTCAGGTACTGCAGCTTCTCCATGCGGGCGGCGGCTTCCTCCTCGCTGATGCGGTTCTGCTCGTTCTGGATGATGACCTTGCGGGTCACACCGGTGGAGTTCACCCGGATCTCCACCTCCAGCAGGGAGTTCACATCGTAGGTGTAGGTGATGTCCACCGACTCCTTGCCCTTGGGGCCGGCAGGCACCGGCACGGACACCTCGCCCAGCAGCAGGTTGTTGTAAGCCATGCGGCTCTCGCCCTGCAGCACCTTCACGTTCACCCGGGTCTGGTCGTCCCGTGCGGTGTACACCGTCTGGGTGCGGCTCACCGGGATGACCGTGTTCCGCTCGATGATGGGCAGGTAGTGGCCGCCCTCTTCAAACAGGCCGTTGTCCACCATCACCTCGGTGCCCAGCGTAAAGGGGCACACGTCGGTGAGCACCACCTCGCGGATCTCCTTGTCCCGGGCCTTCATGCCGCACTGCAGCGCCGCGCCGATGGCCACCGCCTCGTCCGGGTCCACCATGGTGCCGGGGATGCGCCCGAACAGCCGCGCCACAAACTGGCGCACCACCGGCAGACGGGTGGCACCGCCCACCAGCACGATCTGGTCGATCTCGTCCAGACTCACCCCCGCATCCTGCAGACTGCGCTCGATGGGGCGGCGCAGCTTCTCCAGCAGAGGGGCGCAGGCCTTCTCATACTCAGCCAGCGTGACGGTCATCTCAAAGGGCTGTCCGTCGAGGGTGCAGCTCATGGTCACCTCACTGCTGCGGGAGAACTCACACTTGCAGCGCTCGGCCTCCTTGCGCACCCGGCTCATGGTGAGCAGATCCAGCGACTCGGGGGCCACCGCCGCCCGCTGCAGGTACATGGTCGCCAAAAGCTGGGTGAAGTCCTCGCCGCCGATGAAGTTGTCGCCCGCGATGGCGTGTACCTCGATGACCGGGCCGAACTTTTCCAGAATGGACACATCGAAGGTGCCGCCGCCCAGATCGAACACCAGATACCGGGCGTCCTCGCTGCCCGCCATGCCGTAGGCGATGGCGGCGGCGGTCGGCTCGTTGATGATGCGGCTCACCTTCAGCCCCGCCAGCTCGCCCGCCAGCTTGGTGGCCTTGCGCTGCAGGTCGTTGAAATAGGCGGGCACGCTGATGATGGCCTCGGTGACCTCCTCACCCAGATAGACCTCCGCGTCCTCCTTCAGACTGCGCAGCACCAGACCGGACAGCTCCTCCGCGCTGAACCGCCGGCCGCCCAGCAGATATTCCCGGTCGGTGCCCATGCTGCGCTTGAACACACTCGCGGTCTCCAGCGGGCGGGTCATGCCCCGCTCCCGGGCGGTCTCGCCCACATAGACGGTGCCCTCCCCCGCCGGGTCCACGCTGACCACCGAGGGGGTCAGCCGACTGCCCAGCCGGTTGGGGATGATGGTCGCCTTGCCGTCCTTAAAGCAGGCGGCAAGGCTGTTGGTCGTCCCCAGATCGATGCCGATCATCATAGTGTCATTTTCCCTTTCTCTTGTTGATGCGGGCCACACCGGTGGCGAAATCCAGCTCATCCGGCCAGTTGGCCATGCCGGCGCGGAACAGCTCCAGCGCCCGGTCGGTGTTGCCCCAGACATCCTCCATGGTGGCCTCAAAAATGTCCGCGTCCTTGCAGGCGCCGTAGTCGCAGCTCTCGCACAGGGGCAGCGCGCGCACCCGGGCAAGCTGGGCGCGGGCCTCCTCCTGCCGGCCGGCCAGCGCCAGCACCATGGCAAGGCGGCTGCGGTACAGCGCCTCATTGTTCAGGCAGCCGCCCAGCTTGTCCTCCAGCAGGGCGACGGCCTCCTCCGCAAGCCGCACGCTCTCGGCCTTGTCGCCCGCCCACAGCTTGGCTTCGGCCAGATTCATCAGCACGTTGGTGCGATCGCGGTTCCCCTTGCTGCGGTCGATCCAGATCTCCACAGGCTTGGCGAAGTCCGCGTCCAGCTCGGCGATCTGAAGCTGCAGGCTCTCCAGATCGCCCTTGTTCAGCTTGCTCTTGCCGGCAGCCAGCGCCAGGCGCGCCTTGGTCATGCGGCCGGTGTACAGATCCAGCCGGATGGCTGCCGCCGCGCAGGCGTTTGCCCGCACCTTGCTCTTTTTCCACGCGTCCAGCATGAGCTTCGCCTGTTCCCACAGGCCGAACTGGCAGCAGATCTCGAACCGCTGCTCGTAGCCGTAGGCGTACTGGTATTTCTCGATGGCCAGCGTGGTGGTCTCGATGGCCTCCTGCGGGCGTCCCAGACGGCGCAGCACCTGCACCTTGTGGTTGTACAGCCAGGTGTAATCCCGATCCCGGTCGGCCACCAGTGCAATGGCCTTCTCCACCTGCTCCAGCGCTTCCTCATTGCGGCCCAGCGCCTCGTATACATAGGCGAGGCCGTTGAAGCCGTCCACATCGTCCGGGGCAAGCTCCTGCTCCCGCAGGAAGCTCTGCGCGGCGGTCTCGTACTCGCCCAGATACCGCAGGCAGGTGCCGATGTAGAAATGGTTGTCCGGGTGCTCGCTGCGCTCCTGCATCATTCGGTAGTAGTGCAGCGCCTTGTCCGCGTTTTTGTAGAGGTCCTTGTAATAGATCTCCGCCAGATTCTGCTCCACCGTCAGGTAGTGGCGGGGCAGAGCCTCCAGCTTCAGGTAGATCGCCAGCGCCTCGTCGATGCGCTCATCCCGCTTCAGCAGCCACGCCTTGTAGTCCAGACAGTCCATGTCCTCCGGGTCGTGGGTCAGGCCCTTTTCCAGAATGGCCAGCAGCTCGGCGCGGTCCTCGGGCTTGCGGGCGTCCAGCTGCTTGCCGGTCAGCTCGGTGATGCGGTAGTACAGCTCGGCGGCCCAGGGCAGGCTTTCGCCGTTCTCCACCCGCTCGGCCAGCTCCTTGTATTTGGCAAGAGCCAGCGTTTCGTCCTTCTGCTCCAGCTCGATGGTCAGCGCCTCGCACCAGACCACCGGAGCCTCCTCGCCCACATTGTGCGCCTTCAGGAAGTCCAGAATGCTGTGCACCTCCTGCCACACCCGGTTGCGGATGAGGATGCGCATCTTCAGCACATACACGCCCAGATCGCCGCCCTCCAGATCCAGCGCCTGATTGACGGCGTCGAAGGCATCCCGGTCGCGGCGCAGCTCGTACAGGCACTGGGCCAGCAGCAGGTAGCCGTGGTAGCTGCCGGGCATCACCCGGGTCAGCTTTTTCAGAACCTCGGCGGCCCGCTCGTAGTCCCGCAGAGCGCACAGCAGACGGCCGGTGTAGGTGAGCAGCTCGGCGTTGTCGGGGGCCAGCTCCAGCGCCTGCTCGTACTTGGCGCGGGCGGCCTGCTCCTGCTTGGGCTTGAGCTGCATCAGACAGCTTCCCTGCATCTGCAGCACCTCGGGCAGACGGCGCAGCCGCTTGGCGGTCTTTTCGGTGCCGTCCGGCTCCATCGCCCGGATGACGCGCTCCAGCGTCCGCAGGTGCTCCAGCGCCAGCTCGAACTCGTTCCGCCCGTAGCGCATCTTGCCGTGCAGGTTGTGGTAGGCGTACTGATCCTCATAGTTCGGGTCGGCCGCCTGCGCCGCCCGCAGCGCGTCGTCCATGCGGTCGTTCTGCAGGTAGCACCAGCCCAGCTCCAGCGCGTTTTCGGTGTCCTCGGGGTGCAGGGCAAGGATCTCCTCCCGCTGTTGGATGAGGGTCTCGTTCCAGCCACGGAGCACCTCGTTCAACTGGTGCAGCCGCATCTGGTCGCCGCCCGCCGCCCGCATCAGGTCGTAGATCAGCTCCTTGGCCTCGGTGAACCGCCCCTGTCCCGCAAGGCAATCCGCCAGGTTCCGCTTGGCGGCGTTGTGGTCGGGGGTCAGCTCCAGCACATGGCGGAACAGCCGCTCCGCTTCCTCCAGCTTCTCATCCTGAAGGCACACAGCGGCCCAGCCCATCACCAGCGTGTTGTCGTCGGGGTAGGCCTCGGCCAGCGCCCGGTAGCCCGCCCGGGCTTGCTCCTGCTCCCCCTGCTCCCAGAGCAGGCGGCAGCGCAGTGCATCGCCGTAGGGGTGCCGCTCGGGCAGGGCGTCCATCTGCTCCAGGATCGGCCCCATCTCCGCCGGGGCGGTCTGGTTGGCGCGGTAGTACAGGCGGCGGTAATCGTCGCAGGCACCCGCGTTCGTGCCGGGGCGGAAGCACTCATAGGGCAGCGAGGCTGCGTAGCGGATGCCGTTCATCACCGCGTGATCCACAAAATCGCGGGGGTAGTTCTCGTACAGCTCCTCCCGCCGCTCAGTCAGCCGGAACGCCTCGTCAAAGGCCTGCCACACCTCCTGCGGCACAAAGTAGTTTTCCATCAAAAAGCGCAGGAGCGCCTCTTCCGCCTGCGGGCGCTTGTCCAGCGCCACGCACACCTCGTCGCTCAGCAGCGCCCGCCAGTTGTCCGGCCGGATGCGGGCAGCAAAGTCCCCGTACAGGGCGCGCACCTTCTCCATCCACAGCCCCACCGGGCTTTCGTCCCGCGCGGGGGCCTCGTCGGGGGCGTCTGCCAGACGCAGTGCTTCCTCGTAGGCAGCGCGCAGCGCCTTGAACTCCTCGGGTTTGTCCTCGGGGTTCACCTGAACCAGCCGCGCCCGATAGGCCGCGGTGATGGCCGTTTTATCCTTCACAGGCTCAATGCCCAGCAGTGTCCAATCCATACCGTACCGTCCTTTCCCGCATCGATGAGGGGCGTATAACTGAGACCATTATACAACAAAACCCCGCAGGGTGACAGATTTGTACAGAAAAATTAACAATTGCCCGTCCGCTGCACACAAAACAAAAAAGAGCACTGCTTTTGCAGTGCTCCTTTGGTGCGGATGAAGGGACTTGAACCCATATGACATTGCTGTCACTAGAACCTGAATCTAGCGCGTCTGCCAATTCCGCCACATC
>JBGVKB010000048.1:0-4418 GCA_045118955.1 Oscillospiraceae bacterium | reverse complement strand
AGCTGGGCGATGATGGTCTTGACGATGAAGATGTTGGGGCGCTCGTTGTGGCCGCCCACGTTGTACACCTCGCCGACGCGGCCGCCGTTGGTCACCATGTCGATGGCCTTGCAGTGATCCGCCACGAACAGCCAGTCGCGCACCTGCATACCGTCGCCGTAGACGGGCAGGCTCTTATGCTGCTTCACGTTGTTGATCATCAGGGGGATCAGCTTCTCGGGGAACTGGTAGGGGCCGTAGTTGTTGGAGCAGCGGGTGATGTTGATGGGCATCCCGTAGGTGTCGTGGTAGGCCATGACGAACAGGTCGGCGCTGGCCTTGGAGCTGGAGTAGGGGCTGTGGGGGCTGAGGGGGGTGGTCTCCATAAAGTAGCCGGTCTCGCCCAGCGCGCCGTACACCTCGTCGGTGGACACCTGCACGTACTTCTTGCCCTCCTTCCAGGTCTTGGAGGCGGGGTCGTACCAGGCGTTCTTGGCACACTGCAGCAGGTTCACGGTGCCCATCACGTTGCTCTGAACGAAGATCTCCGGGTTGGAGATGCTGCGGTCCACGTGGCTCTCGGCGGCGAAGTTGATGACGTAGTCAAAGTCGTACTGCTCAAACAGGCCGGTGACCAGCTCCTTGTCGCAGATGTCGCCCTGCACAAAGATGTGGCGGGGGTCGCCCTCGCAGTCCTTCAGGTTCTCCAGATTGCCCGCGTAGGTGAGCTTGTCCAGATTCACCAGCCGGATCTCGGGGTACTTGTCCAGCATATAATACACGAAGTTGGAACCGATGAAGCCGGCGCAGCCGGTGATCAGATAGGTTTTCATAGTGTGGTTATCCCTCCGGGGTGTAGTGTTTGAAGAATTCGGCCAGAGCCTCCTGCCAGGGGCGCATCTCGTTGCCCACGGTACAGGCCAGCATCCGGTTCTCCAGCGCGCTCCAGGCGGGGCGGCTGGCGGCGGCGGGGTTCTTGGCGGCGTACTCGGCGCTGGTGCAGGGGTCCACCGTGGCCGGGGTACCGGACAGGCGGATGATCTCGCAGGCGAAGTCATACCAACTGCACACGCCCTCGCCGGTGCAGTGGTACACGCCGTACTCATGGCTCACCGCCAGCTTCAGCAGGTGGTGGGCCAGATCCACCGCGTTGGTGGGGTTGCCCCGCTGGTCGTTGACCACGGTCAGCTTGCCGAATTTTTTGCCCGCGTTCATCATGGTGAACACAAAGTTCTTGCCGGTGTAGCTGTACAGCCACGCGGTGCGCACGATGAAGCTGCGGCGGCAGAACTGCCGCACATATTGCTCGCCCAGCAGCTTGGTGCGCCCGTAGGCGCTCACCGGGCCGGTGGGATAGGTCTCGTCCAGCGGGATGCCGCCGTTGTCCGCGCCGCTGAACACATAGTCGGTGGACACATGGATCAGGCGGGCGCCCACCTTCTCGGCGGCCATGGCCAGATTGCGGGGGCCAAGGGCGTTGGCCTTGAAGGCGGCGTCGGTGTCGGTCTCGCAGCCGTCCACGTTGGTGTAGGCCGAGCAGTTGATGATGACGTCCGGCTGCAGCCGCCGCACAAAGGCCACCACCTCGTCCCGGCTGGTGATGTCCAGCTCGGCCAGGTCGGTGGGGATGACGGTGGCGGTGCGCAGCTTTTCGGGGATGGGGCCGATCTCGGAGCAGCCGGCCTTGAGCTGCTTCTGCAGCTCGGTGCCGAGCTGACCGTTGCAGCCGGTGATGAGGATCTTCATATGCTTCGCTCCTTATCCAGCTCTGCGCCGCGGGGGGTGCCCCGGGCGGATGGTCTCAGGGTGTGCGGCTCAGTAGCGAACCTTGTTGTCGGCCACCTGCTTCAGGTGCTCGCCGTAGGGGCTTTTGCCGTAGCGGGCGGCGCTCTCCAGCAGCTTCTCGCGGGTGATCCAGCCGTTCTTGTAGGCGATCTCCTCCGGGGCGGAGATCTTGATGCCCTGCCGCTTCTCCACCATGCGCACGAAGTCGGCGGCGTCCACCAGACTGTCCATGGTGCCGGTGTCCAGCCAGGCAAAGCCGCGGCCCAGAAGCTGCACGTCCAGCTCGCCCTGCTCCAGATACATGGCGTTCAGGGTGGTGATCTCCAGCTCGCCGCGGGCGCTGGGCTTGACCTGCTTGGCGCGCTCCACCACCCGCTTGTCGTAGAAGTACAGGCCGGTGATGGCGTAGTTGGACTTCGGCTCCTTGGGCTTTTCCTCCACGCTGATGACCCGGCCGCTGTCGTCGAACTCCACCACGCCGAAGCGCTCGGGGTCCACCACATAGTAGCCGAACACAGTGGCGCGGCCGTTCTTCTCCGCGTTGGCGGCGGCGGCCTTCAGGATGCGGGAGAAGCCGTTGCCGTAGAAGATGTTGTCGCCCAGCACCATGGCGCAGCAGTCGTCGCCGATGAACTCCTCACCCAGCAGGAAGGCCTGCGCCAGACCGTCCGGGCTGGGCTGCACCTTGTAGGAGAAGTTCACGCCGAACTGGCTGCCGTCCCCCAGCAGGTTCTCAAAGCGGGGGGTGTCCTCCGGGGTGGAGATGATGAGGATGTCCTTGATGCCCGCCAGCATCAGGGTGGACAGGGGGTAGTAGATCATGGGCTTGTCGTACACCGGAAGCAGCTGCTTCGAGGTGACCATGGTCAGCGGGTACAGGCGGGTGCCGGCACCGCCGGCCAGAATGATGCCTTTCATACTCTCTGTGCTCCTTTCGGCGGGCGCGGGGCACCGCCTTTGCGTTTTTGGTTGCCGTTGCAGCTTGACACAAAGCGGAGCCGCGCCGCTGTATACAGGATCAAAGCCGCCTTACCACAGGCGGAAGCCCCACTTGCGGAAGTAGAGCATCATGCTCTTGAGCTGCCGCATGAAGGCGTCCGGCCGCTTGGCGGGGTCGCGGTGCCACGCGTGCACCGCCCGGAACTGGGGCACCAGACACACCCGGCCCTTTTGCAGGGCGCGGCGGGTGATGTCGGCGTCCTCCACATACATGAAGTAGTCCGGGTCGAAGCCGCCGATGGCCCGCAGGGTCTCGGTGCGCATGACAAAGAAGCTGCCGGTGCAGAACTGGATGTCCTGTACCTGAGTCAGATCCTCGTCCTGCATGGTGTAGTGCCGGTCGAAGCCCTGCAGGAAGCCCAGCCCCGGCACCTGCCGCGCCACAAGGCTCAGCACGTTGGGGATGCGCCGGGGCAGGTGCTGGATGCCGCCCTCCGGGAAGTAGAGCTGGGGGGTGGCCATCACCACGTCGGGGTGCTCGTCCATCCAGCCGCAGAGCTGCACCAGCGTGTCCTCCTCGATGTAGACGTCCGGGTTCAGCACGAAGTGGTACTCGCTGGTGAGCCGGTCGAGGACAGCGTTGTGCCCCTTGCCGAAGCCCAGGTTCTCGGGCAGGCAGAGCACCTCCACCGGCCGGTCGAAGGCGGTCTCGGCGAGCTGCTTGCCGGAGCCGTCGGGGCTGGCGTTGTCGATGAGATAGAGGTCCAGCGGCTGGCTGGTGTGGGCAAAGACCGACTGCACGGCGCGAACCACCTCGTCGTAGCCCCCGTAATTCACGATGCCTGCGCTGATGCGTGCCATTGGAACCCTCCGGATGCCCAAAAATGGGCGGTATTTTTCATCGTCCATTATAGCATTTTAACGGCCAAATAGCAACCGCACAGCGGCCGTAAAACGCAAAACGACCGGCCCGCCCCCATGGGGCAGACCGGTCGATGGCGTTTATGGGTTATGCGGGGGTGCCGTCAGGCTCAGCCCTGCTGCTGCATGGCCTTCTTCTTGGCGGCGATGGCGGCCAGAGCGTCCTTGCGGGACAGGTTGATGCGGCCCTGCTGGTCGATGTCGGTGACCATGACGATCAGCTCATCGCCCACGGCGACCACGTCCTCCACGCGCTCCACGCGCTTGGTGTCCAGCTTGCTGATGTGGACCAGACCCTCCTTGCCGGGGGCGATCTCAACGAAGGCGCCGAAGTTCATCAGACGGGTCACGCGGCCCTTGTAGATGGCGCCCACCTCGGGATCCTCCACGATGGTCTTGATGGTGTGGATGGCGCGCTGGGCGTCGTCGGCGTCGATGGCGGAGACGAACACATGGCCGTCCTCCTCCACGTCGATCTTGCAGTTGCAGTTGGCGCAGATCTCCTGAATGACCTTGCCGCCCTTGCCGATCACGTCCTTGATCTTGTCAACGGGGATGGTCATGCTGAACATCTTGGGGGCGTACTTGCTCAGCTCGGCGCGAGGCTCGGCGATGACGGGCTTGATGATCTCGTCCAGGATCCACAGACGGCCCTTGCGGCACTTCTCGAAGGCCTCCTCGATGATCTCGTAGGTCAGACCGTCGATCTTGATGTCCATCTGGATGGCGGTGATGCCGCGGCGGGTGCCGCCCACCTTGAAGTCCATGTCGCCGTGGAAGTCCTCGACGCCCTG
>JBGVKB010000047.1:0-12325 GCA_045118955.1 Oscillospiraceae bacterium | reverse complement strand
CGCCCGCCGGGGTGTTGGCGGTCCCCCATGGGGCGGTGGAGGGGTAGACCGTGTTTGTGGGGCTGCTGGGCCTGCCCTTGGGGGAGGAGCCGCGGGGCACGCTGTACCGCAGCGCCGACCGGGGCGCGCATTGGGCGGCGCTGCCCCTGCCTGTCCCGGAGCTGGAGGAGGACGAGCTGGCGGCGGAGCTGTTCGTGAGCTTCTGGTCGGCGCAGGGCGGCGCGCTGGTGCTGGAGACCGACCGCGCCCGGCGGTTCCTCTGGCTCACCGCCGATGGCGGTGCCGAGTGGACGCTGAGGGCGGTATTGCAGGGCGGCGACCCGGACGCATGGCTGTGCGGCGGCGGGTTTGTGTCGGAGGAGCTGGGCTTTTTGTGCAGCACCGCCGAGGAGCAGACCGCGCCCCGGGTGAGCGTGACCCGGGATGGCGGGGCGAGCTGGCAGCCGCTGTCCGTTGAGCTGCCGGCGCTGCCCGGCCTGCTGCGGGCGGAGGCGCTGTCCCCCCAGCGGATGGGGGAGGCCATCGTCCTGCCGGTGCGGGTGTACCGCCGGGGCAGCGGCGCGGGCCAGCAGGTGAGCCTGCTGCAGTACCTCTCCCGGGACGGCGGCGAGACCTGGGCCTTTGCCGACCGATGAGCCGAAACCAAACATCGCCCGCGGGGTCAGACCTCCGCGGGCGATGCGCTTATGAGGTGGTGCCGCCGCTGCCCGGCGCAAAGTGGGCGGCGAGCTGCTTCAGCTCCCCGAGGGTGGACACGGTGATGCCGCTCTTCAGCAGATTGAGCTGTGCCACACCGGGCATACAGTCCCAGAAGGCCAGCAGCTCCGGGTCGTCCCCCACCACATCCCGGGGCAGGCGATAGTATTGCTCCATAAAAACACCTCCCTTCGACGGTTTACAGTGTGCCGCGGGGACGGGGCGGCGATACCCGGCGATGGGTAACAAAAAAATTACAATTATTTTTGCAAAAGTGAAATATTCCGCATACTTCTCTCGTCTAAAGGGTAAAGAGGACGGACCGCGGGGTGTCTGAGATGCCCCGCACGGCGAGGAAAGGCGGGAAGAACGATGCGTGAGACCAGACGGATGCCCAAACTGATCGCGGCGGTGCTGTGTGTGCTGCTGGCGGGCTATGTGATGTTTACCCCTCTGGGGGCGCTGCGGCTGGCGGTCGCGCTGGAGGGCCACCCTCTGACCGCCCTGACGCTGGACGTGACCGAGCGCCCCGGCGCCATGACCCGCTATGAGGACGCGAAGCTGTACCGCGTCCGCGGCGCGGGCGGCCGTGCCGACGACTGGACGGTGAAAAAGTACGGTGCCCTGTATCTGGGCGAGAGCGGCATCCATGTGTGAGCCGCGGGACACAGACCCCCATGGGCGGCGCGGGTGCCTTCGGGCGCTCGCGCCGCCTTGCGCTGTGTGCTATACTTTATAAAAGAAATTTTCGTGCCGGTGCAATCCTGCGGGGCTTCGGCGCGTATTAGGATAAAAGGAGGACGATCGCCATGGCGGGCATTGCCCTGATGGAAGACCCCCTGGCGTTTGCGATCGAGCACTACACCGACATGGTGCTGCGGCTGGCGGCCCACTACGCCCCCAGCCTGAACGATGCCGAGGATGTGGTGCAGGATGTGTTTGAAAAGCTGATGCGCAGCGGCAAGGGCTTTGAGAGCGAGGAGCATCTGAAGGCGTGGCTCATCCGCGTGACCATCAACCACTGCCATACGCTGGCCAGGGCGGCCCACCGCCGGGACGTGGAGCTGTCGGAGGATCTGCCCGACCCGGCGCAGACCCCGGAGCTGCCGGTGCTGACCCTGGTGCGGCAGCTTCCGCAGAATTATCGCGACGCCATTTACCTGCATTATTACGAGGGCTATACCGCCAAGGAGATCGCGCGGCTCCTGCAGACCAAGCCCAACACCGTATTGACCTGGCTGCGCCGCGGCCGGGAGGCCCTGCGCACAAAGCTGGAAGGAGGCGAGTGAGGTGCCCATGGAAGAATATCGAAGCGAACTGGATCGGCTGCACGCCTCGGAGGCGCTGCGCCGGCGGCTGGCGGCGATGGCCGATGAAGCCGCCGAGACCCCGCCCGCCCCGGCAAAGCGCGGGCGGAGGGTGCCCTTTCGCGCCCTGACCGGCGGCTTGGCGGCCGCGGCCTGCCTGATGCTGTGCGTGGCGGTCTGGCGCGGCGGTGAGCCGCAGAGTTCCCTGCCTGCGCGGCAGGGCGAGCCTGCGCCCCTTGTCCAGCCGGAGATGGCGTCGGTGACCGATGCATCGGTGGGGTACGCCCTGCCCGATGGGGCGGGTGAGGACACAAAGACGGACGAGCCGTCTGCCGCCATGCGGAGCGTAGGGCAGGACGATCTGCAAAGGAATTCCGCGGCTCAAAAGGCCGATGGGAAGCGTCTGACCCTGAGCGACCTGCTGGCCATGACCGACGGGGAGCTGCTGGCACTGGAGGTGCCCGCCGAGGGCTGGGACGCGTGGCTGACCGACGCCGCCCGGCAGGATGGGGGCGCGGTACCGGCCGCGGAGGTGGAGCGGCTGCGGGGGCTGCTCTGCGGCTGATATCAAAAAACAACGGACAGCCGCCGTGCTGTGGGCAGAAAAGCCCCGGCGCGGCGGCTTTTTGCGTGAGAGCTTAAACAAATCTTAAGAGGTTTGCGGCTTTTCTCTTAATGGGGCGGCTGGTACAATGAGGTCAGAAGCCCGGGAGACCGGGGGCGACAGCCCGCCCGGCGGGCGAAGGGGGACACCATGGCGAACATTCTCATCTGTGACGATGAACGTGACATCGTGAACGCGCTGAACATCTACCTGTCGGCGGCGCAGCACACCATTTTTGAGGCCTTTGACGGTCAGCAGGCGCTGGACGTGCTGGAAAAGGAGGACATTCAGCTTGTGCTGATGGATGTGATGATGCCCCGCATGGACGGCCTGACCGCCACCGCCGCCATCCGCCGGGTGAGCAACGTGCCCATCATCCTCATCACCGCCAAGAGCGAGGACGGGGACAAGGTCCTGGGGCTGGACGTGGGCGCGGACGACTACATCACCAAGCCCTTCAGCCCGGTGGAGGTGCAGGCGCGGGTGCGCAGCCATCTGCGGCGGTACACCCGGCTGGGCGGCGCGGACGTGGGGACGGGCGCGGCCGAGGGGCGGCTGACCGTGGGCGGGGTGGAGCTGGATGACAGCGCCAAGGCGGTGACGGTGGACGGCGACCCGGTGAGCCTGACCCCCATCGAGTACAACCTGCTGAAGCTGTTGATGAGCCACCCGGGGCAGGTGTTCAGCTCGGCAGAGATCTACCGGCGGGTCTGGAACGAGACCCCGCTGGGCAGCGAGGGCGCGGTGGCGGTGCACATCCGCCATCTGCGGGAGAAGATCGAGGCGGTGCCCGGCCAGCCCCGCTATTTGAAGGTGGTCTGGGGCCACGGCTACAAGATGGAAGGGGGCAAATGACCATGAAAACGAAGAAAAAATACGGGCTTTGCTCGGCGGCGGTGTTTTTGGTGATGGTGATGCTGGGGGTGCAGTTCGGGGTGCGGACGCTGTGGCTCTGGTCCTCGCTGGGCGGGCCGGCCTTTCAGACCTTCCGCGCCAGCGACCACTACAGGGAGGCGAGGTATCAGCTGATCACCGAGCTGACCGAGCAGGTGAACAAAAACGGCCTTGAGGGGCTGGATCAGGCTGCGTGGGCCGCCGACAAGACCAACCTGCGGTATGAGCTGTTCCTGTACAGCGCCAGCCGCAGCGCACAGGAAAGCAACATGGCGCGGCTTGCGGGCATGGGCCTTGCGCCGGGCGAGTACCTGACCGTGGAGGACTTCCAGTCCGACGGCAGCTTTCGCCTGCTGCGGGCGGCCACCAACCTGCCCGAGGACGAGACCATGACCGACCAATTTGGAATGGACTGGTCCCTGCAGGGTCGGGGCGAGTTCAAGGACAGCACCATCCTGATCCGCTATGGAGTGGAGCTGCCCCTCACCGCCGACGACGCCCTGATGGCGGCGTGGAACGACTACGAGGACGACAAGGTGTACTTCTATCTCGGCCTGTCGGGCACGGGGCTGATCGCCCTGTGCGGGCTGGCGGCGCTGATGGTGCATCTGTGGCGGGCGGGCCGTCAGCCGGACGGCACCGTGGCCCTCAACTGGATGGATCGCATCCCGCTGGATGCGGCCGTGCTGGCGGCGGCGGTGCTTCTGTGGCTGGAGGTGGGTTCCTATCACGGCTACCTGACCCCGCTGGAGTTGCTCGTGGAGCTGCTCTATTTTGCGTACAATGTACTGGATATGCTGGGGCTTGCCATGCTGGGGGTGGTGCTGGCGTCGCTGGGCATTGGGCTGCTGGTGCTGCTGACCCTGCGCACGCTGGCGGTGCGTGTCCACAGCGGCACGCTCTGGCGCAACACCCTTGTGTACCGGGTCTGGAGCGCCCTGTGCCGAAGCGCCGCGGCGCTGCCCCTGATGTGGCGCACCGCCCTGTGGGCGGGGGGCATGGTGCTGGCCGAGCTGTGCATCATGCTGTGGGTCAAAGGCTGGATCGCCTGGCACTTCCCGTTCTTTTTCTACTTCCTCATGTTCCTGCCGGTGCTGGCGCTGGCGGCAGGGCAACTCAGCCAGACATGGCAGCTTGCCGGCCTGCGGGAATACATCCGCGCGCTGGCGGAGGGGCGGCTCGCTGAGCGGCCGGACACCCGGGGGCTGCGGGGCGAATACCTCGCCCACGCCCATGATCTTGCACGGGTGGGCGAGGGGCTGAGCCGCGCCGTGGAGGAGCGCATGAAGAGCGAACGACTCAAGACCGAGCTGATCACCAACGTGTCCCATGACCTGAAGACCCCGCTGACCTCCATCGTGAATTATGTGGATCTTCTCCAAAAGGAGCCGCTGGAGCCGAAGGCGGCGGAATATGTGCAGGTTCTGGCCCGCCAGAGCACCCGCCTGAAAAAGCTTACCGAGGATCTGGTGGAGGCCTCCAAGGCGTCCACCGGCAACCTGCCGGTGAACACCGCCCCCACCGACGTGGGCGAGCTGCTGAGTCAGGCGGTGGCGGAGTATGAGATCCGCCTCGCCGAGGCGCAGCTCACCCCGGTGGTCAGCGTACAGCCCGGCCTGCGGGCGGTGCTGGACGGCAAGCTGATGTGGCGGGTGATGGACAACCTGCTGGGCAACGTCTGCAAATACGCCCAGCCCTGCACCCGGGTGTACCTGTCGGCTCAGCAGGCGGATGGCGGGCTGGTGCTGACCGTGAAGAATGTCTCCGCGCGGGAGCTGAACATCTCCCCCGATGAGCTGATGGAGCGCTTTGTGCGGGGGGACGCCAGCCGCAGCACCGAGGGCAGCGGCCTTGGCCTGAGCATCGCCCGAAGTCTGGTGCAGGTGCAGGGCGGCCGCCTTGCGCTGACGGTGGACGGCGACCTGTTCAAGGTGACCATGACCTTCGCGGCGCTGCCCGGCGCGGGGGAGAGCGAGCCGCCGGCGAAACCCGCCCCCGCAGCGGTCCCGCCCGCGCCGCCGGCGCAAACGCCCGATGGAGAGGCGGCGAAAAACGGAGCATTTGCAAGGATCTGGGCGAAAATCAGAGCAAAGCTCGGCAAAAATCGGCGTGACGAAAGCAATCCGTGAAAAAGGACGAATAATTGCGGTTCCTGCCAAATCTTTTGCGAAATGTATTGACAGCCCGCACCCCTTTGCTATAATAACGATATGCGTGGTAGTTTTGGCAGTCAGCGTGTCGAAGTACATGGCTGCCCGGCGCATTGGCGTTGTATGTGTCGCTGCAGCTGCGGTTTTTCTGCCGCAGTGTAACAAACCTTTGCGGGGTGACATAATTGGCGCTGACCCATCGTGAGAAGCGGTGGGACAAGGGCCGTGGACGGCGGGGAGGTCCCGTCGCGCTGGCCCTCCGCAAAGGGGGATCTTAGAAATGGATAATAACGTCATCGTATCACTCAAAAACATTGTCGTTGATTTCGACGATCAGATCATCCTGAATGGTCTGTCCCTGGACATCCATGACAAGGAGTTTGTCACCTTCCTCGGCCCCTCCGGCTGCGGCAAGACGACCACCCTCCGTGTCATCGGCGGTTTTGTGGAGCCGAAATCGGGCAATGTTTTTTTTAATGGTCAGGACATCGCCGGTCTGCCGCCCTACAAGCGTCAGGTGAACACGGTGTTCCAGAAGTCCGCCCTCTTCCCGCACCTGAACGTGTTCGAGAACGTGGCCTTCGGCCTGCGCCTGAAAAAGACCGAGGAGCGCGAGGTGCGCCGCCGGGTGCTGGAGATGCTGGAGGTGGTGGGCCTGAAGGGCTTCGAGCGCCGCAACATCGCCACCCTGTCCGGCGGTCAGCAGCAGCGCGTGGCCATCGCCCGCGGTCTGGTCAACCAGCCTAAGGTGCTGCTGCTGGACGAGCCTCTGGGCGCGCTGGACCTGAAGCTGCGCAAGGAGATGCAGCTTGAGCTGAAGCGCCTACAGCGCGAGATGGACATCACCTTTGTGTACGTCACCCACGATCAGGAGGAAGCCCTGACCATGTCCGACACGGTGGTGGTCATGAAGGACGGCCTGATCCAGCAGATCGGCAGCCCCGAGGACATCTACAACGAGCCGGAGAACGCCTTTGTGGCGGAGTTCATCGGCGAGAGCAACATTCTGGACGGCCTGATGCTGCGTGACTTCTGCGTGGAGTTCGCCGGCAATGAGTTCACCTGCGTGGATAAGGGCTTTGCCCGCAACCAGCTTGTGCAGGTGGTGGTGCGCCCCGAGGACATCAAGGTGGTCTCGCCCATTCAGGGCCAGCTCACCGGCCTTGTGCGCGAGGTCATCTTCAAGGGCGTTCACTTTGAGATGCACGTGGAGCAGGGCGGCTTCGAGTGGATCATCCATTCCACCCAGGCCAGCCAGCCCGGCGAGGTCATCGGTATGTGCATTGGGCCGGATGAGATCCACATCATGGCCCGCACGGAGGGCTGAGCCATGCTGCAGAAGAGATCTCTGGCAGGCCCCTATCTGGTCTGGATGGTGGCCTTCATCATCGCGCCGCTGGTCATCGTGGGCTACTTCGCCCTCACCGACGCCTCCGGCGCTTTCACGCTGGACAACCTGACCACCATCGGCCGGTACAGCACCGTCTTTGCCCGCAGCCTGATCCTTGCGGCCATTGCCACGGTCATCTGTCTGGTGCTGGCCTTCCCGGTGGGATATTTCCTGTCCCGCCTGCGCGCCTCCAAGCAGCACATCATGCAGATGCTGGTCATGCTGCCCATGTGGATGAACTTCCTGCTGCGCACCTACGCGTGGATGAGCCTGCTGGAAAAGAACGGCATCATCAACCGTGTGCTGGGGCTGATCGGCCTCGGCCCCTTTGACATGATCAACACCTCCGGTGCGGTGGTGCTGGGCATGGTGTACAACTACCTGCCCTACATGATCCTGCCCCTGTACACCGCCATGACCAAGATCGACCAGAGCATCGTCGAGGCGGCGCAGGACTTGGGCGCGGGCATGGGCAAGATCCTCACCCGGGTGCTGATCCCCATGTCGGTGCCCGGCATCGCCACCGGCATCACCATGGTGTTCGTGCCGGCGGTGTCCACCTTCATCATCAGCCGTATGCTGGGCGGTGGCTCCAATCTGCTGATCGGCGACCTGATCGAGCTGCAGTTCCTCGGCAACAGCTACAACTACAATCTGGGCAGTGCCATGAGCCTTGTGCTGATGGTCATCGTCCTGCTGTGCATGAGCTTTACCACCGACTTCGGTGAAGAGGGCGTGGAGGGCGTTGTGTAATGAAAAAGAAACATTGGCGCGCCCTGCAGCGGGCGTATCTGGTGCTGCTGTTCTCCTTTTTGTATCTGCCCATCGCTGTGATGGCGGTGTTCAGCTTCAATGAGAGCAAAAGCCGCTCGGTGTTCACCGGGTTTACGCTGGACTGGTACAAGAGCCTGTTCAGCAACAGTATGATCTTGGACGCACTGGCCCTCAGCCTGGTCATCGCCCTTATTTCGGCGGTCATCTCCACCGTGGTGGGCACCATGGCGGCCATTGGCATCAGCAGCATGGGCCGCCGCAGCCGTCTGGTCATCAGCAACCTGAGCTATGTGCCCATCGTCAACCCCGAGATCATCACCGGCGTGTCCCTGATGCTGCTGTTTGTGGCCTATCAGAGCTTCGCCGCGTGGGCCAACAGTGAGCTTGGCTCCGCCGTGCTGCCCGAGGCCATCTTCGGCTGGCCCACCCTGCTCATCGCCCACATCTCCTTCTGTCTGCCCTACGTCATCTTCAACGTCAGCCCCAAGCTGCGCCAGATGGACGTGCGTCTGTACGAGGCGGCGCTGGATCTGGGCTGTACCCCCAAGCAGGCCTTCTTCAAGGTGGTGCTGCCCGAGCTGATGCCGGCCATCCTGTCGGCGTTCCTCATCTGCATCACCTATTCCATCGATGATTTCATCATCTCCTACTTCACCTGCGGTACCCTGCAGACCCTGCCCATCGCCATCTACAGCATGACCCGCAAAAAGGTCAGCCCGGAGATCAACGCTCTGTCCACCATCATGTTCCTGGCGATCCTGGCCATCATCCTGATCACCAACTACATGGACAGCCGGCAGTATCACAAGGATCAGCAGAAGCACTGAGAAAGGGAAGCAACGATGAAAAAACGTTTGATCTCGCTGCTCGCGCTGGTGCTGTGCGCGGTCGTGTGCGCCACCGGCGTGTTCGCGGAGGACATGGTCCCGGCGGGCGAGGATCTGATGGTCTCGGCCGACTACGACTGGGAGCGATTCAAGGGTCAGAACGTGACCCTGTATGTGTACAACTGGGGTCTGTACATCTCGGACGGCTCGGACGAGAGCATCAATGTGCTGGAGGGCTTTGAGGAGCTGACCGGCATCAAGGTGCACTACACCACCTTCGACACCAACGAGAGTATGTACTCCAAGATCAAGAGCGGCGCGGCCAGCTATGACCTGATCTTCCCCTCCGACTACATGATCGGCAAGATGATCGCCGAGGATATGCTGGCCCCGCTGGACTTCGCCAACATCCCCAACTTCGAGCGGATCGGCGAGGCCTACAAGGGCCTTGAGTACGACCCCGAGGACGCCTACAGCGTGCCCTATATGTGGGGTACGGTGGGCATCGTGTACAACACCACCATGGTGGAGGAGGCCCCCACGAGCTGGCAGTCCCTGTGGGACATCGAGAACGCCGGCAACGTGCTGATGTTCAACAACAGCCGCGACGCCTTTGCCATCGCCGCCAAGAAGCTGGGCATGAGCCTGAACCCCTCCAGTCAGGAGGACATCGACATCATCTCCAATGAGCTGAAGGCGCAGAAGAGCGTGGTGCAGGCCTACGTCATGGACGAAATTTTTGACAAGATGGCGGGCGGCGAGGCGGCTCTGGCGCCCTATTACGCCGGTGACGCCCTCATCATGATGGAGGATAACCCGGATCTGGGCTTTGTCATCCCCGAGGAGGGCACCAACTACTTCGTGGATGCCATGTGCATCCCGAAGAACGCCAAAAACAAGGAAGCCGCCGAGATGTTCATCAACTATATGTGTGAGGTGGACGTGGGTGCGGCCAACTGCGACTATGTGGGCTACTCCACCCCCATCACCGAGGTGTGGGTGCAGCTTGACGATGAGCTGAAGTACAGCCCCATCGCCTATCCCAGCGAGGAGATCCTGGCCAACACCGAGGTGTTCATCAACCTGCCCGCTGAGATCAACAGCGCCATGGACATGGCGTGGAGCGACATGAAGAGCTACGACGAGGAGGGCAGCGGCTGGAGCATCCCGGTGATGATGGTGATGGCGCTGGGCATCGTGGTGTTCAACGTGTGGCGCAAGGTGAAGCGCAGCCGCCGCCGTCAGGAGGAGTACGGATACTGAGCCTTTAAAAAGTACAGGGGACGCCCTTTGCGGGGCGTCCCTTTTTTACCGCGCCGGGCAGAGTGGGGGAGGCACCGACCTTGCGCCCGATGTGCCGGGGCGGTATAATGGTCTGGAGATGTTGAGCGCGCAATGTCCGGGCGCGTCTGCGCGCTGGTGCGCGATAAATCGGAAACCATCTGTATCATAAAGGAGCTGCCATGTTGGAATTCACCCCCGTCTATACCTGCACCCGCCGGGTCCTCCCACAGGACTGCGACTTCACCGCCCATATGCGCCCGGCGGCGCTGCTGGCCTGCACCCAGCAGGTGGGCACCGACCACTGCCTCAGCTTTGGGCTGGACAGCGAGGTCTATGCCCGCACCCATACGGCCTTCCTGCTGGCGAAGCAGGCACTGGAGTTTTATCGGGTGCCCGCCGTCAACGAGACACTAACCTTTGTGAGCCGCCCCGAGGGCGCGCGCCGCGCGGTGTACAAGCGCGTGCACGAGGTGCTGGACGAGAGCGGCGCGGTGGTGGCCCGCGTGGACAGCCGCTGGGTGCTGGTGGACACCGAGACCCGCCGCATTCTGCGCCGCCCGCCCGAGGAGCTGGGCACGCTCTGGCCCGACCCGGTGGAGGAGGCGCTGGATCAGACCATCCACAAGGCCGCCGAGCTGGGCGAGCCGCTGGAGCAGATCGCCCGCTACAGCCTGTGCGATGAGAACGGTCACCTGAACAACGCCCAGTGGGTCGATGTGCTGTGCGACGCGCTGCCGCCGGAGGTGTTCAAGGCTGGCCCGGTGCGCCGTGTGGCGGTGAACTACCACTGGGAGGTGCCCATGGGGCAGCCGTTCACCCTGCGCTGGGGCCGCACTGAGGGCGGCTACTATTTCAACGGTCAGCGGGAGGACCGCTGCTGCATCGAGGCGGAGCTGTGCTTCGGCGAGGTCGCACCGTAAAAAGCGAAAAAGAAACAAATTGTTTACAAAAAGTTGGGCACACATGGTTGACAAACAATGTCAAAAGGGTTACAATTTAATTGCAAGAAAGTTACAGCCTTTTTCATGTGTGAAGTGATCCCGGCACGTCTCCTCCTTCCGCTTGAGCTTTGCGGTTTGCGCCGGGATACAAGATTGCTTCATGTTCCCTGTTGCAGAAAGCCCCGCCGTCCCTCCGGCGGGGCTTTTTGCATCCGCGAATGTCAATTTAACGTGGAAAAGCGCGAAAACCCGGGCGAGGCGCAGCCGCGCACGGTTGGGCAGAATGTACGTTTTTCGCCCCGGTATACAAAAAAGTTTGTGCCAGCCGCATTTTGTAATTCCTGCCCAAATGTGGTAAACTAAGATTTAACCTAAATTTACTTTCTTCCGGCCCCGCCGGAAGCTCGTATGACCTGCAACAGGAACCGGATAGAACAAACGTTGAGAACAGGAAAAGGAGAAAAAGTATGGCTTTCTACTACAGCGAACCCTCCCGCACCTTTGGCGAATACCTGCTGGTGCCCGGCTACTCTTCGGCGGAGTGCGTGCCCGACCGCGTCAGCCTGAAGACCCCTCTGGTCAAGTACCGCAAGGGTGAGGAGGAGTGCCCCCTGAGCCTGAACATCCCCATGATCAGCGCCATCATGCAGGCGGTGTCCGGCGAGCGGCTGGCCATTGCCCTGGCCAAGCAGGGCGGCGTGTCCTTCATCTACGGCTCTCAGAGCATCGAGGACGAGGCCGCCATGGTGGCCCGCGTGAAGAGCTACAAGAAGGGCTTTGTTGTGAGCGACTCCAACCTGTCTCCCGAGGCCACTCTGGCCGACGTGCTGGCCCTGAAGGAGCGCACCGGTCATTCCACCGTGGCCATCACCGAGGACGGCACCTCCCACGGCAAGCTGGTGGGCATCGTGGCCAGCCGCGACTATCGCGTCAGCCGCATGAGCATCGAGACCAAGGTCAAGGAGTTCATGACCCCGCTGGAGAAGCTGGTGGTCGCCCCTGAGACCACCACTCTGAAGGAAGCCAACGACATCATCTGGGACAACAAGATCAACAGTCTGCCTCTGGTGGATGCCGCGGGTCATCTGAAGTACATCGTGTTCCGCAAGGACTACGACAGCCACAAGGAGAACGTGAACGAGCTGCTGGACGCCAACAAGAGCTACGTTGTGGGCGCCGGCATCAACACCCGCGACTACGCTGAGCGCGTGCCTGCTCTGGTCGAGGCCGGTGTGGACGTGCTGTGCATCGACTCCTCCGAGGGCTTCTCCGAGTGGCAGAGCCGCACCATCGGCTGGATCCGTGCCAACTACGGCGACAGCGTCAAGGTCGGCGCGGGCAACGTCGTCGACCGCGAGGGCTTCCGGTTCCTGGCTGAGGCCGGCGCGGACTTGATCAAGATCGGCATCGGCGGCGGCTCGATCTGCATCTCCCGTGAGCAGAAGGGCATCGCCCGCG
>JBGVKB010000046.1:0-6396 GCA_045118955.1 Oscillospiraceae bacterium | reverse complement strand
GGCCACGAAGCGCTCCAGACGGCCGATGGCCACGCTCTCGCCCTTCACGCCGCGCACGCACTTGCCCTCGCACTGGTTCTCCTGCGGGCAGACACGGCCGCAGACGGCGGGCAGGGCGCTGGAGGCGGACAGCACCTGATAGGCGCCCTCCATGTCCTCATTGGCCACCCGCTCAATGAAGGCGGGAATGTCGATGCCCACGGGGCAGCCGCTCTGGCAGGGCTTCTTGGGGCAGCCCAGGCAGCGCTTGGCCTCGTTCACAGCCATCTCCCAGGTGTAGCCCAGAGCCACCTCACCGAAGTTGTGGCTGCGGACCTCGGGGTCCTGACTGGGCATGGGGCACTTTTTGGGATCCATATTCTTCATAACAGCCATGTTACTTGACCTCCTTGTTCAGCAGATTGCAGGAGGCCTCGCGGGCATGGGCCTCGAACTCCTTGTACATGGCGCCGCGCTTCATGGCCTCGTCGAAGTCCACCAGATGGCCGTCAAAGTCGGGGCCGTCCACACAGGCAAACTTGGTCTCGCCGCCCACGGTCAGGCGGCAGCCGCCGCACATACCGGTGCCGTCGATCATGATGGGGTTCATGGAGACCACGGTCTTAACGTTGTGCTTCTTGGTCACGGCGCAGACGAACTTCATCATGACCAGAGGGCCGATGGCGATGACCTCATCGTACTGGTTGCCCTCGTTGATCAGGTTCTCCAGAGCGGCGGTGACCAGACCCTTCTCGCCCCAGCTGCCGTCGTCGCTCATGCGGCACAGCTTGCTGCTGGCGGCGGCGAACTCCTCCTCCAGAATGACCAGATCCTTGTTGCGGAAGCCCACGATGCTGTGCACCTCACAGCCCATCTCGTGCAGCTTCTTGGCGATGGGGTAGGCGATGGCGCAGCCCACGCCGCCGCCCACAACGGCCACCTTCTTCAGGCCGTCCAGATGGCTGGCGACGCCCAGAGGGCCGACAAAGTCGTGGACGCAGTCGCCCTGATTCAGGCGGCTCAGCTCCATGGTGGTGCCGCCCACCACCTGGAAGATGATGGTGACGGTGCCGGCCTCGCGGTCGTAGTCGGCCACGGTCAGGGGGATGCGCTCGGAGTCATCAAAGGGACGAACGATGATGAACTGGCCGGGCTGAGCCTTTTTGGCGATGAGGGGTGCAGAGATCACCAGTTTGGTCACGGTGGGGTTCAGCACCGCCTTTTCGACGATCTGGAACATATAAAACTCCTTTGCTAAAAGATTGATTTATGGGCAGGCGGGGCGCCGGCGGTCATGCTGCCCCGGTGCCCTCGCAATCTTTGATATTATAGCGTATTTTGCGCTGTAACACAATAGAGCGCGCGGCGAAGGGTGGCGATTCCGCAGAAAAAATGACCGAAAGGATACCGCCCCGGGCTGCCTTGCGCAAAAAAACACGCCCGCTGCCGTCTGCACGGCGCGGGCGCGTTTGTGGGTCGGGTTATCGGGTCAGCTTGCGGGCCAGCCAGATGCACAGGCAGGCACCCACCACCGAGGAGATGATGGAAGCGATCAGGCCGCTGGAATAGAAGCCGATCAGGCCAAAGACAAAGTTGCCCACCATGCCGCCGATGATGCCCAGAATGATGTTGCGCAGCAGGCCGCCAGGGCAGTTCATGATGTTGCCCGCGATCCAGCCCGCGATGGCGCCGACGATGATAGCATAGATCATAGTTGAATATCCTTTCCCGCCGGGTAGCCGGCGATGCAGTGACCGTTGTATGTACCGGTTCGGTATCATCATACCCTATTTCGGCAAAGGCTGTCAAATGTCGGACGGGGTATAAAAATCCCCCGCCGAAAACCCGGCGGGGGAAGAGGTCACCTGTGCGGCAGGCGGCTGTAGAGCGTCTCGGTCAGGGCGCGCAGCGGCGTGAACAGCACCAGCGCGATGACAAAGTTGCCCGCGCAGTGCAGCAGATCGAAGGGGATGCCGCTGATCCACCAGCTCAGCGCATAGGCGGGGCCGCCGGTGACCAGCGCTGCCGGGGCACACAGCGCCCCGAACAGAAGGCCAAAGCTGCCCGAGACCAGCGCCCAGCCCAGCGGATGGGTCATGTCCCGCAGCAGCCAGCCCGCCACCGCCAGCAGCGGCCAGACGTACAGATAGCCGATGGACCACAGCCCGATGCCGTGCAGCACAAGTTCAAGCGCCACGAACACATAGGTGGGGTACAGGGCCTTTTTGCCGAACACCGCGCCGAACAGCAGGATCATCAGACTGGCCGGCTCGATGTTGGGCAGACCCATCATGGCGGCGGTGGCGGCAAAGGTCAGCCCGCCCAGCACCCCAAACAGGCACAGCTCGCTCACCGTCAGCTTGCTGCCGCGGCTCATCCGATGGTGTAGACCAGCGAATAGCTGTCGCCGTCGGTGATGGGGGTGGTGTCCACACCCTGCTGGGCGTACTCGCCGTTCTGATAGAAGGCCCAGTAGCTGTTGTCCACCTCGTAGATGGCCTCCTCGCCGTCCACCTTGGTGACATACAGGCCGTACTGGCCCTCCTCGCCCTCGATCAGGCCCTCGGCCAGCAGCAGAGCGCCCAGATACTCCTCATCGGTCTGGTACTCAAAGGTCTTGGAGGTGGCGTCCTTGTGGACGACCTCCACGGTGATGGCCTTGCTGCCTTCGGAGACGGCGGGGCGGGTGGTCATGTACACACCCGCGAAGATGGCGATGGCGGCCACAAAGGCCACGATGGCGAGGAGAAGCTTCTTGTTTTTCATGGGGTTTGTCCTTTCGTTTGATGGGTGTACCGATGGAAAAACAACGGCCGCGGCGCACCTCAAGCGAGGACGCCGCGGCCGTTTTTCCGCAAACGAATACCCCGACCCCCTACATCGGCAGGGTCGGGATCAGCCAGCAATTCCGTAGGTCTTCTGACTCACGCGTTTGGGAGCGGACAGCTCCACGCGGCCCCCTTTCGCCTTCCCGGAAGATTCCAGTGACGGGCTTTCGCCATAAAAGGGGCCTCGGCGCATACAGCGGCGGTACCGTTCGGGATTCGCACCCGATTGTCTTGTTCAGCCTGCGCGGTGCGGAGCGCCCCACACAGGCCACGGACGTGGTTCGTATTCAATTGCGCGGGACCTTCCCGCTGAGACCTATTATAACAGCTTGCCGGGAAATTGCAACCGAGAGCGTGCCGATTCAGCGGGGGAGCTTCTCGCCGCAGTGGGGGCAATACGCGCCGGGGGTGCGCCCCAGCCACTGCCCGCAGCCGGGGCAGCGGAGAAAAAGCCCGCTGAGGAGGATGATGCCGCAGGCGCAGCCGCCGATGGGAAACAAAAGCACAGGCGATGGACAAACGAACAGCAGCAGGGCGGTGAGCACAAGCACGCCGAACAGGATGTTCAGCACGCGGATGGTGGTTTTCAGATCCATATCATGTCCTCCTTTGGGCGGGCTGTGCGTGATTTGTATATATAACGAGACCCGGCGGCGGGATATTTCAAAAACGGTGCGGGATTTGACAAAAACGAATAAAGGGGGTATCATCGGGGGCAGCATCACACGGCGAAAGGAGGGAGATCGTTGCGGCGAAGCAGCATCCTTACAAATACCGCGGTGGCCCTGCTGGGCAGCGGGATCCTTGCCTTCGGGCTGTACAACATTCACTCTGTCTCCGGCGTGACCGAGGGCGGCGTGCTGGGGGCGACCCTGCTGGCGCAGCACTGGCTGGCGGTTTCCCCGGCCATCAGCGGCTTTTTGATGAATCTGGCCTGCTACGGGCTGGGCTGGAAAACGCTCGGCCGCCCATTCATCTACTACTCCATGGTGGCCAACGCGGGCTTCTCGGCGGTGTACTGGGTGTGCGAGCAGTTCCCGCCCCTGTGGCCGCAGCTCTATGCACACCCGCTTTTGGCAGCGTTGGCCGGGGCGGTGTTCGTGGGCGTGGGTGCCGGGCTGTGTGTCCGGGTGGGTGGCGCGCCCAGCGGGGACGACGCGCTGGCCATGAGTGTTTCGCGGCTGGTCAAGGTGAAGATCCAATGGGTGTACTTCGTCAGCGATATGCTGGTGCTGGGGCTTTCGGCCAGCTACATCCCGCTGAATCGACTGGGTTGGTCGCTGCTGACCGTACTGCTCTCCGGGCAGATCATCGGCTTTGTGCAGGAAGTAGGCGCGCGCCCGGCAAAAACTTAAAAAATGCATACAAAAAGCTCCGGGTCTGGCAAAAGGACCCGGAGCTTTTTATTTACAGGGAAAGAACGATCACTTCTTGTCGGCGAAGTAATCCTTGGTGATCTTGGTCACCACACCGGACAGACCCAGCAGAGCGATCAGGTTGGGGATGGCCATCATGCCGTTCAGGGTGTCGGCGATGTCCCACATCAGGGTGCCGGAACCGGTAGCGCCCACGACACAGAAGGCGATGAACAGCAGCTTGTAGACCATGGCAACGGTCTTGTTGTTGCCGGTCAGGTAGCCCCAGCAGCGCTCGCCGTAAAAGCTCCAGCTCAGAATGGTGGACAGGGCGAAGAACAGCAGACTGACCTGAATGACGGTACCGCCCAGAGTGCCGGGCAGGATGCTGTTAAAGGCAGCCACGGCGGCAGCGCCCTTCGAAGCATAGCCGGCCAGAGCGTCGGTGCCCAGCTCCATACCGGACAGCAGAACGGCCATGCTGGTGATGGTGCAGATAACGATGGTGTCAATGAAGACCTCAAACACGCCCCACATGGCCTGCTCGGCAGGCTCCTCGGTGGAGGAGGAGGCGTGGGCGATGGGAGCGGAACCCAGACCGGCCTCGTTGGAGAACACGCCGCGGGCGAAGCCCTGCTTCATGGCGACCATAATGGCGTAGCCAAACACGCCGCCGCCGACCGCCTCAAAGCTGAAAGCAGAGGTGAAGATGGTAGCCAGAACAGCGGGCACGTCGGTGATGCGCAGCACGATGACCGTGATACCGGCGAGGATGTAGAAGATGGCCATGAAGGGCACCATGTAGGAGGTGACCTGACCGATGCGCTGCACGCCGCCCAGAACCACAACGGCGACCAGAACCGCCAGCAGAACGCCGGTGATCATGGGATCCAGACCCACCAGGCCATTCATAGCGCCGGCGATCTCGCTGGACTGGGCAATGTTGCCGATGCCGAAGGAAGCCAGACCGCCCAGAATGGCGAACAGAGCCGCCAGCCACTTCCAGTTCTTGCCCAGGCCGTTCTCAATGTAGTACATGGGGCCGCCGCGGTAGGAGCCGTTCTCATCGGTGACGCGGTACTTCATGGCCAGCGCGATCTCAGCGTACTTGGTGCACATACCGAAGAAGGCGGAGACCCACATCCAGAAGACCGCGCCGGGGCCGCCCACGAAGATGGCGCCGGTGACGCCGGCCACGTTGCCGGTGCCCACAGTGCCGGCCAGAGCGGTGGTGACCGCCTGGAAGGGGGACAGGTTGCTGCCGTGATCCTTATCGCCGTCCTTCTTGGTGAACAGGCTGCCCACGGTGTTCTTCATGATGTAGCCGAAGCGGCGCACCTGAATGAAGCCGGTGCGGAAGGTCAGGTACACGCCGGTACCGACCAGCAGGGCCAGCATGATGGGACCCCACACGAAGCCATTGATCGCGCTGTTGATGTTGGTGATGGTTTCTAACATGATACTCTCCCTTTTTCTATTTTTACCAAAGCGTACCGCTGAAAAAACAAAGAGGCGTGCGGTGATCCCTCTCGCCGCGCGCCTCGTCAGGTGAGCCGTCTACACCGGCACGGGCTGGGACGCCCCCGCTGTACCGGTAAAAACGTCTCTGTCCTTTTGCCTGAGAGTTTGGCGGCAGCACCGCTTTGCACCTTCGGCCCCCGCGCAGGCGGGTGTCTCCAGAGTGCCATCTGCACACAGTCCGGATACCTGAGAGAGTTACTCCTTCGGTGGGCGCATTGCTGTGCCGCTTTCCTGTATGCATCGTCGGGCTGATTCAGTTGTACGTTCGGTAAGGACTATTATATACATTTAGTACACAAAAGGCAAGGATGATTTGGTGAAGATGGCAGTTTTTGTGCGAAAGTGACGATGCTGTGTGAAGACAACGCTGCGTTCTTTGGCGTAAACAGAGAAGACTTCCATAGAGTTTATGCAGGTGTAATAACGTTTTAACACGGGTTTTGTTTTTTTATGAAGACAAGGAATGCGCTGCCGAAAAAGAAAATGTTTTTGTGATAAGAACAAAGTGCGGGGAAAATAAAAAGCGGCAGACCTTTTTAAGATCTGCCGCTTTTGGCAACAGTTGATAATAATGATACGGTTTCATATGGTTGCATTAGTGTTGCATTGAAGTTGCAACCATCAGAGAAAAATGCAACCCTCATGAAAAGAGTTCGACAAATCTAGCTAATGTTTGTCAAGCCTAAATTTTTCGTTGTGGTTACTAAAAAAGG
>JBGVKB010000045.1:0-3032 GCA_045118955.1 Oscillospiraceae bacterium | reverse complement strand
CCGGCCAAAAGCGCCGATCCGGACGGCTTCACCCCAATCGACGACAACGACGATCTGCCCTTCTGAAATCCCCCCTGAAAGGAGGTGACCCGCCATGGAATACGCCCGGCTTCCCCGCGATCTGCCCCGGCGGGACTGGTACAGCAACCCCGCCTCCCGGGCGGTGTACATCCATCTGCTGCTCTGCGCCGCAGACGAGCCGTGCACCTGCCGCGGCGTCGCGCTGAGCGCAGGCCAGACGGTCGCCACCCTGCCGCAGCTCTGCTCCGCCCTCGGCATCTCCACTCAGCAGGCGCGCACCGCCGTGGAGCACCTGAAGGCGGCGGGGGAGATCGCCGTCACCGCCCACCCCAAATTTACAGTCTTCACCCTGCTCGGCATCCAGCCGACAGCGACCCAACAGCAAGCCAACAGCAACTCAACAGCAAGCCAACAGTATCCCAACAGCAACCCAACAGAATCCGAATGTCCAGAATCGCTCGACTGCACGACCGAAAAATCCGCCGAACGAGCCGCCGCCAACAGCAACCCAACAGCAACTCAACAGCATCCCAACAGCAACTCAACAGCAAGCCAACAGCAAGCCGACAGCGACCCCGCCTCTCCTAATAAAGCCAAAGAAAGCCAAAGAAAAAAAGAAAGCCAAAAGGGTTACGGGGAACGCACTACTCGTAGCCTTACGGCTACTCGTAGTGCTTGTGAAGAGAAAGAGGGTATTCGACCCCTAAAGGGGTCTCATACCCCAGAAAGAGAAGCGCAGTTTGCCGCCTTCTGGTCGGCCTACCCCAAAAAGCGCAGCAAGGGTCAGGCGGCAAAGGCATGGACGCGCCTGTCCCCCTCGCCGGAGCTGGCCGAGACCATCCTCGCCGCCCTTGAGCGCAAGAAGCAGTCGGACGACTGGCTGCGGGAGGACGGCAGGTTCATCCCCTACCCGGCCACCTGGCTGAATGCCCAGGGCTGGGAGGACGAGGACGCCCGCCCGCCCACTCCCCGCAAGCGGTGGGAGATCGTCCCCCTCGAGGAGTGGGATCTCCTCTCCTGGCTGGACGGCTCGGCCAAGTTTGAGTGCCGGGAGGTGGAGGAGTGAGCGCCCTTGCAGAGCAGGCGGTCATCGGCATCATGCTGCTGGAGCCGGACGGCTCTGCCGAGGTGTACGACCACCTGACCGCCGGGATGTTCGAGGCCGAGCCGCTGGGCAGGGTGTTCGCCTGCTGCAAAAAGCTCCGCTCGGAGGGTCTGCGGGCGGACGCTGCCGCCGTGAGCGGCAGGCTGGGGGAGAGCTTCATCCCCCTGCTGGCACGGTGCGCCGAGACCGTGCCCGCCATGTCTGGCCTGTCCACCTACATCACGGTGGTCATGGACGACTGGCGGCAGCGCACCCTGACCGCCCGGCTGGCACAGCTCGCGGTCAGCGGTCTGGATGCGGACGCGCTCACCGCCGAGCTGGGGCGCGTCGTCGCAAAGCAGGAGCACATCCTCGCCCACCAGCGGCAGACCACCGCCAAGGAGTTCAGAGAGTGTGTGGATGAGTTCCTGAGCTGGTGCGGGGAGGAGGACAGGGCCATCAAGACCGGCTTTGCCCGCCTTGACCGGGTCACCGGCGGCCTCCAGCCCGGCGGCGTGACCGCCATCGCCGCCCGAAGCGGCAGAGGCAAGACCACCCTCGCGGTGCAGCTCGCCACCCAGATCGCCCGCACCCGCCCGGTCTGCTACCTGTCGCTGGAGATGAGCCGGGTGCAGGTCACTGCCGGTGTGGTGAGCATGGCCAGCGGGGTCAACTCCCGGAGCATCACCGGGCGCACCTGCACCCCCGCCGAGCGGGAGAAGGTGGAGAAGGTCGCCCGCTGGCTGGCGGAGAGCTTCAAGCTGGTCATCGACGACCGCCCGCTCCAGACCCTGACGGACGTGGAGGGCTGCATCCGCCAGCACAAGCCCGAGGTGCTGTTCATCGACCACCTCGGCCTGCTGACCCCCGAAAAGGGCAGGGAGAAGCGCAACGACGAGCTGGCCGCCCTCACCCGGGGACTCAAGGAGCTGGCCATGCGCTACGGCATCCACATCGTGGAGCTGATCCAGGCGTCCCGCCAGGCCGAGGGGCGCAAGGTCAGCATGGCGGATATGTTCGGCTCGGCCACCATCGAGCACGACGCGGACATGGTCATCGGCGTCAACCCAGAGAGCGGCTTTGAGGGCATGGACACCTGCCGCGCCGAAATCGACGTGCTGAAAAACCGCCACGGCCCCGGCGGCACGTTCCCCTTTCTCTGGAACCGCTCGACCCACCGCTTCGTCCCCATCGAGGACTGAAAAAGCACCCCGCCGCCGCCCGAATCCGCTCAGAATCGCGCCAGACCCCCGATTTTACCCCGCTACAGCCCGTTTTGCCGCAAAGGTGACAAACTCCCCGCCTAGACACGAAACGTGATTTTAGGGGCATTTGCGCCGGGCTGGCGAAATACCCCCGAAATCGGGGGAAACCACCCGTCCCGGCACCCGCCGGGCAAAAAAACCGAGAGGAGGCTCTCATGCAGATCACCCTTGAGGGCGTGCCGCCCTCGCTCAACAGGTTCGCCGGGCGCGAGAACACATGGGCGTACCGCGCCGCCAAGACCCGCTGGACGAGCCTGTGCGCGGCGAAGGCGCTGCCCCACCGCCCGCCGAAGCCCTACGACTACGCGCTGGTGCGCATCGACTACTACTTCCCGAACCGCATCCGCCGGGACGCGGATAATTACAGCGGCAAGCTCTTCATGGACGGCCTGACCAAGGCGGGGGTCATCGCGGACGACAGCCTTGACCACATCGCCGTGGCCATCCACGGGCACGTGGACAAGGCGCACCCCCGCACCGAGATCACCGTGCTGGAGGTGCCCCGATGACCCCTGCTCCCGATCTGCTCCTGTGGTGTTTCCCCTCCGCCATCCTGCTATGCGCCGCCGCCGTGATCCTGTTCGACCGCCCGGGAGACCGCAGCGAGACCCTCGCCTGCATCGCACTGGTCTTCGCCATCCTCGCGGCCTTCGCGCCGGTGG
>JBGVKB010000044.1:0-10788 GCA_045118955.1 Oscillospiraceae bacterium | reverse complement strand
GAACCTCCGGCCTACCGCTTAGGAGGCGGTCGCTCTATCCAACTGAGCTACAGAGACATTGTATTTTTTATTATAACACGGCGGGCGGCAGTTTGCAATGCGCCGCCGCCCGGAAAGTGAGGCGAACCGAATGCAGCAGACGAACACCGGCTGGTCGGCTTTTGCACGTGCGGCGGGGCTGTGCGGCGTGGGGGCCATGGTGTATCTGCTGGTGGCGGGCGCGGCGGCGCTGCTGCCCACCGGCGGGCTTGGCGCGGCGGCGGTGCTGCTTGCCGCCGGCGCGGGGCAGGCGCTGGCACTGGGTCTGCCCGCCCTGCTGCTGGCGCGGCTCGAGGGGCTGTCCCCCGGGCGGCTGGGGCTGCGCAGCGCCCCCCGCGGGGCGGTGGGGCAGTGGCTGCCGCTGTTTTTGGGGGCGGCTATGGGCGCGAACCTGCTGGCGGCGCTGCTGCGCGCCCTGCTGGATCGCCCCGCCCCCACCGGCAGTCTGCCCGAGGGCGGCGCGGCGCTGGCTCTGGCACTGGCGGTCAACTGCCTGCTGCCCGCGGTGCTGGAGGAGCTGCTGTTCCGGGGCGTGATGGCCGGGCTGCTGGCACCCTTTGGGGGGGCGGCGGCGGTGGCGGGGCCGGCGGTGCTGTTTGCCCTGCTGCACAGCGAGCCGGGGCAGTGCCTGACCGCGCTGGTGTGCGGCCTTGTGCTGGGTCTGCTGGCGCAAAAGGCGGGCAGCATCCTGCCGGGCATGGCGCTGCACTTTGTCAACAACCTGCTGGCGTTCGTCAGCCTGTATTTGAACCAATACGCCCCCGAAGGCCCGGCGCTGCTGGCCTCACTGGCCCTCATGCTGGGCGGCCCGGTGTGGGGGGCGTGGGCGCTGTACCGGCGGCGCGGCGCGCGCCCCGGCTGGGAGAAGCCTCTGCGCCCGGGGCGGGCGGCGTGGCAGCTTCTGCTCTGCCCGGCGTACGATGTGGTGCTGCTGGCGCTGGCGGCGCGGCTGGCATGGAACTGGATGGGAGGATGACCGATGACCGATGTGGAACTGATGCGGCTGGCGCTGGCCGAGGCGGACAAGGCCGCCGCGCTGGGCGAGGTGCCGGTGGGCGCGGTGGTGGCCAAGGACGGCGTGCCGGTGGCCATGGCCCACAACACCCGCGAGACCGAGAAAAACGCCACCCACCACGCCGAGCTGCTGGCCATTCAGGAGGCCTGCCGGGTGCTGGGGGGCTGGCGGCTGTGGCAGTGTGAGCTGTTTGTGACGCTGGAGCCCTGCCCTATGTGCAGCGGGGCCATCATCAACAGCCGGCTGCGGCGGGTGGTGTACGGCGCGAAGGACCCCAAGGCGGGGTGCTGCGGGTCGGTGACCGACCTGTTCGCGCTGCCCTTCAACCACCGGCCGGTGATCGAGAGCGGCCTGCTGGAGGAGGAGGCCGCCGCCAAGCTGCAGGTGTTTTTTGCGTACCTGCGCGAGAAGCGGCGCGCCGCAAAAGAGGAAAAGCAGAAGGCGGCCCTTGCCGCACAGGAGGAGAGCGATGGATAAGGTGGTACTGGTCACCGGCGGCAGCCGGGGCATCGGCGCGGCGGCGGTGGAGGCCTTTGTACAGGCGGGCTGCCGGGTGGCGCTGAACTACCGCGCCAGCACGGCGGCGGCCAAGGCGCTGGCGGCGCGCTGGCCCGGTCAGGTGCTGCTGGTGCAGGCGGACGTGGCCGACCCGGCGCAGGTGGAGGAGATGTTCCACACGGTGGAGGCGGTGTTCGGCCCGGTGGAGGTGCTGGTGTGCAACGCGGGCGTGGCCCAGCAGAAGCTGTTCACCGACCTGACCGACGAGGACTGGAAGCGCATGATGGACGTGCATCTGAACGGCGCGTTCTACTGCTGCCGCCGCGCCCTGCCGGGGATGATCCGCAAAAAGTGGGGGCGCATCCTGACCGTGAGCAGTATGTGGGGGCAGACCGGCGGAAGCTGTGAGGTACACTACTCGGCGGCCAAGGCGGGGCTGATCGGCCTGACCAAGGCGCTGGCCAAGGAGGAAGGCCCCAGCGGCATCACGGTGAACTGCGTGGCCCCCGGCGTCATCGAGACGGACATGATGGCCGCCTTCACCCCCGAGGACAAGGCCGCGCTGGCGGAGGAGACCCCGGTGGGCCGGCTGGGCACCCCGGAGGAGGTCGCCGCCACGCTGGTGTTTTTGGCGGGGGAGAACGCCGGGTACATCACCGGGCAGGTCATCGGGCAGAACGGCGGTCTGGTGATCTGACGGAGCGTGCCCGAGGGAATACAAAACGTATAATCTGAGAGCACTTATATCAAACGTATAGAAGTGTGTGGAGAAAAAACGCGATCCCGCGCAGTGTGAGCGCGAACCGGGCGGCTGACCTCGAACACAGAGGTCGGCCGCCCTTTTGCCGCTCTACCACCCGTAGGTTGCCGCCGGGCGGGTTTGGCGGTATGCTGAAGCCACCGAAAAAACCACCGAGACCGGGGAGGAACGAACCATGGAACAGAGCGGCTATGTGACCGGCGGCACCATTCGGCGGCTGCGGGAGAAACAGGGATACACCCAAAAGCAGCTCGCCGAGCGGCTGGCGGTGAGCGACAAGGCGGTGAGCAAGTGGGAAACGGGCCGCGGGCTGCCGGACGTCACCCTGCTGGCCCCGCTGGCCGCCGCCTTGGGGGTGAGCGTGGCAGAGCTGCTGCGGGGCGAGGCGGTGGTGAACCGCAACCGGGCGGGCAGTGTGCCGCGGGCGCGGTTTTACCTGTGCCCGGTGTGCGGCAACCTGCTGTACAGCTTGGGGCAGGGGGCGTTTTGCTGCTGCGGCATCGACCTGCCGCCGCTGGAGCCGGAGGCCCCCGACCCCGCCCACGCACCGCAGGCCGACCGGGTGGAGGACGAGCTGTATGTGCGGCTGGCGCACCCCATGGAAAAGGAACACTTCCTGACCTTTTTGGCGCTGGTGGGCTTTGACCGGGTGCAGCTGGTGAAGCTCTACCCGGAGCAGTCGCCCGAGGCCCGCTTTGCCGGGGCACGGCCGGGGGATGTGCTGTACGCCTGCTGCAACCGGCACGGGCTGTTCCGGGTGAAGGCCGCCGACCTGCTCTGATGCACCGCCCGCCCCGCCGCCGCATAGACTGCCGGTGAAGGGGGGAGAGGCCGATGGCCATCTACGAGAGAGGGATCGATGCGTCCCGTTATCAGGGGACGGTGAACTGGGCGGCGGTGGCGGCGGCGGGGGTGCAGTTTGCCATCCTGCGGGTTGGCTCCTCAAACGGGGGCAGCCCCTATGTGGACCCCTATTTCCGCCGCAACGTGAACGCCGCCCGCGCCGCCGGGTTAAAAACCGGGGCGTACTACTTCACCTACGCCCGCACCGAGGAGCAGGCCGCCGCCGAGCTGGAGACCTTCCTGCCGGCGCTGGAGGGGCTGCAGATGGAGTACCCGGTGTTTGTGGACGTGGAGTCCTCCGCGCTGACCGGGCTGGGGCGGACGCGGCTCACCGGGCTGGTGCGGTACGCCATGGACATTCTGAACCAGCGGGGCTGGCTGCCCGGCTGGTACACCTACACCGCCTTCGCCCAGCAGTATCTGGACGTGGCCGCGCTGGCGGAATACCCGCTGTGGGTGGCCGACTACCGGGGCTATGTGGGGCTGGACGCGGAGTACGCCCTGTGGCAGTACTCCTCCACCGGGCGGGTGGACGGCGTGGACGGGAACGTGGACCTGAACTACAGCTACCGCAACTTTCTGCCGCTGCTGCAGCAGCAGGGGCTGAACGGCTTCGGGGGCGGCGGGCCGGTCATGATCCCGGTGAGCGGCAAGGAGCTGGAGGTGACCAGCACCCGCACCGAGTACTTTGACTCGCCGGACGTGAACGACGTGGTGGGCTACCTGCCGCTGGGGCGGTACACCGCCACGGCGGTGAGCGACGCGCCCTGGCAGGGCTACCGCTGGGCGACCTTTTTGTACGGGGACGCCGAGTACTGGACGGCGCTGCTGGACGACCGGGTGCGGCTGGTGGACGCCCAGACCGGGAGCTGCGCCGCCGAGGGCGCGCTGGCCGAGCTGCGCGGCCGGGTGAGTCTGGCGGGCGACCTGCTGGACGAGGTGCTGGAGCTGCTGGAGGAGGAAGAACCGCAAGCCTGAATACCGCCGCCGCGCGGGTGCCATCCTGTTTGGGTGGGCCTGCGCGTTTTTTTATGCGCGGACGGCATACTTATAATAGATGTAAGGCAGACGGGGGAGGGGAACAAGGTGAGGGAACAACGGCGGAACATCCTGCTGCTGGGGGCAGTGCTGGCGGGCTGCATCGGGCTGAACCGTCTGCTGCAGGAGCCTGCGGCGGCGCTGGGGCTGCTGACCGGTGCGGCGGGGCTGGTGAAGCCCTTTCTGGTGGGCGGGGCGCTGGCCTTTGTGCTGAACCTGCCCATGCGCGCCATCGAGCAGCGGATGCCCGTCCGCTGGGGGCGGGCGCGGCGCAAGCTGGCGCTGGGGCTGACCGTATGGCTGGTGCTGGGGGTGCTGGCGGCGGTGGTGCTGCTGCTGGTGCCCACCCTGCGGCAGACGGTGGACAGTCTGTCCGCCGCGCTGCCCGACGCATGGGCGCGGGCACAGGGCTGGCTGGAGGGGCTGGAGGAGCGGTTCCCGCTGCTGGCCGACCTGTGGCCGCAGGTGCAGAGCATCCGCGGACAGGACCTGGCCGAGAGCCTGCGGCAGCTTCTGGCGTGGATGGGGCGGCGGGGCGGCGCACTGGTGGGCAGCGCCGCCGGCGCGGCGGGCAGCCTGCTCAGCGGTGCGGCGGACGCGGTGGTGGGGGTGGTGTTCGCCTTCTACCTGCTGTGCCAAAAGGAGCTTCTGGCGGCGCAGGCGCTGCGGCTGATGCGGGCGTGGCTGCCCGACCCCTTCACCGAGCGGCTGCTGCGGCTGGCGGCCCTCACCCAGAACGCCTTCGCCGCCTTTTTCTCCGGGCAGTGTCTGGAGGCCTGCATTCTGGGCGGGATGTTTGCGGTGGCCATGCTGGTGTGCCGTCTGCCCTACGCGGCGCTCATCAGCGTGTTCATCGGGGTGACGGCGCTCATCCCCATCTTCGGGTCCTTTCTGGGCTGCGCGCTGGGCACGGTGCTGATCCTGGTGGACGACCCGGCGCGGGCGGGGTGGTTCGTGGTGCTGTTTTTGTGCCTGCAGCAGATCGAGGGCAGCCTCATCTACCCACGGGTGGTGGGCAGCTCGGTGGGTCTGCCCGCCATCTGGGTGCTGGCGGCGGTGACGCTGGGCGGGCGGCTGATGGGGGTGGCGGGGATGCTGGTGATGATCCCGCTGTGCTCGGTGGCCTACGCCCTGCTGCGCACCGGCACCGACCGCCGCTTGCGCGCCCGCCGCGCCCGGGAGGAGCTGTGAGGGGGGGCTTCTGTGCGCAGCAACGAGAAACGGGCGAGGATATTTTGCAGCGTCGTGCCCAAAATTTGACCAAACGCCTCAAACCGTGGAAATGATTAAGATCCTTAAGAAAAAATGAAATATTTTGAAAAGCCGCAACGTTTATTGTTTTGAAACACCCCGTATAGTACAATGAGCAAAGGGTCGGCCCGGCCCTGCATCATTGAGGAGAGGGGAGAACGCGAATGCCCGTGGCGGTGCGCACCACACAGGACATGGAGCGGCTGATGGAGCTGTACGGCGACCGGCTGCTGCGCCTGTGCTGTATGTACCTGAACGACGAGCACCTTGCACAGGATGCTGTACAGGACACCTTTGTGAAGATCTACCGCGCGCCCCGCAGCTTCGATCTGCCGCAGGCCGAGCGGAACTGGGTCACCCGGGTGGCCATCAACACCTGCAAGGATTACCTGCGCAGCGCGTGGAAGCGCCATGTGACCACCGTGGAGCAGCTCCCGGAGGTGCCCGCCCCCCAGCAGCCCCCCGCCGACGAGGCCGAGGAGCTGTATCAGGCGGTGCAGGCGCTGAAGCCGAAGTATCGGCAGGTCGTTCTTCTCCACTACTATGAGGGGCTGCGCGTGGGCGAGATCGCACAGATCCTGCAAACGCCGCAATCGACCATCAGCATCCGGCTGCGCCGTGCGCGGCAGATGCTGCATGGAATGCTGGGAGGGAGCGACCGGGATGAAGATCACCGAGCAGAGCGTCCGTGAGGCGATGGATCGCCGCTGGGCGGACGCGCACCTGACCGAAGAACAGAAAAAGAATATTTTGGCACAGTGCCGCCCGCAGCTCACCCTTGCCGCGCCCCGCAGACCCCTGCGCCGTGCGGCGGCGCTGGCGGCGGCCTTTGCCCTTGCGGCTTCCATGAGCCTGGGCGTTGCCGCCGCTGCCCCCGACCTGCGGGTGCGGCTGGCGGGGCTGGGCGAGTACGCGGTGGAGCAGCTCCAGCCGGTGAACGTCAGCGACGAGGCGGCGGGTCTGCGCATGGAGGTGCTGGCCGCCGCCGCAGAGGGCGGCCGTGCGGTGGTGTACCTGACCCTGCAGGACACCCTCGGCGAGGGCCGGGTGGACGACACCGCCGAGCTGGTGGACTACCGGCTCAAGGCCGCCGGGCAGGGGCCGGGCATGGCGTTCGGCCAGCCGGTGGACTACGACGCGGCCACCCAGACCGTGACCCTGCGGCTGGAGAGCGACGACCCCGGCGCGGACTGGGGCGGCCGCAAGGTGAAGCTCACCGCGGGCGGCGTGCTCAGCGGCTACGAGTACACCGAGCCGACCGCCGCCGGGGTGACGGTGGCGGACATTCAGCGGTACAACCCCGAGCCGGCGCTGGAGGGCAGCACCGATACCGGGAGCTGGATGTCCATGGGCAGCGGCGAGAACAGCGTGCTGTCCAACGCCATCGAGAACGGGCGGATGCCCTTTTTGAAGGCAGTGACCGACCTTGTGCCCGAGGAAGCCCCCTGGCTGAGCATCCGCTCGGCGGGGGTGGTGGACGGCGACCTGCACGTTCTGGTGGAACAGGACGGGGAGATGGGGCGGTTCAACCGGCTGAAGCTGGAGCTGAGGAACGCCGACGGCACCGAGCTGGCGGCGGAGCAGGCGGTGATGGGCATGGGCGAGCGCAAGCAGGTGGGCGAACCCGTGACCGGGAAGGAATACTACGACCAGTGGGAGTATGTGTTCGACCTGCCCGCTGACGCAGACCCGGAGGCGGTGGAGCTGGCCTACAGTCTGGACGCCTACGACACCTATGTGGAGGGCGACTGGAGCGTGACCTTCGCGCTGGAGGAGGATCTGCCCGCGCGGGAGGGTGCCTGCGAGGTGAACTGCGGCGGCTGGACCGCCCGGCGGGTGGCCGTGAGTATGCTGGGCGTGACGGTGGAGGGCACCGGCGACCAGCTTGCCTCCGACCCGCCGCTGGAGCTGGAGGTCTGGATGGAGGACGGCACCCGCGCCGACTTCTGGAGCGCGTCCAGCAGTTGGTACACCGACGAGAACGGCGCGCCCTGTGTGGAGATGCACAGCGACTTCCGCCTGCCCACCGACCCGGCACAGGTGGCGAGGATCACCCTGCGCGGGGTGGAGATCCCCCTGGGCGGCCTGCGGTGAGCGAGCCGCGGCGAAAAAATAAAAAAACAGACCCGGCTGCGCCGATGCAGCCGGGTCATTTTTTATTGGGCAGGCGCCGTCACAGTCCGGGGTCGGCGGCGCGAAGATCGTACAGCTCGCTCACGGCCAGCTCCAGCTCCTCATCGGTCAGGTAGCCGCCCTCATACAGACGGACGAGCTGCTGCTCGGCGGTGGCGAGGGCGCTTTCCTGGATCGTGCGGTTGATGTTCCCGCTCCGCATGGCCTCCTCAGCGGCGCGCTCGGCGGCAATGCGCGCCAGCTCCTCCGCGTCGTTGTGTACCCCGGCGGCGAGGATGGCGGGGTCGGCCTTCAGCATGAACAGCCCGCTGGGGCTGAGGCTGTAGGTGTGGCCGTCCTCGCCCTGCGGCTCGCTGGTCAGGTGCACGCTGTCCAGCACGGTGGGGTCCACCACCTGCGTGAGAGCGTCCAGCACCGGGAAGCAGGCGGCGGCGAAGGCGTCCTCGTCCTCAAACTGACCCGCCAGCGTGGCGCTCACCCCCACATAGCTGCCCGGCTCCAGCGCGTCCAGATGCTCCGCGCCGCTGCCCTCCGCGCTGATGGTCACCCCCATCCGGCTCAGCGTATCACCGCCCAGCAGCTCGAAGCACTCCTGCTCAAACTGCGCCTGCATGGCCTGATTGCGGCGGGAGGCGTCCGGGCCGACGTACTCCCACACCAGCGGCACCAGCGCCAGACACATACAGCAGCCGGTCAGGAACAGACACATCAGCACGCTCCAGAAGTTCACCCGGTACTCGTCCCCGGAGCGGAACGCCCCGCACAGGATCTCGCCGCCCAGCAGGATGAGCAGCACCGGCGACAGCTTTGCCACCGTGAACAGGTCGAAGGCCGGCAGGAAGGTGTACGCCAGAATGCACCCGCCCACAAGGATCAGCGCAAGCCCCAGCGTCAGGGTGCCGGTGCGCCGGCGGCGGGTGGGGCGTTTTTCGGGGCGCGCGGCGCGGGGGGCAGAGGGCGTGGGCTGCTCCGGGGCAGGCTCGGCGGGGGACTGGGGGGCATCGGGGGCGGAGGGGACCTCCGCAAAGACGACCTCCTGATAGAAGCCGCCGCCGGGGGCGGCCTCGGGCAGGGGCTGGGGGGCGGGCTTGTGTTCAAACAGTTTCATGGGATGCTCCTTTCGGGCAGTGCTTTTTAAAACGCGTTGATACGTTTAAAATTCCGTGTATGCGGTCGAATTTGGCGCAAAAAAGCCGGGCGCACAGGCCCGGCCCTTGCGCGGTGGGGGGGTGTCTTGGCGGCACTCAGCGGCGGTGCAGCCGCCACAGGCAGGCGGCGAACAGCGCCAGCACCACCAGCAGCGCGGGGAGGATGCGGTTCATACGCCGTCCCCCTTCCCGCCGTAGTCCGGGTAGTCCTGCTCGGGGCGGCCCTTGACCAGCCGCAGACCCGCCCAGATGAGCAGCACCGACACCAGCAGGGTGGGCAGGCGGTGCAGGGGCGCGGCCAGCACGCCCAGCGCGGGGTACAGGGCGATCAGCTCCCACAGAATGGGGCTGATGAAGTTGTCGTACAGGGCGTAGGCGCCAAAGGCCACGAACGCCCAGCCCAACAGCTTGTGGCGGCTGTTCAGCAGGCGCTCCAGCTCCGCGTCGGGGCCGAGGTGCATCAGGTAGTCGTCCGCCGGGAAGCTGCCGCCCTCCAGCATCCGCCGCAGGGCGTAGGTGTCGAAGAAGGCGTACATCCACACCACCGGCAGCAGCACCGCCGCGTAGGAGAAGAACATACACACCAGCACATTGACGCAGAAGGCGCTGATGAGGCTGAGGCCCCGCTTCATGTAGCCCAGATACATCTGCCCCGCGCCGGGCACACAGGCGCAGCAGAACAGAAACAGGCGGTTGATCTTCATAGTTTGTGTCACTCCTTGTATTGGGTCGCGCCGGGGGTCTGCCCGGCGGGGTCGTTGTGGAACGGGCGGGTCACCGCGTTGGAAAGCCCCTCTGAGAAGCGGTCGGCCAGACCGGTCAGGGCGTCGCCTGCGGTGCGGAAGGCGCTGTCGATGCTCTCGCGCCGGGCCAGGTTCTCCTCGTATTGCGCCATGCGGACGGCTGGGTCGGCATAGCGGGCCTCCGCGCCGGGCACCAGCCCCTGAAACAGCCCGCCGCTCCAAAGGCACAGGGCGATGGCCACCGCCGCCGCCGCGGTGGCGTAGCGGTTGGCGAACACCCGCAGCATCCGCATCCGCAGCCCCGCCAGCACCGAGCGGTGCAGCGTCTCGGGGGCGGGGGTCAGGGCGGCGGGGTCGGCCAGCAGGGCGGTGTAGCGGTCGAGGCAGCGGTCGCAGAAGGCAAGGTGCTCGGCGGCTTCCAGCCGGGCCAGCTCGTCCAGCCCGCCCGCGGTCAGCGCCTGCAGGCCCTCGTCGGTCAAACATCCGGTCATCGGGTCAAACAGTTCCATGTCATCGGCACTCCTCTCCGCTCAATTTATTCTGCAGGAGCTTCCTCGCCCGGTAAAGCTGGGTGCGCACCGTCCGGGGCGGGCGGCGCAGGGCAAGGGCGATCTCGTCCACCGTTCGCTCCTGCAGGAAGAACAGCTCGGACACCTTTAAGTAAGGCTCGTTCAGGCTGCGCACCAGCGCCTCCAATTCCCGCAGGGACAGGCGGCTCAGCACCTCGTCCTCCGGGCCGGGAGGGCCGGGCGGCATCCCCGGGGCGGGAAGCTGGGGCAGCTCCTCGTCGCCGGGCAGGGTCATTTTGCGCTGCCACGCGCTCTTCAGGTAGTCCTTGGCCTTGTTGGCGGCGATGCGCGCCAGCCATTGGCGCTCGCACCCCGGCGGGCAGCGGTCGGCGTGGCTCCACGCGGAGAGAAAGGTCTCCTGCGCCAGATCCTGCGCCGCGTCCGGGTCGTGTACAAGCTGCAAGCAGACGGTGTAGACAAGCCCCTGATGGGTCTGGACCATCGTGGAAAATTCAGCGCTGGTCAACGGGGGCACACCTCCTCGCCTGCGTGGGTCGCGCTGGTTGGAATCGATTCTGTCTATTATAACGACGCGGCAGGGCGGGAGGATTCAAAACCCGGAGGGAAATTTTGTCCCAATTTACTTTTGGACTGACGCTTTTAAACTCTGACAATTTCACCAAGCGTTGATGATAGCAGAGAAATATGATAAAATAAACTGAAAGATAAATAAGAATTTGTGGAGGATTATGAATATGCTTAAGCTTCTAATGTGGATAATCCAGAGTTTGTAAATGTATGTATCAAAAAG
>JBGVKB010000043.1:0-33151 GCA_045118955.1 Oscillospiraceae bacterium | reverse complement strand
GAAAGACGGGAGCCTTTTTGTATGCGGATACCCCTTCAGGCATCGCTACGCGATGCCAGCTCCCCCAAGGGGGCGCCTTTGGGCAATGCCGCAAGCTTTACCGCATTCTGGAAAGCCGTCCCCTTGGGGAAGGTGGATGCGAGTGAAGCGAGCAGACGGAAGGGTGCATTTTATGCACCACAACATCAGGAGGACAACAGGATGATGGACGCTACCAAGTACGCACCGGGGTATTACCCGGTACCCGCCGGTTATGACAGCTGGGTAAAAAAAGACCATATTGAAAAGGCTCCCGCATGGTGCAGCGTGGACCTGCGGGACGGCAATCAGGCACTGATCGTGCCCATGAGCCTTGCTGAAAAGCTGGAGTTCTTCCAGATGCTGGTGAAGATCGGCTTCAAGGAGATCGAGGTGGGCTTCCCCGCCGCCAGCGAGACCGAGTACACCTTCCTGCGCACCCTCATCGAGAACGACATGATCCCCGAGGACGTGACCGTTCAGGTGCTGACCCAGTGCCGTGACCACATCATCCGCAAGACCTTTGAGGCGGTCAAGGGCGCGCCCCGGGCGGTCATCCACTTCTACAACTCCACCAGCGTCGCTCAGCGCGAGCAGGTGTTCCGGATGAGCAAGGAGGAGATCAAGCAGATCGCCGTGGACGGCGCGAAGCTGGTCAAGCAGCTTGCCGGCGAGTACGAGGGCAACTTCCTGTTCGAGTACAGCCCCGAGAGCTTCACCGGCACCGAGCCGGAGTACGCCATTGAGGTGTGCAACGCGGTGCTGGACGTGATGCAGCCCACCCCCGACAAGCCCATGATCATCAACCTGCCCGTGACCGTGGAGATGAGCATGCCCCACGTCTACGCCAACCAGATCGAGTGGTGCAGCGACAACCTGAAGTACCGCGAGAGCGTCATCCTCAGCCTGCATCCCCACAACGACCGGGGCACCGGCGTGGCGGACACCGAGCTGGCCCTGCTGGCGGGCGCCGACCGGGTGGAGGGCACCCTGTTCGGCAACGGAGAGCGCACCGGCAACGTGGACATCATCACCGTGGCCATGAATATGTACAGCCATGGTGTGGACCCCCATCTGGACTTCAGCGATATGCCCTCTCTGGTGGAGGTCTACGAGCGGGTCACCCGGATGCACGTCTACGAGCGCACCCCCTATGCCGGCGCGCTGGTGTTCGCGGCCTTCAGCGGCAGCCATCAGGACGCCATCGCCAAGGGCATGAAGTGGCGCGAGGAGAAGGGCCTGCACCAGTGGAACGTCCCCTACATCCCCATCGACCCCAAGGACATCAGCCGCACCTACGACGCGGACGTCATCCGCATCAACAGCCAGAGCGGCAAGGGCGGCATCGGCTATCTGCTGGAGCAGACCTACGGCTACGACCTGCCCGCCAAGATGCGCGAGCATCTGGGCTACACCGTGAAGTCGGTGTCCGACCACGCCCACAAGGAGCTGAGCGCCGCGGAGGTCTGCCAGGTGTTCGAGCAGACCTACCTGAACAAGACCAGCCCCATCGCCCTCGTGGACGCCCACTTCATCCAGAAGAAGGACTTCTTCGCGGTGGTCACGCTGGAGACCGCCGGCCAGCAGCGTGAGTTCTCCGGTCAGGGCAACGGCCGTCTGGACGCGGTGAGCAACGCCATCCAGAACGGCACCGGCATGGACTTCACCATCGAGACCTACACCCAGCACAGTCTGGAGCAGGGTTCCACCAGCCGGGCCATCAGCTATGTGGGCCTGAAGTGGGGCAGCGGTCTGGTCACCTGGGGCGCCGGCACCGACACCGACGTGATGACCGCCGGCGTGAAGGCCCTCATCAGCGCCATCAACAACAAGTAAGCCACACCGCCCAAACGGGCTTTTCAACGATAAAAGGAGTGCTTTTCCATGGGAATGACGATGACTCAGAAGATCCTGGCCGCCCACGCGGGGCTTGATTCGGTCAAGGCCGGCCAGCTCATCAAGGCGAAACTGGACGAGGTGCTGGGCAACGACATCACCACCCCCGTCGCCATCAACGAGTTCAACAAGGCGGGCTTCACCGGCGTGTTCGACCGCACCCGCGTCAACATCGTGCTGGATCACTTCGTGCCCAACAAGGACATCAAGAGCGCCCAGCAGTCCAAGCAGTGCCGCGACTTCGCCAACAAGTACGACATTCTGAACTTCTTTGACGTGGGTCAGATGGGCATCGAACACGCGCTGCTGCCGGAGCAGGGCATCGTCACCGCCGGCGACTGCATCATCGGCGCGGACAGCCACACCTGCACCTACGGCGCGGTGGGCGCCTTCTCCACCGGCGTGGGCAGCACCGATCTGGCCGCGGGCATCGCCACCGGCGAGGCCTGGTTCAAGGTGCCCAGCGCCATCCGCTTCGTGCTGAAGGGCGCGCTCAAGCCCCCGGTCAGCGGCAAGGATGTGATCCTGTCCATCATCGGGCAGATCGGCGTGGACGGCGCGCTGTACAAGAGCATGGAGTTCACCGGCCCCGGCGTGGCCAGCCTGACCATGGACGACCGGCTGTGCATCTGCAACATGGCCATCGAGGCGGGCGCGAAGAACGGCATCTTCCCGGTGGACGATGTGACCATCGCCTATCTGACCGGCCGCAGCCAGCGCGAGTGGGCGGTGTATGAGGCAGACGAGGACGCCGAGTACGAGCAGACCATCGAGATCGACCTGTCCGCACTGGAGCCGACCGTCAGCTACCCCCACCTGCCCGAGAACACCCACCCCGCAAGCGAGGGCAGCGGCATCAAGATCGATCAGGTGGTCATCGGAAGCTGCACCAACGGCCGCCTCGAGGACATGGAGGCCGCCTACAACATCCTGAAGGGCAAGCACATCGCCAAGGGCGTACGCGGCATCGTCATCCCCGCCACCATGGCCATCTACAAGGAGTGCATCAAGCGCGGCTGGACCGAGGCCTTCATCGACGCGGGCTGCATCGTGTCCACCCCCACCTGCGGCCCCTGCCTGGGCGGCTATATGGGGATTCTGGCCGAGGGCGAGCGGTGCGTTTCCACCACCAACCGCAACTTTGTGGGCCGCATGGGCCATGTGGAGAGCGAGGTCTATCTGGCCAGCCCCGCCACCGCCGCCGCCAGCGCCCTGACCGGCTACATCACCGACCCGCGCACCGTGTAAGGAGGACTGCACCATGAATGCACATGGCATCGTACATAAATACCCCGACAACGTGGACACCGACGTGATCATCCCTGCCCGCTACCTGAACACCCCCAACGCCCAGGAGCTGGCACGCCACTGCATGGAGGACATCGATGCAGGCTTCATCGACCGGGTCAGGCCCGGCGACATCATGGCCGCCGGCTGGAACTTCGGCTGCGGCTCCTCCCGCGAGCACGCCCCGCTGGCCATCAAGACCGCCGGCGTGAGCTGCGTCATCGCCAAGACCTTCGCCCGCATCTTCTACCGCAACGCCATCAACATCGGTCTGCCCATTCTGGAGTGCGAGGCCGCCAGCGACGCCATCGCCGCCGGCGATGAGGTGAGCGTGGACTTCGACACCGGCGTCATCACCAATCTCACCAAGGGCGAGACCTATCAGGCCGAGCCGTTCCCCCCCTTCATTCAGGAGATCATCTCCAAGGGCGGCCTGATGAACAGCTTGAAGGGTTAAAAAAGGAGTCATTCCCATGAACAAGAACATTGCAGTCATCCGCGGCGACGGCATCGGCCCCGAGATCGTGGGGCAGGCCATCCGCGTTCTGGACAAGATCGCCGCGCAGTACGGCCACACCTTCACCTACACCGAGGTGGACATGGGCGGCTGCGCCATCGACAAGTGGGGCGAGCCTCTGCCCCAGGCCCAGCTTGACAAGTGCCTGGCCAGCGACAGCGTACTGCTGGGCGCGGTGGGCGGCCCCAAGTGGGAGGGCATGGAGGGCGCCAAGCGCCCCGAAAAGGGTCTTTTGAGCCTGCGGGCCGGCATGGGGCTGTACGCCAACAACCGCCCTGCCAAGCTGTGGCCCCAGCTTGCGGACGCCAGCCCGCTGAAGCCCTCCATCGTGGCCAAGGGCATCGACTTCATCGTGGTGCGGGAGCTGATCGGCGGCGTGTACTTTGGTGAGCACAAGACCGAGGTGGTCAATGGCGAGAAGGTCGCCACCGACGTGATGCCCTACTCCGAGCATGAGATCGAGCGCATCGGCCGCATCGGCTTTGAGACCGCCATGAAGCGCCGCAAGAAGCTGTGCTGCGTGGACAAGGCCAACGTGCTGGACACCAGCCGCCTGTGGCGCGCGGTGATGCACCGCCTGCAGCCCGAGTACCCCGAGGTGGAGTACAGCGAGATGTTCGTGGACAATGCCGCCATGCAGATCTGCAAGGACCCCAGCCAGTTTGACGTGATCGTCACCGAGAATATGTTCGGCGACATCCTCTCGGACGAGGCCAGCATGATCACCGGCAGCATCGGCATGATCCCCTCCTCCTCGCTGGGCGAGGGCACCTGCGGCCTGTACGAGCCGATCCACGGCTCCGCCCCCGACATCGCCGGGCAGAACAAGGCCAACCCCATCGGCACCATCCTCGCCGCCGCCATGATGCTGAAGTACAGCTTCGACATGGACGCGGAGGCCGCCGCCATCGAGGCCGCCGTGAACCGGGTGCTGGACAAGGGGCTGCGCACCGGGGACTGCATGGCCGAGGGCTGCACCCTCGTGACCTGCACCGGCATGGGCGACGCGGTGCTGGCCGAGCTGTAATCACGCCATCCTCCCATCATCCATAAATGCATGGCCCCGTGCCGCACGCCGTTCAGGCTGCAGGCACGGGGCCATGTATTTTTTTCGGTTCAGAGGTCAGTCGGCGCTCTCGTAGAAGATGCTCGCCAGCGGGGAGGATCGGTCGAGGAACAGCACGTTGTCCTCACCAGTCAGGCTGGCCTTGGCCGCGTCCAGACTGCGCACGAAGCTGTAGAAATCCGCCTTGGCCGGGTCGGCGTAGGCGTCGGACAGGATGCGCATATACTCGGCTTCGCCCTCGGCCTCCAGCTTTTCGGCGGTGGCCTTGGCCTCGCTGAGCATGATCTGCACCTCCTTGTCGGTCTGGCTGCGGATCTTCTGGGCCTCGCTCTCGCCCTGTGCGGTGTAGCTGGCGGCGATGTTGTTCCGCTCGGAGATCATTCGCTGGTACACGGCGGCCTTGTTGTCGTCGGGCAGGTCCAGATGCTTGGTCTCCACCGCGATCAGCCGGATGCCGTACTGATCCAGTGAATTGCCCACGCCATCCCGGATGGCACCGGCCAGCGCGCCGTCACGCCCGCCGATCACATCGCTCTGGCTCATGCCGGAGATGGTGTTCTTCATACTGTTGTACACAAGGCTGGACAGGCGGCTCTCGGCGCTGCCGATGCTTCCGTTCAGGGTCTGGATGAATTTTTGGGGGTCGTCGATCTTCCACAGGATGAAGCTGTCCGCCACCATGGTCTTTTTGTCCTGGGTGATCACATCGGACACGGGCAGGTCGTACAGCAGCACCGTGTTGGGCATGGTGTCCACCGACTGGATCAGGGGCAGCTTGAAGCTGATGCCCGGGGTGTCGCGGATGTCCACCACCTTGCCGAACTGGCGCACCACGGTGTACTGGTTCTGCTCGGTGACCACAAAGCAGCTCTCCAGCACCAGCAGCACCGCCAGCGCCAAAACCACGATGGCCGCCTTGCCAATGTGCAGTTTTTTCATGTTACTGCGCCTCCTTTCCCACGGTGTCCCAGTTGAACATATTCAGGGTGCTGCCGTCCTCGTCGGTGATGATGACCCGCAGCTCGGGCAGCACCTCCTCCATGGTCTCGAAGTACATCCGCTGCTTGGTGATGGTGGGGTACTTGCTGTACTCCTCGTACATGGAGTTGAAGCGGGCCACCTGACCCGCCGCCTCGTTGATGCGGCCCTCCTTGACCGCCTCGGCGTTCTGGACGATCTGGTCGGCCTGCGCCTCAGCGGCGGGCAGCTTCTCGCTGCGGTACTTGTTGGCGTTGTTCACGGCGGTGTCCGCACCCTGCTTGGCGTTCTCCACCTCTTTAAAGGCGGCCAGAACCTCCATCGTGGGCGGCTCCGCGTCCTGAATGGTGATGTTCACAAGCTGCAGGCCGATGTCCTCCGCGTCGATGCGGGCGGCGATCTTGTCCTTGATCTCGCTCTGGATCTGGTTCTTGCCGGTGGTGATCACATCGTCCACCGGGTACAGGCCGATGGTGTCGCGGATGTAGCTCTGGGCCAGCGTCTTGAGGATGAAGGTCGGCTCCTCGCTGGCGTACAGGTACTGCACCGGGTCGGTCACGCGGTACTCCAAAAAGAAGTCCACATTGACAAAGTTGAAGTCGCTGGTGATCATCAGGCTCTCGTCCGGCAGACTCTCGTTGGTGCGCTGGTCGTAGCCAATGGCCATGCCCTTGATGGTCATGTCCAGCTTGGTCACCTTCTGCACGAAGGGGATCTTAAAGTGCAGGCCGCTGGTGGTCACCGCCTGCGGCACACCGAAGGTAGTCACCACGGCGTTCTCCTGCTCGCTGATGATGTAGACGCTGTTCAGTGCCAGCACCAGCGCCAGCACCAGCACCACCACGACCTTGCCCGCCTTGCCCAGCGCGGCCAATCCCCGCGCCGCACCGCCCGCCGGGGCCGCGCCATCCGCGCCCTGCGGCCTTGCGCCGTAGGGCTTTTTGCCAAATGGGTTGTTGAAACGCATTTTCTTCTCCTTTTATACATCGCGCGGGGCTGCCCACGCCGGCCCTGTTGCCTGCGCAGGGCAGCCCCGCAATGGTTTCATGCTTTAACGCCGGGGCAGGTTCCTCCCCTGTCCGTCCGGCCGGCGCAGCTTCACGACCCGGTCGTTCAGCTCTACCGTCTCCCCATCCCATTGCAAAATGGGGAAGTCCGCCCCCACCGCCGCGGGGGTCTTGCCGCCCTGCTTTGTCCACCACTTCTTCCACAGCAGCAGCGCCAGCACCGCCGCCGCGCCGCCGCCCGCGAACAGGGCGGTGAAGCCGCCGCTGCTGCGCTCGGCCTCGGCCTGGTCGGCGGCCGCCACCTGCCGCAGCAGGGCGTCCAGCCCGGTCTGGGTCATGGGCAGGCGCACCTCGCCGGCGGCCTGTGCCCCGCCCCCCGGGATGCGGATGACCTGCACCGCCTCCAGCGGGGTGCCCAGGTTCCACACCTCGGGCAGCTCATACTCCACGGTGCAGCCGGCGGCGTCCGTGTCGGTGTGCAGCAGCACGCTGCCGCCCACCGGGTTCACGTTCACCTGCCCCAGCACCCCGCCGCCGCCCTGTACGTTCAAGGGCAGCGCGCGCCGCTCGGCGGGTACCTCCACCCGGGCGAAGTTCTCAAAGCAGTAGTCCAGCAGGGCGCAGGCGTCGTAGTACCGCTCCTGCTTGCTGGGCGCGGCCAAAACCACGCAGATCAGACGAATACCGTCCTGCTCACTGTAGTTCACATAGGTGTGGTGCGCCGCGCTGTGGTAGCCGTCCTTGCCGCCTTTGGCGTACGCCCGGTAGCAGATCCGGCCCACCTTCAGCCAGTCGTCGCAGGCGAAATACCGGCTCTCCGGCTGCAGGTTGGTGGGCTTCATCTCCCAGTTTCCGCTGTGGCAGAACACCTCCAAATATCCCGGCTGGCTCAGCGCCCACCGGGCGATGACCGCCATGTCCCGGGCGGTGGTGTAATGGCCGGCGGCGTGCAGACCGTGGGGGTTCTCGAAGTGGGTGCCGGTCAGCCCCAGCGCCGCGGCCTGTGCGTTCATGGCCGCCACGCCGCCCTCGATGCTGCCGCCGATGTACTCGGCCAGCACGTTGGCGCCATCGTTGGCGCTGGCGAGCTGGGTGGCGTAGACGATGTCCGCCAGCGGCACCTCCTCGCCGGGCTGCAGGGCGATGTGGGAGGAGTCGGTCCCCAGCAGGCTGTACACCGCCTCCTCGCTGACCGTCACGGTGGTATTCCAGTCGCCGCCCGCCTTCTGCGCCGCGAGACCCAGGGTCATCAGCTTGGTAATAGAGGCCGGGTACAGCGTTTCATCGGCGTTTTTCTCGATGAGCACCTGCCCGGTGTCCGCGTCCGCCACGATGTAGGCGTAGCAGGAGGTGTCCGGCGGCGCGGCGGCCGCCTGTGCGGGCAGGCACACGCCCGCCGCCAGCGCAAGGCCCATCACCAGCGCCCCGCATTGCTTCAAAAATCGTTTCATCATGCTTATTGTCTATCCTCAAGGGCGAAAATTTGTGTTTTCGGCACCGTTTGTCTGATTTTACCGGGCACTGTGCCCGTTTGTATACCTTTATTATAAGGGACAGCCCCCCGCCGGGCAAGTGCGGCGGCGCATTTTACACAATTGCGGGGGCGCTCGTTCCTTGTGCCCGCACCGCGGATGTGTTACACTGATTTCACAACGACAGAAAAGGAGCTGCCCCCATGACCCTTCGTGAAGAAAAAAACGCCGCCCGCGCCCTTGCCCGGGCGCAGCGCGCCGCCCTGACGCCGCAGACCTGTGCCGCCATGGGCGCGGACATGGCGCGGCTGCTCACCGCCCTGCCCCTGTGGCAGCAGGCACAGACCCTGTTCTGCTTTGTGGGCGCGGCTGGCGAGCCGGACACCCTGCCCATCCTGCGCGCGGCATGGGCGGCGGGCAAGCGGGTGTGCGTGCCCCGCTGCACCGCCCCGGGGCAGATGGAGGCGGTGCCCATCGCGGGGGCGGACGAGCTGCAGCCGGGCTTCTACGGCATCCCGGAGCCGCTGCCCCATCTGCCCGCCCTGCCGCCTGAGAAGCTGGAGCTGGTGCTGCTGCCCTGCCTCGCCGCCGGGCGGGACGGCTCCCGGCTGGGGCACGGCGCGGGGTACTACGACCGCTTTCTCCCCCGCTGCCCCGGCGCGTACCGGCTGCTGCTCTGCCCCGAGGAGCTGCTGCAGCCCACCCTGCCCACCGACGGGCTGGACGTGCCCGCCCACGCGGTGCTCACCCAGCACCGACTGCTCACCCCCGAAGGAGGAACCGCACCATGAAGTTTCTGCATCTGGCCGACCTGCATCTTGGCAAGCGGCTGAACGACTTCGACCTGATGGCCGACCAGCGCCATGTGCTGGAGCAGGCCCTCGCCCTTGCCCGCACCGAAGCGGTGGACGCGGTGGTGCTGGCGGGCGACATCTACGACAAATCCATCCCCAGCGCCGGCGCGGTGAACCTGCTGGACGACTTCCTCACCGCCCTGTGCGAGGCGGGCTGCCCGGTGCTGGTGGTCAGCGGCAACCACGACAGCGCCGACCGGCTGGACTATGGGCGCACCCTGTTTGCGCGTCAGAACGTTCACATTGCAGGCCGCTACGAGGGGCAGATGACCCCCGTGCGCCTTGATGACGAGCACGGGGCGGTGGAGTTTTGGCTGCTGCCCTTCCTGCGGCCGGGGGTGGCCGCCTACTATCTGAAGGACGCGGACTGCTCCGACTACACCGCCGCCGTCCGCGCCGCGCTGGCCGGGTGCCGCCGCGACCCCGCCGCCCGGCAGGTGCTGGTGGCGCACCAGTTCGTCACCGCCGCCGGGCAGGCACCCGGCCTTTCCGGCTCCGAGAGCGTGATGGTGGGCGGGCTGGACAACGTGGACGCTGCCGCCTTTGAGGGCTTCGACTATGTGGCGCTGGGCCACATCCACCGCCGCCAGCCGGTGGGGGCGAACGCCTGGTACAGCGGCACCCCCATGGCCTACGCGCTGGACGAGGCCGGGCAGGAAAAGGGCTGCCTTCTGGTCACACTGGACGCGGCGGGGCACGCCGAGACCCGCTTTGTGCCCTTTGCGCCGCTGCACCCCATCCGCCACGTCACCGGCCCGCTGGCCGAGCTGATCGCCGAGGCCGCCGCCGCACCCGAGGGGAGGGAGGACTACATCTACGCCACCCTCACCGACCCCACCCCCGTGACCGATGCCATGGCGCGGCTGCAAGCGGTGTGGCCCAACGCCATGAAGCTGGATTACCCCAACACTGCGGCCGCCGCCGACCTGCGCACCGCCGCCGCCGAGGTGGAGACCAAGAGCTTTCAGGAGCTGTTTTTTGACTTTTACCGCCAGATGAACGGCCAGGATCCCAGCGAGGAGGCCTGGCAGATCGTCCGTCGGCTGACTTCGGAAGGAGGGGACGAAGCATGAGACCCACCAAATTGAGCCTGAGCGCCTTCGGCCCCTTCGCGGGGGAGACGGCGCTGGACCTGACCCGGCTGGGGGACAGCGGACTGTTCCTGCTCACCGGCGACACCGGCGCGGGCAAGACCACCCTGTTTGACGCGCTCTGCTTCGCCCTGTACGGGCAGGTGAGCGGAAGCTGGCGCGGCAGCAGCAATCTGCGCAGCGACTTTGCCGACCCCGCCGCCAAGACCTGGGTGGAGCTGGAGTTCACCCACCGGGGCCGCGCCTACCGGGTGCGCCGCAGCCCCTCCTATCAGCGCCCCAAGCAGCGGGGCAGCGGCTTCACCACCGAGAAGCCCGACGCCACCTTCTGGCCGCCGGACGCCCCGCCCATCAGCGGCGAGCGGGCGGTGAGCACCGCGGTGCAGGAGCTGCTGGGCATCGACTGCGGGCAGTTCAAGCAGGTGGGCATGATCGCACAGGGCGAGTTCATGCAGCTTCTCAACGCCAGCACCGAACAGCGGTCGAAGATCCTGCGGCAGGTGTTCGGCACCCAGAGCTACCAGCGGCTGGCGGAGCGCCTTCACGCGGAAGCCCGCGAGGCCCGCGGCGCGTGCGTCACGCAGGACGCGCTGCTGCTGGAGCGGTTCCGTCAGGCGGAGTGCAGCCCGGAAAGCCCGCTGCATCCCCGGCTGATCGCCCTAAAAAAAGAGCAGACCACCGCACTTTTGCCCCAGATGCAGGAGCTGCTGGACGAGTTGATCCGCGCCGACCGCGCCGAGTGCGCCCGCCTTGCAGCGGAAGCCGCCGCCGCCCACGAAGCCCTGACCCGGGCGCTGAACGAGCTGGAGCAGGCGCGGAATCTGGAGGAGCTGTTCGCCGCGCTGGCCGCTGACCGCGCCGCGCTGGCCGGGCTGGAGGAGCAAGCCCCCGCCATGGCGCTGCGGCAGACCGCATTGGACCGCGCCCGCCGCGCCCAGCAGGCAGCGCCCGCCGCCGCGCAGGTGAAGGCCGCCCGCGACCGGCTTAAAAAGACCCGGGAGGCGCTGGACGAGCTGCCCCCCAAGGAGCAGGCCGCGCAGACCGCAAAGCAGAAGGCGGACGCCCGCCTTGCCGCCGCCGTGGGCAAACAGCCGGAGATCGACGCGCTGACCGGCGAAGCCGACCGCCTGCAGCGGCAGATGCCCCGCTATGAGGAGCACCGGGCGGCGGCCGAGCGGCTCGAAGCGCGGGACAAGGCGCTGTGGGACGCGCAGGCCGCCTTTGACGAGGCGGAGGCCGACCGGGTGGACGCCGCCGCAAGGCTGGAGAGCCACCGCCGCCGCATGGCGGAAAACGAGGTGGCGGACGAGGAGCGGGAGCGCATCCTCAACCGCACCGCCGCCTTTGCCGCCCTGCACCGGGAGCTGGACGGCTGGAAGGAGCGCCGCGCCGCCGCCGAGGAGCAGGCGGCGCGTTTGCCCGGGGCGGAGAGCCGCTACACCACCGCGCAGGAGGTGCTGGCGCAGGACGAGCGCCGGGTGCAGACCCTGCGCCGCCGGCTGGACGACAGCCGCGCCGGGCTGCTGGCACAGACCCTGACCGAGGGGCTTCCCTGCCCGGTGTGCGGCGCGGTGCATCATCCCAGCCCCGCCGCCCTGCCCGCCGAGCCGGCCACCGAGGAGGAGCTGTGCGCCGCCGAGGAGACCATGGAGGCCAGCCGCGCAGAAAAAGACCGCGCACTGGCGCAGGTTTCGACCGCAAAGAGTGAGCTGAACGCCGCCCGCGACGCACAGCGGAACGCCCTGAAGCGGCTGACCGATGCGTGGAATGCCGCCGGGCTGCCGCCCTTTGAGGATGCCCCCACCCCTGCCGATGAGCTGGATCTGGCGGAGGAGGAGCGCACCCACAGTGCGCTGAACCGCCAAATGGAACAGCGCATCCGCACCCGCGCCGATCTGGCCAAGCGTCTGCCCGGGCAGGAGCAGAAGGCCGCCCAAGCGGCCGACGCCGCCGCCGCGCGGGCCGCCGTCCTGACCGCCTGCCGCACCGAGCAGGCCGCCGCGCAGGCAGAGCTGAAGCAGCTCGCCGCCGAGCTGGAGCACCCCAGCGCCGCCGCCGCCAAGGCGCGGCTGGAGGAGCTGACCCGGCAGCGCACCGCCCTCATCGACGAGCAGAGCGCCGCCCGAAACGACGCCGGCAAGGCCGCCGAGGAGCAGGCCGCCCTCGCCGCCCTGCGGGAGCAGTTGAGCAAGGATCTGGCCGAACAGCAACAGACCGCCGCCGATGTCCAGAGCGCTCTGCTGGAGGAGCTGACCGGGCTGGGCTTTGAAGGCCCCGCCGACTGGGTGCAGGCGCGGATGACCGAACCGCAGATGGCACAGGAGCAGGCCGCGCTGGATCAGTACCGGGAGGAGTGCAGCAGCGCCCGGGCGCGCGTCAAGGCGCAGGAGCAGCAGATCGCCGCCCTGCCCCGCCCGGCGCAGGAGTCCGCCGCGCTGGAAAAGCAGAGACTCCGGCTCACCGCCGACGACGAAGCCGCCCGCACAGCCTACGGGCAGGCCGCCGCCCGCCTGAAGAACAATCAAAGCCACGCCGCCAAGCTGAAGGAACTGGCACAGACCGGCGCGGAGGCCCGCCGCAAGGCCGACCTGCTGGAGCATCTGGCCGCCACCGTGAAGGGCACCCAGAAGGGCAAGGCCAACCTGAGCTTTGAGCATTACATTCAGGCCTACTACTTTGAGCGGGTGGTGGCCGCCGCCAACCAGCGGCTCACCGCCATGACCGAGGGACGTTACCTGCTGCGCCGCCGCGACGACGCCGAGTCCCTCAGCGGCAAGAACGCGCTGGAGCTGGACGTGTTCGACCACTACACCGGCAAGCAGCGGCCCGCCGCCAGCCTGTCCGGCGGCGAGAGCTTCAAGGCCGCGCTGTGTCTGGCGCTGGGTCTGTCGGACGTGATCACCGCCGGCAGCGGTCAGGTGGAGCTGGACGCCCTGTTTGTGGACGAGGGCTTTGGCTCGCTGGACGAAGGCTCACTGGACAAAGCACTGGAGGTGCTGACCAAGCTGGCCGGCCCCGGCAAGCTGGTGGGCATCATCAGCCATGTGGCCGAGCTGAAGACCCGGGTACCCCGGCAGATCCTCGTCCACCGCAGCAGCCGCGGCAGCACCGCCACCCTCGCGGTGGACTGAGCCGCGCCGCAAAAGCACAAAAAACAAGCCGCAGACCGTCGCAAAAAGCAAACGGTCTGCGGCATTTTATTGTTTACGCAGGGGTGCTGTCAGGGTCGGCAGCGCCACACAAGATACACCGCCAGGTTCAGCCCCACCGTGCCCAGCACCAGCGCCTGCGCGGCAAACACCACCGCGTCCACCGTGTCCATCAGGGCGCTCCAGTCGCCCCCGCGGACATACCCCTGCCCGTACATGAGCTGGAACACCAGCGCCAGAGCGCAGCACACAAGGCTCGCCAGGCTCAGCGCCCATGCCTTCTGCCGCCGCCCCGGGCGGAACGCCAGCAGCGGCAGCGCCCACGCCGCCAGCCCCAGCACAAGACTCAAAGCATTCAGCCAACCGCGTCCCATACCGTCACCGCTCCTTCCTGTGTCACCTCAAACGGTACGCCCTCGCCGCAGCGTGCCATGCCGTACCCGTGCCCGCCGTCGGGCAGCGACACCCGCCAGCCCAGCCGCGAGGGGTAGCCGCAGACGGCGCAGACCACCGCGCCGCCCTTCACAAAGATGAGCTGGCTCATGCCCTCGCTCACCGTCTCGGGCAGACCGGAAGCCGGCACCCCCATCACCCGCGCCATGGTCTCCGCCGGGGTGTAGGGGTCAAAGCTGTACACCGCGTCCCAGCCAAAGGGCACGGTCTGCTCCAGCGTGGCCATGCCCGCCGCGGCGGTCAGCGCGTCGGTCAGGCGGCTGCGGCGGTGCAGCTCCAGCGGGTCGCCAAAGACCGCCCCAAAGGCCAGCACCGCCGCCACCAGCAGGCAGCACACTGCGATAAATCGTCCCTTCGTCACGACCACACCTCCCCGCCGGGGGCAAACTCCTCCATCAAAAATTCCTCTGCATCGGCGGTCAGCCAGATGCCGTCAAACAGCCGGAACGGCTCGATCTCCCCCTCGCTGTTTTCGCGCCCGGTCTCGAGGATCATCAGGCAATGCTCTGCCCCGTCCTCCGCGCCCAGCGACCAGCGGCGGGCGGTGGCGGTGGCGTACACCTCCACTGTGTCCGGCTCGCCCAGCAGGTCGGTGATCTCGCCGGTGGTGTGGCGGGCAAACCAGCCCTCCTCCTCCAGCGCGCGTGCCACCGTCAACCGCGCCCCGGCCTGCCACTCCTGCTGCAGGCGCAGGGTCTGGGCGGTCTCCCGCGCGGTGTTGACCCGCACAGCTAATGCCGGCGGATCCAGCAGCGCCAGCAGGGTGAAGCTCACCGCCGCGATCAGCACCAGCGGCCGCACCGCCCCCATGGGGCGCAGCAGGGTGGCCAGCGCCAGCCCCGCCGCCAGCAGCATCATCCCGATGGCCCAGGCGGACAGGATCCGCTTTTCGGTCAGGCCGAACCGGGCGATGTACATCCACAGCTTGGCGGCGGCGGTCACCCCCAGCAGGCCGGTGGCGGCGCACAGGGCGGCGGCCAGCCCCCGCAGCAGACGGCTTTGGCGCAAAGGGGTGCGGGCGGCCTTGGCGGCAGCGGTCAGCAGGGCGAAGTTCAGCCCGCAGACCGTACACAGGTCAAAGAAGCCCCGCCGGGCGTACTCGGCGGCGGTGAAGCCCTCGGGCAGACGGCCCGCCAGCGCCCCGAACAGATACCCCGCCTGCACCGCGAAGAACAGCACATACAGTCCGCAGGTGCCCGCCAGCGCCGCGGCCACCGCCCCGGTGGGGCCGATGCGGAGCTGCTCGGCGCCCTCGCGCACCGCTTTGGCGTCGCTGAGGGGTGCGGTGCGGCGCAGACTGCCGCCCACCAGCCCGTACAGGTACGCGCCCACCGGCAGGCCGAGCGCCCACAGGAACAGCTCCCGCATCAGCGCGCCCCGGTCAAAGTCCCAGAAAAACCAGCCCGCGACCGTCTGCCGCAGGCCGCTCATCAGCGCCTCAAAGCCCGCATCCGCGCCGCACAGCAGCTTGATGATCCACACCCACAGGGGCACCATCACACACAGGGTCACCGCCAGCGGCGCCAGCCGCCGCAGACTGCCCGGCGCAAGGCGGGGGCGGCGGCCCTCCCGGCTCTGCCGCCACGCCGCCCACAGGGTGCGCTCCCGCAGTGCGAACTGCCCGAAGGGCAGGGTGAAAAACGCGTGGCACAGGTCAATGGGCAGCAGCGGGCCGGTGCGCCCCTCGGTGAGCAGACCGGTGCGGCACAGCACCCAATAGCCCGCCGCCCCGTGGCAGCCCAGCACACAGCACAGGAAGGCCAGACCGTCGCTGTACCGCCCGCCGCCGGTGAGGACCCGCCCCGCGGCCAGTGCAAGCCCCAGCGTCACCGCCAGCCACAGGCCGCTCTCCCGCCCCGCCGGGCGGCCCATGCAGCGGCAGAAGCACTCCACCGCCCCGCAGAACACCGCCGCAAAGGCAAGCAGCCCCCACCCCGCGGGCAGGAAGTCCACATTTTCAAACAGCACCAGCCGCACATACACATAGCCCAGCGCATACCATGCCAGCGCCGCCCACGGCTCGGGTTTTCGCACGCGGAAGGTCTGCACCGGCACGGTTTGTCCATGCTCGGGGCGACTCTCTGTCCGCATTTCGTTCATTTTCGGCGCACTTGAAGAAGGAGGAGCGTTCCCGCCCTCCCGGGGAGTATAAAAGTCCATATCGTTACCTCACGCTCATCGGGTCAAGGGCGGTCAGTCCTCGGCCTGCTCCTCCGGCACCCACTCCAGCAGGTCCGCCGGCTGGCAGTCCAGCGCGCGGCACAGCGCGTCCAAGGTGGAAAACCGCACCGCCTTCGCCTTGTTGTTCTTCAGAATGGACAGGTTGGCGGGGGTGATGCCCACCCGCTCCGCCAGCTCGCCCGCCGAGATATGACGGCGAAGCATCATCATATCCAGATTCACACGGATCGCCACGTCGCCGCCCCCTCTCACACCGTAAAGTCCAGCTCGTCCTTCATCCGGACGGCCTGTTCAAAGCAGTTTTTCACCACCCGCATCAGCAGCGCCATAAACCCGCAGGCCGCCGCGAACAGCCCCCACGGCGCGTAGTGGAAGGCGCTGACAAAGCACAGCAGCCCCGCCGCCACAAAGCACCAGCTGATGATGCGCAGGGCGCGCACGTTGCCCTCGGTGAACACCTGCCCGGCGGCGATGTTCTTCAAAAGCTGCCCCAGCCGATACAGCGCCGCCCACGCGGGCAGACTGATCAGGTAGATGCTGGCCATCATCAGCAGGCCGTCCGCCAGCCCCTGCCCCATGGTCTGGCGGTTCACGCTCATGTACCACTTCACCAGCCAGTAGCAGCCCACGTCCACCCCCGCCAGCACAAGGCCGAAGCCCCGCACGCACCAGCGGCTCAGTTCCAGGCTTTTTTGGTCGTTCCAAAACATTGCGCTCCACTCCTTTGGTCGTTCTATGAGTTTACTGTACCACAGGCGTTATCGTTTTGCAAGATATTTTTATCGTTTTTCGATAAAAGTTTTCTGTTTCTCAGAATGTCATGCTCCCGCACAACGGCAGAGCGCAATTTTTCAAACACCACTGTGCGAATGAGCATGGAAATTCTTAAGATTTTGTGAAATTTGTCAAATGCGCCCGCAATTTTGAAACATTTCGGAGACGCCGCTCGTTTTAATGGCAAGAATCGCCGCCGAAAGCGGCGCAGAAAAGGGGGGCAGCCTATGGTCGCCCAAAACCCGACCGCCCGGGTCATACGGGCCGCGGCACTGATGGTGGTGCTGCTCATGTGCGCCGTGCTGGCCGCCCTTGTGTTCGACGTGTGGCGCAGCGGCTGCTTCGCCTCCCCCGAGGCGCTGGCCGGGCGCGTCCGCACCTACGGGGCGCTGGCCCCGGCAGCGCTGATGCTCATTCAGTTCTGTCAGGTGGTGGTGCCGGTGCTGCCCGGCGCGGTGGGCTGCATCGCCGGGGTGGTGCTGTTCGGGCCGGTGTGGGGCTTTGTGTACAACTATCTGGCGGTGGTGGCGGGGTCGTTCCTCGCCTATTGGCTGGCGCACCGCTGGGGTGCCCGGCTGGCCCGCGCCCTGATGGGGCAGGCCGCCTACGACAAGTACGCCGGCTTTTTGCACCGTCACGACTTCACATGGATGTTCCTCATCACCATCTTCATCCCCCTTGCGCCGGACGACATCTTCTGCTATCTGGCGGGGCTTGCCCGGATGCACCCGCTGCGGGTGGCGGTCATCCTGCTGCTGGGCAAGCCGTGGGTCATCCTGTTCTACAGCCTGAGTCTGGAGCTTCTGGAACGGCTGTGATCCCCTGCAACCTATAGGAGTTTTGCCATGAACGCTGTGAAACAGTTTTTCGCCGCCCACCGCCATGTGTGGACGCTCGCCTACTTTCCCTTTTATCTGGCGGCGTTTTTTGCGCTGGAGCGGATGCCCGGCCGCACGCCCCACATCATCCACTCCTCGCTGGACGCCGCGATCCCCTTCTGCGAATACTTCGTGGTGCCGTATTTTTTATGGTTCATCTTCATGGCGGTAACGCTGGTGTGGTTCTTTTTCAGGGATGTGCCGGGCTTTTACCGGCTGATGGCCTACCTGTGCGCGGGCATGACCGTCTTTCTCCTCGTGTCGGCGCTGTGGCCCAACGGGCTGCACCTGCGCCCGGCGTACATCGGGCGGGACAATGTGTTCGTGGACATGGTGCGCTTTTTATACCGCATCGACACCTCCACCAACGTGATGCCCAGTCTGCACGTCTACAACACCCTTTGCTGCTGGGTGGCCATTGGGCGCAGCGCAAAGCTGCGTCCAAACCGCCTGCTGCAGGCGGCCGTGGCAGTGCTGTCCGTGTCCATCATCCTGTCCACCATGTTCCTGAAGCAGCACTCCTTTGTGGATGTGTCCACCGCCTTCATGCTGGCCTTCGCCCTGTACTTCCCCTGCTATGAGGCCCGTACACCCCGCCGCCTGCGTCTGCGCCGCCTGACCGGCAAGTGATCCCCCTCGTCCGCTGCCCCGCCGTCTGTGGGGCGCGGGCGTTTTTTATGCCGCTGCCGCGCCCGGTTTGTGGGTAAGTGTTCCTTTTTTGCACAAAATCCGCTATAATGATGGCAGTTATACGGTTTTCGGCTGCGGCCGTTTCTTTCCTATATAAAGGGGGCTTTCCTTTGATCTATCTGCTTTGGGTGGCGGTGCTGGTGTGCATCGCCGGGGCGCTGGCCCTGACCTTCAACGAAAAGCTGGAGCTTTGCCTTGCGCCGGCGGTCTGCGGCAGCATCGCGCTGCTGTACCTGTTCGGGCTGGCGGGCTTTTTGTACGCGGGCCTGTGGGCGGTGGCGGGCTGCGGCGCGCTGAGCGCCGCGCTCATCGCCCTGCAGTGTCTGCGGCAGCGGCGGGCGTTCATCCGGCAGTGGTTCACCCCCGCCATGGGGCTGTTCGCGCTGGCGGTGGTGTACATCGCGTGGGCGCAGGGCGGGCGCGTGGTCATCGGCAACGACGAGTTCAGCCACTGGGCCGCCACCGTCAAAATGATGGTGCATCTGGACGCGCTGAGCATCACCGAGGCCGGGCGGATGCAGTTCCCCACCTACCCGCCCGCCACCGCGCTGTTTGAGTACCTGTTCGTGCGGCTGACCCCCGCCTTCACCGAGGGCTACCTCTATCGGGCGCTGAACCTGATGCAGGTGAGCCTGCTGGTGCCCTACCTGAGCCGCTTCAACCTGCGGCGCAGCGGCATGGCCGCGGCGGGCTTCGCCGCCCTGTACCTGCTGCCGCTGGCCTTCTACCCCGAGTTTTACACCGACCTGTGTGTGGACGGCACCCTGGCGCTGCTGTTCGCCTGGACGCTGTACAGCTGGTTCGGCCGCCGCAAGCGGGACGCCTTCGCGGCGCTGTGGGCGGCGCTGGGCTGCTTCACCCTCACCCTCACCAAGGACAGCGGCCTGCTGTTCGCGCTGGTGGCGCTGCTGCTGATCCTGTGGGACTCCACCCGCCAGCGGGCGGGCACCATCGGGGACGAGCGGGGCCTGAAGGCCGCCCTCACCGCCCAGAAGTGCTGGCTGTGGGCGGCGGGCGCGGTGCTGCTGGCCAAGGCGAGCTGGTCGGTGGTCTGCGCCGTGCAGCTTGGCGGCGGCGGTGGCGGCGCGTCGGTGCTCCACAACCTGCTGAAGCTGCTCGGCCCCTGGCCCGAGCGGTATTCCATCACCCTGTATGCCTTCCTGCGGGGGCTGCTGTACGACCCGGGCACCGATGCCCCCATCCCGGTGCCCATGCTGCTGTGGCTGGTGCTGGGCGCGCTGGCGCTGGGCTTCGCCGGGCAGCTCCACCGCACCGCCCGCCCCGCCCTGATGCGGCTGCGGCGGGGGCTGTCGCTGGGCTTCTTTGTCTACGCGGCGGGGCTTTTGTACCTCTACTTCTTTAAATTCAGCGAATACGAGGGCACCCGCGTCCTGTCCCAGCACCGCTACCTGAGCACATGGCTGCTGACCATGGCCGTGCTGGGCGTGGGGCTGCTGCTGGACTGCGCCGCCCGCCGGGAGGTCAGCCGCCATCTGCCCATGGTGCTGCTGGCCTGCACCCTGCTGGTGTTCCCCTCCCAGACCAAGGTCATCAACAATCTTGTGGCCACCCCGGTGCAGATCGCGCAGGATCGCGCGGCGCGGCTGGTCTATCCCACCGCGGAGACCTTCCCCGAGCCGCTGGCCGAGGGCGACCGGGTGTACTTCATCGGCGAGGACACCGCCGTCTACGAGAGCCTGTGCGCCCGCTACAGCCTGTACCCCACCGTGTGTGACGCCAGCCTCGGCCACAACTTCCATCTGGGCGCGGGCTACGATGTGTGGGCCACCGACGTGAGCGCCGACGCGTGGGCCGCCGAGCTGGCCGCCAACTACACCCATGTGTACATTTACAGCATCTCGGACGCCTTTGTACCCAAGTATGGGCACCTGTTCGCCGACCCGGCCTCCATCGCCGGCGGGGCCGTCTACCGGGTGGACAAGGCCGCCGATGCAGTGGCGCTGGTACGCATCAACTGAGCCATCCCAAAACACCGCGACCGCATCCGGGTGCCGCCCGGGTGCGGTTTTTTGCGGTCTGCCGGGGTCGCGGGGGCATTTTCGCGCTGTATCGGCGCGGTCGTTCAAAAAACGTTCAGAAATCAGCCTTTTCTTTTTCACCTAGATGCGCTATAATACCTGTAACCCCGATGGGGTTATTTTGTGCTGCCCGTATTTTGGAGGACGAATATGTTCAATTTTGAAGGCTGCAGGTGCGTCACCTGCCGTCAGACGCTGCAGCAGGGGGACGACATCGTGGTCTGCCCGGACTGCGGCGCCCCCTATCACCGTGAATGCTACGACCGCTCCGGCGTTTGCCTGCTGAAGGCACAGCACGCCCCGGATTTTGAGTGGACCCCCGCCCCCGATGAGCGCCCCGCCCCGGAGACGCCCGCCCCCGAGCAGGCCGGCCCTGCCCTGTACTGTCCGAGCTGCGGCGAGGAGAACCCCGCCGGCAGCCGGACCTGCCGGGGCTGCGGCGCCATGCTGGCCGCCGGTGCCGTGTGGGATATGCCCTATGTGGACCCCAACGAGACGGTGGACGGCATCGCCCTGACCGACTGGGCCGCCTACATCGGCGGCGCGGCCCACAGCTACCTGTACAAGTTCAAGCGTATGGCCTTCACCGGCCGCCCTCTGGTCTTCTCCCTGTGGGCGATGCTGTTCGGCCCGCTGTTCTTCTTCTACCGCAAGATGTGGAAGGCCGCCGCCGTGTTCAGCGTCCTGCACCTGCTCACCGAGCTGCCCTCGGTGCTGGCCCTGCTGGTGGCCACCGAAAGCCCCTTCTTCGTCGGGCTGAGCTACGAGCTGCTGGTAAAGCTGAACAACGCCGCCGTTGTGGTGGCGTGGCTGGTGCGGGCGGCCGCTGCCCTGCTGGCCGTTGACCTGTACCGCAGGGACGCGGGCAGCAAGATCAGCCGCATCCTGCAGCAGTATCCCGCCGGCCGCGACCGTCAGATCGCGCTGGCGGTACACGGCGGCGTCAGTATGCCCGCGGTGCTGCTGGCAGTTGTGGGCTTCATGCTGCTGTGCTACTGCATCGTGCCCCTGATGGGGCCGAACCTGTCCGTCGTGTACCAGATGATGGGCGGGTGACCTGAGCCTCCGCGCCCGGCCCGGTTTGTTCGGATCGGACCACCATAAACATCGAAAGGACGTATGATCATGCAAGTGCGCAAAGCGATCATCCCCGCCGCCGGTCTGGGCACCCGCGTGCTGCCCGCCACCAAGGCCATGCCCAAGGAGATGCTGCCCATCGTGGACAAGCCCGCCATCCAGTACATCGTGGAGGAGGCCGTCCGCTCCGGCATCACCGACATCCTGATCATCATCGGCCGCAACAAGGACATCATCGAGGATCACTTCGACCGCGCCCCCGAGCTGGAGACCGCCCTGTCCAAGCCCGGCAAGGAGAAGGCGCTGGAGACCTGTCTGGGCATCGCCGGGCTGGCCAACATCTTCTTTGTGCGCCAGAAGCAGACCCTCGGTCTGGGCCACGCGGTGCTGATGGCCAAGGCCTTCACCGGGGACGAGCCGTTCGTGGTCATGTACGGCGACGACGTGATCATGGGCGAGGACCCCGCCGCTCTGCAGCTCATCCGCGCCTTTGAGGAGTTCGGCCGCCCCGCCGTGGCGGTGAACCCCGTGCCCGTGGCCGATCTGGCCAAGTACTGCTCCATGAAGGCCGAGCCGATCCGGGACAACTACTATTATGTGGACGACATGATCGAGAAGCCCAAGCCCGGGCAGGAGTTCTCCAACCTGTCCATTCTGGGCCGTGTGCTGCTCACCCCTGAGATCTACACCATTCTGGAGCACACCAAGCCCGGCGCCGGCGGCGAGATCCAGCTCACCGACGCCATGGCCGAGTACGCCCGCGCCCACGGCGTGACCGCGGTGGATTTCACCGGCAAGCGGTACGACATGGGCAACAAGCTGGGCGTGATGCAGGCCCATGTGGAGACCGCCCTGAAGCATGAGGAGATCGGCGAGGAATTCCGCGCCTGGCTGAAGGCGCTGGCCGCCACCCTGTGACCCATTTGATCAAGTGCGCCTTGCGCCCGCCCCGACCGACACCGGGGCGGGCGCTTTTTGTGCGGTTGTTTCATTTGATGCGAACGCGCACGCGGTTGATTGGCCGGTAAAATGCATGAAAAGGTCAAAAAGGCGGTGCAATCGCACATGGAAAAACCGTGCCGGTTTTGTTATGGTTATGGTGTAAGACAAGGCCCGCGGACGGGCCAGGGAGAGGAGACAGAGAAGATGAACGCTGCCTATGAGATCGAACGTATGCTGCAGTTCGGCCAAAAGCACGGTCTGGTCGAGGGGCTGGACGTGATCGTGGCCCGCAACGCCCTGCTGGATCTGTTCCGGCTGGACGCCCCCTATGAGGGCGAGGTGCCCGAGGAGGAGTTCCGCTACCCCACCGAGCTGCTGGAGGGGCTGCTGGACATCGCCGCCGAACAGGGTCTGTTCGACAACACCGTGTACAACTACCGGGTGAACTTTGAGGCCCGCATCATGGGCTGCATGATGCCCGGCGCGCAGGAGACCGCCCGCCGCTTCCATGAGCTGTTTGAGCAGCAGGGCGCGAAGGCCGCCACCGACTGGTTCTACAAGCTGTGCATCGACTCCAACTACATCCGCACCGCCCAGATCGCCCAGAACATCCAGTGGAGCACCTCCACCCCCTACGGCGAGCTGGAGATCACCATCAACCTGACCAAGCCCGAGAAGGACCCCAAGACCATCGCGCTGGAGAAGCTGCAGCCCCAGACCGCCTACCCCAAGTGTATGCTCTGCCGGGAGAACATCGGCTACGCGGGGCGCATCAACTTCCCCGCGCGGCAGACCCACCGCATCGTGCCGGTGAAGCTGTGCGGTGAGACGTGGTATTTCCAGTACAGCCCCTACGTCTACTTCAATGAGCACTGCATCATCCTGCACGAGGATCACACCCCCATGGAGATGGATCGCCGCACCCTGCGCAAGATCATGGACTTCGTGCAGCAGTTCCCCCACTACACCTGCGGCAGCAACGCCGACCTGCCCATCGTGGGCGGCAGCATCCTGAGCCACAGCCATTTTCAGGGCGGCAGCTATGTGTTCCCCATGACCCGCGCCGCGCTGGCCGCGCCCCTGCACAGCACCCGGCACGCGGGTGTGACCGGCGGCATCCTGAACTGGCCGGTGTCCACCATCCGGCTGGAGAGCCGCGACCCCGAGCAGCTTCTGGCGGCGGCGGGGGACGTGCTGGAGACCTGGGCCGGCTACAGCGACGAGAGCGCGGACATCCTGTCCCACAGCGGCGAGGTGCGCCACAACACGGTCACCCCCATCCTGCACTTTGACGAGCAGCGGGGCTATGTGATGGATCTGGCGCTGCGCAACAACCGCACCAGCGAGGCGTATCCGGACGGCATCTTCCACCCCCACCCGGAGTGGCACAACATCAAAAAGGAGAACATCGGCCTCATCGAGGTGATGGGTCTGGCCATCCTGCCCAGCCGCCTGAAGGAGCAGAGCGCCGCCGTCTGCCGCATCCTCACCGGTGCCGAGCCGAACACCAGCCGGCAGGAGGGCAGCACCCTCGCCGTTCACGCCGACTGGATCGACCGGCTCATCGACCGGTACGGCACCGCCCTGAGCGAGAGTGAGGCTGAGGAGGCTGTGCGCGCCGAGATCGGCGCGGTGTTCAGCCATGTGCTGGAGGACGCGGGCGTGTTCAAGCAGACCGAGGCCGGCCGCGCCGCCTTTGCCCGGTTTGCCGCCGCCGCAGGGCTGGCCGAGGGGTAAAAAACCGATTTTTGCGCAGATTTTATGTGATTTTTTTCAAAAAAGTTATTGACATCCCGCCCGGGAGGTTGATATAATAAGTTGCTGCCCTGCGAAGGGCAGCTTATCCTTGCCCCGGTATAGGGGCCATAAGTCCAAAAGGAGGTGTACAGAGAATGGCTAAGTATGAGACCATGCTGATTACCAGCGCTGCTCTGGATGAGGAGGCTTCCGTCGCTCTGGTGGCGAAGTTCAAGACCCTGATCGAGAACAATGGTACCATCGATTCTGTTGACGAGTGGGGCAAGCGCCGTCTGGCCTACCCCATCAACGACGAGAACGAGGGCATCTACACTGTGATTAAGTTCCAGTCTGCTCCCGAGTTCCCCGCTGAGCTGGATCGTATCTACAAGATCACCGATGGCGTTCTGCGCTCCATGATCATTGCCGAGGCTGAGTAATCAGTTTCGATCCCCAGCGGCTGCGGTGTGTGCCGCAGCGAACATTGAGTCAAGGGAGGTTTGCTGAAATGTTGAATGTTTGTGCTTTTGTCGGCCGTCTGGTGGCCGACCCCGAGCTGCGTCAGGGCCAGAACGGGACCGTCATCTGCCGGTTCCGCATCGCGGTCGATCGTGACTTCGTCCGTCAGGGCGAGCAGCGGCAGGCGGACTTCATCCCCTGTGTGGCCTTTGGCCGCACCGGTGAGTTCGTTTCCAAGTGGTTCCACAAGGGCTCTTGGATCGCCGTGAACGGCCGTCTGCGTCAGGACAGCTACACCGACAAGACCGGTGCCAACCGCACCAGTTATGAGGTGAACGTGGACAACGTGAGCTTTGTGGGCAACAAGAGCGACAACCAGTCCGGCAGCAACTACGGCGGCTACGCCCCCGCTCCCGCGACCTCTCACAACATGGGCAGCCAGCGCCCGGTCTCCGACCCGGTGCCCAGTTATTCCGCCGGCAGCAACGATGATTTTGCTGTGATCGACGATAACGAGGATCTGCCTTTCTAAACAGAATCTGACAGGAGGTAACCGTCATGGCTTTTGAGAGAACTGAGGGCGCCCGTCCCGGCCGCCCCATGCGCCGTGGCCGCAAAAAGGTTTGCAGCTTCTGCGTTGACCGCATTGACCGCATCGACTACAAGGACGTGCCCCGTCTGCGTAAGTATGTGAGCGAGCGCGCGAAGATCATTCCCCGTCGCGTCACCGGCACCTGCGCTTTCCATCAGCGTGAGCTGACCGTCGCCATCAAGCGCGCCCGTCACGTCGCCCTGATGCCCTACGTCAGCGACTAATCTGTCGCCCGCGTAAGCGCGACCATATCATCTGATATGCCAACAGGCCTGTCCCACATGGGACAGGCCTGTTTTTTTGTGCTGCTTTGTTCGGCGCGGCTCAGGGCTTCACCTGAAAAAAGCGCATCACCAGCCGCAAAAAGTCCCCCGCCTCATCGTACAGGCCATGCCCGTACTGCGGGTACATCTTCAGCCGCGCCCGGGGGATGTACCGGGCCAGATCCCGGCTGGCCTGCCCGGTGAGCACCTGATCCTGCTCGCCGCCCACCACCAGCACCGGGCAGCGGATGCGCCACAGCTCCGCCAGCGCGTTGTGGGTCAGGCAGGCCTGCGCCATGGTGTAAAACCGCTCGTAGCTGCGCGGCTTTGACACCAGCGCCGTCGCGGGCACCAGCCACTCGGCGCGGCGCACGTACCCCGGGGTATAGATGGCGCTCAGGTTGGAGCGCATCAGCCCGGCGTGGTCGCCGCGGCGGGCAAAGTCCATCCACTCCCCCAGCTTCTGATCCATCAGGGCGTTGGCACAGGGGGCGGTCACGGTCAGGACCAGCCGATGCACCATTTCCGGGTGGTCGATGGCCAGCCACTGGGCGATCATACCGCCCTGGGACACGCCCACCACACAGGCGTTTTCAATGCCCAGCCGCGCCATGGCCTCGGCCTGGTCGGCGGCCATCTGCCGGGTGGTGTACTCTGCGGGCAGGGTGCGGCGGCGGCTGAACACATACACCGTAAACCCCCGCGCAAAGCTGCGGTACAGCGCCGCCAGCGGCAGGGCCATGCCCCGCACCGTGCGCAGACCGTCCCCCACGCCGGGCAGCATCACCAGCGGCTTATCCCCGGTGCCGAAGCGGACGTAATCCATCCGATCCTCCCCCAGCTCCACCGTGCCGTTTTGTGCGTTCCAGAGCATACATCTCCCGCCTTTCCGTTTTCGCTGTTATCAGCATACCGCATTTTGCCGCTCCGCGCAATCCGCACGCCGCTGCCGTTCTCGGTTTTCACCGTTTTTTCTCACCCCACCGCCCTCTTTCTGCCCCGGCACAGTTTCATTTTTCAGCATTTTGTGCTATACTAACATTTAGCTATGACCATAGTCGGAGGTGCCGCGTATGAAACAGTTTTTCTCCGCTCACAAGCGGGCCATCGGCTGCCTTGCCCTCGCTCTCTGCCTGCTGGCAGCGGCGGTGCTCGTGTGGTGGGTGCAGGTGCTGCCTGCCCACACCAAGGGGGTCACAGCCCGGCTCAACGACCGCTATGAGGTCTATACCGCCCCCATCGAGGGCAGTGTGAGCCAGACCTTTACCACAAGCGGCAGCCTGTACAATCTGGGCTTCGTCTTCGGCGTCGAGGGCGAACAGCCCCAGGGCGACCTGCTGCTGACCCTGACCGACGCCGCTGGTCAGGTGCTGGCAACCAGTACCGGCAACATGGCGGCCATCCTGCCCGGGCAGTACGCCGTGCTGGGGCTGAGCGCCCCGGTACACAGCGACGCGCCCGCCGCCTACACCCTCACCCTGACCCCCGCCTACACCGGCGCGGGGCGGCTGACGCTGGGGCACTCGGCGGCCCCGGTGGAGGGCTTCACCGCCCTCACCGCCGACGGCGCCCCCATTGAGGGCGCGGCGGCCATGCTGGCCACGGTGGACCTCATCGGCGGCTTTGTCAGCGTCTACTACTGGGTGGTGGTGCTGCTTTTGGTTGTCATCGCCTGCGGCGCGGTTTGGCTGTGCGGCGGTAAAATGCCGCTGCATCGCCTGTATTTCGGTCTGGTGTTGGCGCTGGGCCTTGTGTTCTGCCTTGTGCTGCCCCCCTACTCCGCCCCGGACGAGCAGTTCCACATCAACCAGAGCTTCTCGGTGGCCACCACCTTTACCAGTCGGCTGCCGCTGAATTCGGTGCCCCTGTGCGACACCTACCGCCGCCCCGGCGACGTGAACCCCCTGCTGCAGGATCAGAACACCACCGTGTTCACCTGGCGGGAGTTTGCAAACACCCTCACCGACCGCAGCCCCGATGCGCCCGGCGACTTCCAATACTTCGCCGAGATGCAGGTGGACAACAGCAACCTGCTGTACACCCTCAGCGGCGGCGCGGTGGCACTGGGCTACCTGCTGCGGATGGGCTTCACCTCCACCCTGCTGCTGGGGCGGCTGGCCAACCTGCTGGCCTACGCCCTGCTCACCGGGTGGGCGGTGAAAAAGGCCCCCTTCGGCAAGGCGGTGTTCGCGGCGGCGGGTCTGCTGCCCATGAGCCTGCATCTGGCGGCCTCCTTCAGCCGGGACTGCCTGACGCTGGGCTTCGCCTTTGCCTTCACCGCGCTGGTGCTGGACGCCGCCTACGGCCCCCACGAAACGCTGGGCCGCCGGGAGCTTGTGCCCATCGCGGTGCTGGGCGTTCTGCTGGTGCCTGCTAAAATTGCCTATTTCCCGCTGGCAGCGCTGTTTTTGCTGATCCCCGCCGCCCGTCTGGGCAAGCACAGCCGTGCGCTCAAGGCGGGATTCCTGGCCCTGTGCCTGCTGGCCTTTGCGCTCAGCGGGGCGCGGTACACCATTCAGGGTCTGTTCGACCGGGCGGACTCCGCCGAGGAGATCGCCGCGCAGGTGGAGACCCTCTCCCCCGATGAGGCCGAGCGCTGGGGTCTGACCGATGAGGCCGAGGACCCGGACGCCATCTGCTGGTCGGTGGGGCACATCCTGTCCCATCCCGGTCAGGCGGTGCAGCTTGTGGTACGCAGCGTCATCGAGCTGGGCGACCACTACATCAAAACGCTGGTGGGCGGCAACCTGAGCTACTACAGCCTTGACCTTGCGTGGGGCTGGGTGCTGCTGCTGTACGCGCTGCTGGCGTGGGCGACCCTGCCCCGGGCGGACGAAACCGGCTGGCCCGGTGTGTTCAGCCGCGGCTGGGCGGGTCTGCTGGCGCTGGGCTGCTGCGGGCTGGCGGTGGCGGGCTGCATCCTGTGGACCCCCACCTATTACACCACCATCTACGGGCTGCAGGGGCGGTACTTCCTGCCCGCGCTGCCCCTCGCTCTGCTGGCGCTGCGCCCCGCTGGGGTGACCCGCACCGGCAGGGACACCGCCCTGTGCGCCGCCCTGGCGCTGGCCAACATGGGCGTGCTGATCAATGCGTTCCTGGCGGTTCTGGCGCGCTGAGCCGCGCCGAACAGGCCCTTTTGTATAGAAATCACTTCACGGCGGCCGGGCGCTGCCCGCCGCCCCCCGAAGGAGTTGTGTAAACCATGAATGTGAAACAGATCCCTCTCATCATCCCCTCGCTGGAGCCGGATGAGAAGCTCCCCCGCCTGCTGGACGAGCTGCAGGCCGCCGGCATCGAGAACATCGTGCTGGTGGACGACGGCAGCGGCCCCGACTACCGCCATTTCTTTGACGACGCCGAGGCCCGCGGCTGCACCGTGCTGCGCCACGCGGTCAATCTGGGCAAGGGCCGCGCCCTGAAGGACGCCTTCAACCACTGCCTGCTGGTCTGGCCGGACGCGCCCGGCTGCGTCACCGCCGACTCGGACGGTCAGCACACCCCTGAGTGCATCCTGAAGTGTATGCAGGCGCTGGTGGATCACCCGGACAGTCTGGTGCTGGGCATCCGCGACTTTGACCAGTCGGACGTGCCCGCCCGCTCCATGATGGGCAACAAGATCACCCGCACCGTGTTCCGGCTGCTGGTGGGTCTGAAGATCACCGACACCCAGACCGGTCTGCGCGCCATCCCCACCGGCTTCATGAAGCACCTGCTGGCCACCGCCGGCGAGCGCTTCGAGTTCGAGTCCAATATGCTCATCGACACCAAGGACGCGGGCGTGCCCATCTTCGAGGTGCCCATCAAGACCGTGTACATTGAGGAGAACAAAACCAGCCACTTCCACCCCATCCGGGACTCCATCCGCATCTACTCCATTTTCGGCAAGTTCCTGTTCTCCTCCCTGTCCTCCAGCGTGGTGGATCTGGTGCTGTTCGGCCTGTTCTGCGGCCTGCTGCGGGGCGCGGGGCTGTCCTTTGACTACATCGTGGCCGCCACCGTGCTGGCCCGCGTCATCAGCGCCATCTACAACTACCTCATCAATTACAGCGTGGTGTTCAAGAGCCGCGCCGGGCACAAGGGCGCGGCCTTCCGCTACTTCTGTCTGGCCGTGGTGCAGATGAGCGTCAGCGCCCTGCTGGTCAGCAATCTGTACAGTCTGGTGCCCGGCACCGCCGAGCTGCTGATCAAGATCCCCGTGGACGTGCTGCTGTTCTTCATCAGCTTCCAGATCCAGCGGGCCTTCGTGTACAAGAAGTGATCGCCCGCATTTCGCGCCTTCGCGCTGTTTTTCAGCTCGGGCGCAGTATACGAACCGTATAATCAAGCCAAATTTATCCGCATTGGAGGGAACCTCCCCGTGACCATCTGCTTTTTCTCCGCCCAGTATCTGCCCACCGTGGGCGGCGTGGAGCGGTACACCGCCAGCCTTGCCGCCCGGCTCGTGGAGCGGGGGCACCGGGTGCTGGTGGTGACCAGCGCCCTGCCCGGCCTGCCCGAGCGGGAGGAACAGGACGGCATCTCGGTCTGGCGGCTGCCGGTCTGGCCGCTGATGGGCGGGCGGTTCCCCATCCCCAAGCCCGGCGCGGATTTCCGCCGGCTGGCGAGGGCGCTCTGGGCCGAGGACATCGACTTCTGCGTGGTGCAGGCAAGGTTCTACCTGTCCAGCCTGTACGCGGTGCGGCAGTGCCGCCGGCGAGGCATCCCCCATCTGGTCATCGACCACTCCACCGGGCATATGCCGCTGGGCCGCGGGCCTGTGGCCTGGGCGGGGCATCTGTACGAGCACCTGGCCGCCGCCTACCTGCGCAAAGCGCCCTTCTACGGGGTGAGCCGGGCGGTGTGCGGCTGGCTGGAGCACTTCGGCATCCAGGCCGAGGGGCAGCTCTACAACGCCGTGGAGCCGGCCGCGCTGGAGCAGCTTGCCGCCGCCGAGCCGCAGGTGGACTGGCGCGCCGAGCTGGGCCTCACCCCTGATACCCGGGTGGCGGCCTTTGTGGGGCGGATCATCCCCGAAAAGGGCGTGGCCGAGCTGGTGCAGGCCTTCACCGGGCTGTCGCTTGAGAACGCCGCCCTGCTGGTGGCGGGCGATGGCCCCCAGCTCCCCGAGCTGAAGGCCGCCTGCCCCAAAAACGTCTACTATCTGGGCAGTGTGCCCTACCCCAAGACCCTGCAGCTCTATCAGCAGGCGGATCTGTACTGCCTGCCCACCCGGTACGCCGAGGGCTTCCCCACCACCTTTTTGGAGGCGGCGGCGCTGGGCTGCCCCATCCTGACCAGCCGCACCGGCGGCAGCGACGAGCTGCTGCCCGACGAGCGGTACGGCATCCAGCTGGACCGCCCCACCCCCGAGGCCATCGCCCCGGCGCTGGAGCGGGCGCTGGCGGACGCCGACTGGCGCAGGCAGGCCGCCGCGCTGACCCGCAAGCGGCTGGAGGAAAACTTCACCTGGCAGGCGGTGGCTCAGCGGCTGTGCGAGCTGCTGCCCCGCGCCTGAACCGACCCAACACATCCCCTTTTCAAAGGAGGGACTCATGCAGAAACTGCTCATCATCATCCCCGCCTACAACGAGGAAGGCAGCATCGAGCGGGTGGTGGACAATCTCATTGAAAACTACCCCCAATACGACTATGTGGTGGTCAACGACGGCAGCCGGGACGCCACCGCCGCCATCTGCCGCCGCCGCGGCTACCGGCTCATCGACCTGCCGGTGAATCTGGGCTTGGCGGGCGCGTTCCAGACCGGCCTGCGCTACGCCGCCGAGCAGGGCTACGACTGCGCCATGCAGTTCGACGGCGACGGCCAGCACCTGCCCCAGTTCATCGCCCCCATGCTGGAGGAGTTGGAGAACGGCGCGGACATCGTCATCGGCAGCCGGTTCATCACCGTGCTGAAGCCCCGCACCCTGCGGATGCTGGGCAGCTACCTGATCAGTTGGGCCATCCGCCTGACCACCGGGCGCGCCATCTGCGACCCCACCAGCGGTATGCGGATGTTCAACCGCCGTCTGCTGACCGAGTTCGCCCAGAATCTGAACTACGGCCCCGAGCCGGACACCATCAGCTACCTGATCAAAAACGGCGCGGTGGTGAAGGAGGTCCAGGTGGAGATGGCCGAGCGCACCGCCGGTGAAAGCTATCTGAATTTCGCCCGGTCGGTGGAGTACATGATCAAGATGGGTCTGTCCATCCTGCTCATTCAGTGGTTCCGCAAGCGCGACACCGCGCGCCCCTACCCGGAAAGGAGTCTGTAATATGCTGGTGATCGGTATTCCCCTGCGCGTGCTGCTGCTGGTCGGCAGCCTGTGTACCGCCGCGTTCATCCTGCGGCGCATTCGCTACGCCAAGGTGCAGATCGAGGACTCCATCTTCTGGCTGTTCTTCTCGGCGTTCCTGCTGCTGCTGAGCATCTTCCCCGAGGCGGCAAGCTGGGCCGCCCGGATGCTGCAGTTCGAGGCCCCCATCAATCTGGTCTATCTGCTCATCATCTTCGTGCTGCTGGTACACCAGTTCTCCATGACGGTGCGCATCAGCCAGCTCGATTTCAAGCTGCGCACGCTGGCTCAGAAGGTCGCCCTGAACCAGCAGGCACAGGCGGAGCACATCAACGGCGAGGACAAGCCCGAATAAGGGGTGACATCCCCGCCGCCGCGACAAAACTTTTTGCTGTCCGGGCGCTGAAATTGCCCCTGCAGCGTTGTACCACAGTCCAATTTGTGGTATACTATAGTGTATAGGTGCACGATGCCGCCTTGTCCGGGCGGCATTTTTCTTCCCCGCAGGGCCATTCTGCGCGGGTATACATACAACTTGCAAGGAGGCGTTTTGAATATGGCATTCACCCCCAAACTGAACTACCGCGGTCGCCCGCTGGTGCGCTGCAACAAGGAGATCTACTACGGCAATATGTCCGATCCCTTCGTGATCTTCATGCAGGTGCTCACCGAGAAGGACGGCGTGGCGGATAAGATCCAGGTCATGCTGCTGTCCACCGACACCACCAAGGCCCCCCAGGAGCGCGTGGTGAAGCAGAGCACCAAGGTCGGCCTGTACACCGCGCTGGACTTTGGCTGCATCTGGCTGGAGCGCGCCCTGCGCGACGCCGCCGGCAAGAAGTAAGCACCCCCTCAAATACGCAAAAACCGCCCCGGAGCGCCAAAACAGCGCGTCCGGGGCGGTTCTTTTGTTGGGGCAGGCTTCTTCCCCAATGGGTACAAAAAGGCGCTGTGCAGGCTTTGCACAGCGCCTTTCGGCTATTCAGTCACAGGGGAACCGACCGGGCTTACTCCTCGCCCTCGGGCTCGCACTCCTCGCTGCAGGCGGCGCAGTTGCCGTCGCAGGTGCCGAACTCGATGTCGAAGGCGGCGCCGCAGCTGGCGCAGCTGATCTCCTCGCTCATGAGGGTCTCCTCGTCCACCACGGTGACCTCACCGCAGTTGGGGCAGGTCAGCTCGTAGCAGCAGGCCTCGTCCTCATCCTCGTCGTCCTCGTCGACCTCGTCCTCTTCCTCGCCGTACACGTAGGTCTCCAGCTCGTCCATGTCCTCGTCGATGGCGTCCAGCTCATCGTACACCTGATCCATCTCGTCATCCAGAGCGGCGACGGTGGAGGTCAGCTCGGTCAGCAGCTCCATCATCGCGTTCAGGACCTTGCCCTCCTTGGTGGAGCCGTCCAGCTCCAGACCGTCCATCAGGCCTTTGATGTAAGCGCATTTTTCCTTCAGTTCCATGG
>JBGVKB010000042.1:0-7229 GCA_045118955.1 Oscillospiraceae bacterium | reverse complement strand
GCACGCGCACACTGTGCCTGCATATCCCCGCGGTACGCCCGAAGCATACACAGACAGGACACCACCTCGCTGAGCAGGTTCGCGGTGACAATGGCCGCGCATCCCTTGCCCAGTCCGCGCTCCACCGCGCCGGGCAGCAGCCACAGCACCAAGAGGATCCGCACAAGCTGCTCCAGCATTTGGGAACCGACGTTTGCCTTTACCTGTCGGCGCGCGAGGAAATACCCCCTCATTGCCGCTCCCAGTGCCATAAACGGCAGGCTGAACGCCAGGATCTGCAGCGACAGCGCCGCGCGCTCGTCTCCCAGCCACCAGCGCGCGGCGGGAACTGCCAGCGCAAACTGCAGTGCGCCCGCCGTCACCCCCAGCCCGGCCGCCGCCCCTAGGACGCGCCCCATCACCGCAGGGAGCGTCCGCCGTTTGCTCTGCCCCAACTGCTCAGCGGTCATGCGGGCGGCGGCCACCGACACCCCGGAGGTCGCCAGTGCCACCGCAAGGCCATACACCGTAAACACCAGCTGATACAGCCCCATGCCCTCGCTGCCCAACTGACCCGCCATATACACCCGCAGCCCCATCCCCACCGCACGCAGAGCAAGCCCCGACGCCGTCAGGATCAGCGCGTTTTCCAGATAACCGCCCAAATCGCTCCACCCCCTGTGGCTATGTGTATGCCGCGGAGGGGCTTTTCTTGCCCGCACAATTGTAACCGGGCGCGGTTTGTGGTATAGTAGAGGTGTTGCCCGGATCGGTTGTACGCCGGGCAGCCCGGCGATCACGCCGCATCACAATCCCACACCGGCCTGACCGGTTTGAAAAAAGGAGAGATCCCAATGAGCGAATGCACCCATGATTGCAGCACCTGCGGGCAGAACTGCGCCAGCCGCACCGCCCCGCAGGACCTGCATGAAGCCCCCCATAAGATGAGCAAGATCAAAAAAGTCATCGGTGTGGTCAGCGGCAAGGGCGGCGTTGGCAAGAGCATGACCAGCGCCATGATGGCCGTTTCCATGCGCCGTCTGGGCTACCAGTGCGGCGTGCTGGACGCCGACATCACCGGCCCCTCCATCCCCAAGCTGTTCGGCATCCGCGCCCGCGCCATGGGCGATGAGAACGGCATCTGGCCCATCAAGAGCCGCACCGGCATCGACATCATGAGCATCAACCTGCTGCTGGAGAACGAGGAGGATCCCGTTGTCTGGCGCGGCCCCGTCATCGCCGGCGCCGTGAAGCAGTTCTGGTCGGACGTCATCTGGCAGGATGTGGACTTCCTGTTTGTTGATATGCCTCCGGGCACCGGCGACGTACCCCTGACCGTGTTCCAGACTCTGCCGGTGGACGGCATCATCGTGGTGGCCAGCCCGCAGGAGCTGGTGAGCATGATCGTGGCCAAGGCCGTGAAGATGGCCCAGATGATGAACATCCCCATCCTCGGCATCGTGGAGAACATGAGCTATGTGGTCTGCCCCGACTGCGGCCGCAAGATCCAGGTCTTTGGCGACAGCCATGTGGATGAGGTCGCGGCCAAGTACGGTCTGTCCGTGCTGGCCAAGATGCCCATTGACCCCGATCTCGCCAAGAACGCCGATGAGGGTCTGATCGAGACCTTCGCGGGCGACTATCTGGACGGTGCCGCTCAGACGGTGGCTGCCCTGCTGAAGTGATTAACAACCATCGTAAGGACGTGGAATTATGAAGAAGTTTTTTGAGGAATTCAAGGCATTCGCCATGCGCGGCAACGTGATGGATATGGCCGTTGGTGTTGTCATCGGCAGCGCCTTCACCGCCATCGTCAACAGCTTGGTGAAGGACATCATCACCCCCATCATGTCGCTGCTGACCAGCGGTGTGGATCTCTCCAGCCTGTCCATCCCTCTGGGTGAGGGCGAGGAGGCCGCCGCCATCGCTTACGGCAACTTCATTCAGAGCATCATCTCCTTCATCATCATCGCGTTTGCGGTGTTTGTGATGGTCAAGGCCATCAACAAGCTGAGCAACCTGCGCAAGAAGGAAGAGGAGGAGGCCCCCGCCCCCGAGGAGCCGAAAGGCCCTACCACCGAGGAGCTGCTGACTGAGATCCGCGATCTGCTGAAGGAAAAGAACTGATCCAACCACGCACAAACGCCCCGCCGACATCCCGGCGGGGCGTTTTTTGTCATTGTGCATACAATGTTTGTTTTTTGCGCAAACTATCCTTCCTTTCTCTTGCGTCCTTTGTCTCATTCTGTTATCATTATAAAAACAATAATTATTATTAAATTTTTATATAAGGAGGGTTTTCTATGCGCAGCGTTCGTTCGACCACTCCCCTGCTTGCCGCCGTTTTTCTTCTAATCACCGTGCTTCTGGCCGGATGTGGTCAGGCCGCGCCTTCCGCGCAAAGCCCCGCACCCGGCGCGGCCGACGCACCGTCCCCTGCTGTTTCGTCCGCTGTGATCTCCGAGAGTCCTTCCGCGTCCACGGCGCAGCTTGACGACCGGCAGGCGTTTGAAGCTGCCCTCGCCCACGCCGGGCCGGCCGCACAGGATGCCGAGCTGCGCGAGATCGAGGCCGACCACGATGATGGCCGGCTTGTGTATGAGCTGGAGTTTCGCACTGCCGAGGGACGGTACGACTATGTGGTCGATGCCGAGACCGGCGCGGTGCTGGAGATGGACGCCGAATTCTCCCCCGCCACTGACCCCGCCGCGCCCACCGTCACCGAGCAGGAAGCACAGGCCATCGCGCTGGCGCACGCCGGCGTGGCCGAGGCAGACACCCGCTCGCTGCGCACCGCTCTCGGGCGGGAGGACGGCCGCGAGGTCTACAAGGTAGCCTTTGCCACAGACACCGCACGCTGGGACTATGAGATCGCCCTGAGCGGTGACATTCTCGAAGTCAGCTTTGACGCCCGCTGAACCCCACACACAGACAAACACCGCAGGACTCCGGAATTTCCGGCCGTCCTGCGGCGTTTTTGCTTATTTCAGTTCGACGACCGTCACACCGGCCTCGCCCTCGCCATAGCGGCCAAGACGGAAGCTCTTCACGTTTCGGTGGCCTTTCAGGTGCTGCTGGATGGCACTGCGCAGCGCGCCGGTGCCCTTGCCGTGGATGAGCCAGACCTCAGTCTGACCGGACATCACCGCGTGGTCGATGTACTGGTCAGTTTCCATAAGGGCCTCCTCCACCGTCAGGCCACGCAGATCGGCTTCCATGCTGGCGGTGCGCTTCACCCGATCCACCGTGGTACGCCCGCCGCCGCTGTCCCGCCCGGCGAGACCCGGGCGCTGCTTTTTGGCAGGCTCCTTCTTCAGCTTGTTGGGGGCGCACAGGCCGCTCAGAGGCACCTTGGTCTTGATGATGCCGGCGCGCACCTCCACCATGCCGTGGCGGTCGGGCAGACTGACCACCGTTGCGGGCTGGTCCAGCTCGGCGATGACCACCTCCTGCCCCACCTTCACTTCCTTCAGGGGGACAAACTCTTTCTTCACCTGATGCACCACATCCGACTGGTTCAGCAGGCGCTCGGTGTCTTTTTTGGCGATCTCGCGGGCGCGCTGGGCACGCTGGGCGGCGCTGGTCTTCTCGTCCTTTTGCAGCTTGCGCAGCTCGTCGGTGAGTGCATAGGCCTCCGCCTGGATCTGCTGGGTCATCTGGCGGGCCTTGGCGCGGGCGGCTTCCAACTCCTGCTCGCCCTGCCGCACCAGATCGTCCCGCTTTTTGCGGGCGCTCTCAAGCTGATGCTCCGCCTCGTACTTCAGCCGCTCGATCTCCTCCTGACCGGCCTTCAGCTGCAGCTTCAGGTCGTCCAGCTGCGCCAGCACGCTGTCCAGCCGCTTGTCGTCACTGTCCATGTGGATGCGGGCGGACTGAATGATGCGCTCGGGGATGCCTAGCTTCTCACTGATGAGGAACGCATTGGACTTGCCCGGCACACCCACGCTCAGCTTGTAGGTGGGGCGCAGGCTCTCCACATCGAACTCACAGCTTGCGTTCACCACGCCGGGGGTCTCCAGCGCGAACACCTTCATCTCGGCGTAGTGGGTGGTTGCCATGATGCGGGCACCCAGTCGGCGCAGCTCCTCAATGATGCTGACCGCCAGCGCCGCGCCCTCCGCGGGGTCGGTACCGGCGCCCAGCTCATCCAGAAGCACCAGCGTGCCCTTCCAGGCATTTTCCAGAATGCCGGTGATCTTCTTCATATGGCCGGAGAAGGTGGACAGACTCTGCTCGATGCTCTGTTCGTCGCCGATGTCCACCAGATACTCCTGAAAGACACAGACCCTGCTGCTCTCGTGGGCGGGGATCAAAAAGCCGCACTGCGCCATGGCGCACAGCAGACCGGCGGTCTTGAGGGTCACGGTCTTGCCGCCAGTGTTGGGGCCGGTGATGACCATGGTGTCGTAGTCGATGCCCAGCTCCACGTCGACGGGCACCACCTTGGCCGGGTCGATGAGCGGGTGGCGCGCCTTGTGCAGCTTGAAGGACACATCGTCCGACACCTGCGGCATCCAAGCGTGCATCTCCAGTGCCATCTTGGCCTTGGCCAGCAGTACATCGATGTTCAGCATGGCATCGTAGCTGTAGCTGAACATCGGCTCCAGCCCCGCCACCTGCGCGGTAAAGGACGCCAGAATGCGCTCGATCTCGGCCTGCTCCTGACTGCGGAGCTGCATGATCTTGGCGTTGGCCTCCACCACCGCGGTAGGCTCCACAAAGACGGTGGCGCCGGTGGAGCTTACGTCATGGATGATGCCGCCCACATCGCCGCGGTGCTCCGCCTTGACCGGCACCACATAGCGGCCGTTGCGCAGGGAGACCACCGTCTCCTGCAGGTATTTGCTGGTGGCCTGACTGCGCACCAGTGCCTCCAGCTTGTCGCGGATGGAGTTCTCGGTGGCGCGGATCTTGCGGCGCAGGTCAAACAGGGTGTTGCTGGCGGTGTCCGCCATCTCCTCCGGGGAGAGGATCGCGTCGGTGATCTGCTTTTCCAGCGCAGGCTGAGGGCTGAGCGCATAGAACAGATCGTCGGTGGGCAGCAGGTCGTGCTCGGTCATGCCGTACCAACTCACCAGATTCTGGAAGTTGCGCAGGGCACCCGCCACCAGCAGCAGCTCCGCCATGGACAGCACGCCGCCCTTGACGGCGCGACGCACCACCTTGTCCACCGCCTCCACACCGCCAAAGCGGGGGCTGCCGTTTTTTAGCAGCAGACTGCCCACCGCGTCGGTCTGGCTCAGCGCAAAGCGCACCTCGTCCGGGTCGGTCTGCAGCTCCAGCGCCAGCATTCGCTCCTTCGCCTCGGAACAGACGGTCAGAGCCGCCGCCCGGGCGATGATCTTGTCCAGTTCCAGACTTTTTAAGTACACAGGGTTCATATCGATTCCTCTAGATACGCCGCAGGATGCCTGCGGCAAGACGTTTTATCGTAAGTGCATCCGCTCAGGTGGGTTCCTGCCAGACGCCCTTCAAGAATTCAAGGCTTTTCAGGGGCTTGTCCATGTGCCGGGCCGCATACAGCTCCGTCACCTGAGCCAGCCGTTTCATGCTGGCGGGAGCCAGTGTGAAGCTGAAGATCCGCTTGTCCTCCACCAGCGCGATGTGGCGGGTGGCAGTCAGAGCCGCCGCGTCCAGATTCGGGCGGCGGCTTGCCTTGGCAGCGCAGTCCTCGCACAGCAGATAGCCCTCTTCAGGGTCAAGGTAGAAGGCACCGCCCTCGTACCGGCTGCAATCCCGGCAGCAGAGCAGCGCGGGCAGATAGCCCGCCTCGCTGATGGCCCGCAGCTCAAACACCGCCTTGATCTGATCCAGCGGCTTTTTGTTTTCGCTGATCAGGTACAGGCTGTTCAGCAGCAGACGCAGCAGGTCGTCCGCCTCCTTGCCGGTGGGGGCCAGCGACGCGGTCATCTCGGCCAGATACATGGCCAGCGCCATGCCCTCCACGCTCTGCCGCAGGCCAAAAAAGGTGTTTTTCACCTGCGCTTCGTCCACCCGGTACATGGAGCGCCCCTCATACAGGGTGAACTCCGAGTAACAGAACAGACCGCAGCCGCTGAACAGCTTGCTCTTCAGCCGCAGGCTGCCCTTTGCCGTAGCCGACACAAGGCCCAGCCCCGGACAGAGCAGGTGCAGGATGCGGTCAGCCTCCCCCACCTTTACCTCCCGAAGCACCAGCCCGGGGGTCACGATCTGCATACGCTTGCCCCTCCTTCTGCACGGCGGCCCGCTTATACTCCAGATAATGACGGATCTCTCCGGTCGCGGCAAATGCCTGCCACGCACTGCTTCCTTCCATGCACAGCACCTCATTTCCTGCCCTTACTGTTCCACCGTTGCAAAACAGTTATGAGCGGAAATGATGTCCAACCGTGCCGTTTTGCCGCGTTTTTTACGGCTCGCGGAAGCCGAAATCGTTCAGCAGGAAGTCACTGTCCCGCCAGTCGTCTTTCACCTTGACCCAGCACTGCAGGTTCACCTTCGCGCCGAGGAATTCCTCGCAGTCCAGGCGGGCCTGGGTGGCGATCTTTTTCAGCATCTGCCCGCCCTTGCCGATGACCATGCCCTTGTGGCTCTTGCGCTCGCAGTAGATGTTCACATCAATGTCGATGATGTTCCGGTCGGGGCGCTCCTTGAACCGCTCCACCGTCACCGCGATGCCGTGGGGGATCTCATCGTACAGGTTCAGCAGCATCTTCTCACGGATGATCTCGCTGACCAGCGCCTTTTCGGGCATATCGGTGTAGGCGTCCTCCGGGAAGTAGTGGGGGCCTTCCTGCGCATAGGCGGCCAGCACCTCGAACAGCTCCTCGCAACCCTCATCGTCCTTCACCGAGATGGCACGCACCTGATCGAACACCCCCAGCTCATTGAGCTGCTGGGCGCGGACGGCCAAATCGGTCTTGGCCTTCAGCGTGTCGGTCTTGTTGATCACCGCCACCGCCGGGCCGTGGCTGGCCTTGATGTCCGCCACCAGACCCAACTCCGCCTCGTTCAGCTCACCGTAAGGCTCAAACAGCATCAGGGTCACGTCCACATCGGCGATGGAGCCGGTGGCCGTCTTGCTCATGCGCTCGCCCAGCTTGGTGCGGGGTTTGTGGATGCCGGGGGTATCCAGCAGCACATACTGCACCGACTGGCGGGTGACGATGCCGGTGATGCGAGTGCGGGTGGTCTGGGGCTTGGAGGTGACAATGGCCACCTTCTCACCCACCAGACGGTTGGTCAGGCTGGATTTGCCCACGTTGGGC
>JBGVKB010000041.1:0-4193 GCA_045118955.1 Oscillospiraceae bacterium | reverse complement strand
GGGCCTGCTGGTGGGCGCGATGGACATCGCCACCGCCAACAACACCGTGGCCATCGTCATGGCCAACCCCATCGCCAAGGAGATGAGCGCCGAGTACGACATCACCCCCCGCAAGGCCGCGTCCATTCTGGACACCTTCTCCTGCGTGTTCCAGGGCGTGATCCCCTACGGTGCCCAGATGCTGGTGGCCATCAGCGCCGCCACCGAGATGGGTCAGCAGGTGTCCGCCTTCGACATTATGCCCAACCTGTTCTACCCCTACCTGCTGCTGGTCAGCCTGCTGGTGTTCATCTACATCATCCCCGCCCGCAAGAAGTAAGCGGGCAGACCGCCGCAAATCACAGCCGCCGCTCCCCCTCTGCGTGGGAGCGGCGGCTTTTTTTGTTTGTCTTTGCGGGGGCTTTGCCAAAAAAAGGCAAAGTATGGCATCCGTAATGACCTGCTTCTATAAGATAATCCGCTCTTTACCAAGGCAAAGTTACCCGAAAGATATTGCCCTATCGTCCTCGTTTTTTATCCAATTCGTGATTTTTGGGTCGGATTTTCCCACTTTATGGGGGTTGTCCCGTACCATAAAAGCAAGATCATCAAGCTGAAAGGGGCGCTCTTGTGTGAACGTCTATCCCAACTACGCCAACAAAACACCCTACCGGACGGCGAAGTACCCCATCCGCCAGCCGCGCATCATCACCTGGCTCATCTGGGCGCTGTGCAAGCTGCTGCTGGCCAACAAGCAGTACCAGGTGGAGAAGCGCGGCATGGAGGGGCTGAGGCCGCCCTACCTGCTGCTGAGCAACCATATGTACTTCATCGACTTCATGCTGGCGGCGGTGGCCACCTTCCCCCACCGGGTGAACAACGTGGTGACCATCGACGGCTACTACCGCCGCCCCTGGCTGATGGAGCTGATCGGCTCGATCTGCACCCGCAAGTTCACCAACGACCTGCACCTGGTCAAGTCCATCCGCAAGGTGCTGCAGCGGGGGGACGTGCTGTGTATGTACCCGGAGGCCCGGTACTCCCCCTGCGGCGTGACCAGCTACCTGCCCGAGTCGCTGGGCAAGCTGGTGCGCATGAACAAGGTGCCGGTGGTGGCGGTGGTACACCACGGCAACCACCTGCACACCCCCTTCTGGAACTGGCGCAAGGCCCGCAAGGTGCCGCTGCACACCACCGTGACCCAGGTGCTCACCGCCGAGCAGGCCGCCTCCATGAGCGTGGAGGAGATCAACGCAGTGCTGAAAAAAGCACTGGAATACGATGAATACCGCTACCAAGAGGAGCGCGGCATCCGCATCACCGAGCCGCATCGCGCCGAGGGGCTGCACAAGATCCTGTACCACTGCCCCTGCTGCGGGGCGCAGTCCCGCATGGCGTCGGCGGGCACCCGGCTGAGCTGCACCGCCTGCGGGCGCTCCTGGGAGCTGCTGGAAAACGGACGCCTGCAGGGCGAGGGCGGCTTTGAGCGCATCCCGGACTGGTTCGCCTGGGAGCGGGAGCAGGTGCGCGCCGAGATCGAGGCGGGCGAGTACCGCTTTGAGGACGAGGTGGAGGTGTACAGCCTGCCCCGGTGCTGGCGGTTCGAGAAGCTGGGCCGGGCGCGGCTGACCCACAGCGAGGCGGAGGGCTTTGTGCTGGAGGGGCATTACCGGGGCGCGGACTGGCGCATCTGCCGCACCCCCGCCCAGACCAACAGCCTGCACATCGAGTACGACTACTGCTACCTGCGCCCGGAGGACTGCGTGGACATCTCCACCGAGCAGGATTCCTTCTACTGCTACCCCACCCGCCCGGACGTGGTGACCAAGCTGGCCTTCGCCACCGAGATTTTGTACGAGCGCAGCCGCCGGAAGGGCCGTCAGACGCGGGCCGCCGGCGCGGCGCAGTGACCTGCGCCCCGCTGGCGCGAAAGGAGCCGACCGCCCATGCAAGCCCCTGAACAAAACCGCTCGCTCACGCCGTTTTTCTGCGTGATGGCGCTGTATTATCTGGCGTCCAACTTTGTGCATCCGGTCACCCCCACCCTCATCGTGGAGCGCGGGCTGGACAGTGCCCTCTTTGGGGTGGCGCTGGCCGCCATGATGACCACCAACTTCCTGTTCGCGCCGCTGTGGGGGCGGCTGTGCGGCTACCTGCCCACCCGGCGCATCCTCTGCGCGGGGTGCCTGGGCTACGCCGCCGGGCAGGTGCTGTTCGCCTGCGCCCGCACCGGCGCCGCCGTGCTGGCCGGCCGGGTGCTGGCCGGAGCCTTCGTGGGCGGGGTGTTCACCGCCTGCTACAACTATACGGTCAACGTCAGCGGGGCGGTGCGCCGCGCCCGCTCCCTCACCATACTCATGACCATCCAGAACGCGTGCAGCGCCGCCGGGTATCTGGTGGGCGGGCTGCTGGGGCTGGTGTCGGTGGAGTTCGCCTTTGGGGTGCAGTGCGCCGCGCTGGTGGCCGCCGGGGTGCTGTTCCGGCTGCTCTGCGCCGACGACACCCCCTTCAAGCCCCGACCCGACCGCCCCCTCGCCCTGCGGGACGCCGACCCCTTCGCCGCCTTCGCCGGGGCGCGGCGGTTCATGACCCCGCTGCTGGGGCTGCTGTTCGGGGCCATCGCACTGGTCAGTCTGGGGCATCACGCCTATGAGCAGTGCTTCAACTACTTCCTCAAGGACCAGTACGGCCTTTCCTCGGCGTGGAACGGCGGGGTCAAGGCGGGGGTGGCGGCGGTCACCCTGCTGCTCAACTCCACGGTCTGCCTGTGGCTGCAGCGCCGCACCGACACCAACCGCAGCGCCCCCGCGGTGCTGGCGGCCGCCCTCGCCCTCACCGCCGCGGCGCTGGCCTGCGGGGCCATGTGGCCGTTTTTGTGCATCTATGTGCTGTACAGCGGGGTGTACGCCCTCTGTCTGCCGCTGCTGCAGGCGCTGGTGGTCAGCCGGGGCGCCGACCACAGCAACGCCGTCATGGGCTTTTATCAGGCCACCACCTCGCTGGGCGGCATCTTCGGCTCGGCGCTGGCGGGGCTGCTGTACGGCCTGTGGCCCCGCCTGCCCTTTGTGCTGGCGGTGACCGCATGGGGCGGCGCGGTGGCCGTGGCATGGGTGTATTCCGCGAAGCAGCGCAAAATCTGACAAAACAAAACCGCCCCCGCACCGGCTCATCACGAGCGGCGCGGGGGCGGTTGATTTGGTTTTAAAGACTGTTTTGGGGCGCTCAGGCGGGCAGCGCCACCAGCTCGGCACAGTAGAAGTGCAGGGCGCTGACCATCCGCTCGGCGCAGCGGGTCAGCTCGGCCTCGTCCGGGTCGGCGGCGGCCAGCATACACAGCGGGCCGCACTGCACCACCGCGCCGCACTCGGCGGGGATCACGGTCAGGTCAGCGGGGCCGAGGTCGTCCGGCGCGGTGTCCAGATACTGATCCACCAGCTCCATGTAGCGGCCCAGATCCACCGCGTTCTCCTCCTCCGGGCAGGCCACGGTGGGGTCCACCAGCACAAACACGTCGCCGCACTCCAGCAGCGCAAAGCTCATGCCCGGCTCCACCACCCGGCAGAACGCCAGCGCCGCGGGCAGATGCTCGGCGGGCATCCGGGCGTCCTCGGGGATGCGCAGCACCATGCCGCAGCCCTCGTCCAGCATCCGCGCCGGGTCGGCCGGGTCGGGGAAGTGATGCCCGTTGTTCACGGGGTCCACCGCCACCTGCACCGACCGCTCCAGCATGGTGCGCTCGTTGTTCAGGATCAGCTCCGGCACGCCCAGCTTCTCCAGCCGGGTGCAGCGGAGCGCCAGCTCGTTGAGGGCGTTCTCGGTGACGTAGTAATGCTCAGACATGGCGGGTTCCTCACTTTCTGTGTGCCCCCTGCGGGGCGACCGGCCCGGCGCACCGGGTCGGAAGGTCGTTTTTTCCTATTATAACACAGGCCGGGGGCGGGGGCAAAGTGGGTAAGGGGTAAGCGTGAAAAAGGGAGGGGCGGGCTTGCGGACACGGCGTTTGGCGTTGCAAGGCAAGGGGGGCGACTGCACTACCGCGGCACCCTCTCCCGGCCATAGGCCGGGGCTTCCCCCTCCGGGGGGCCGGTGGCCTTCCGCTGCCGGTGGCAGAGGAAGGAAGGCCGCCGGCAGCGCAGCGGTCAAAATCTGCAAGCAAGCGAACGCGCGCAGCAGATTTTGGGCACCGCAAGTCGAGCGCTGTCTGCGAAGCAGAC
>JBGVKB010000040.1:0-7271 GCA_045118955.1 Oscillospiraceae bacterium | reverse complement strand
TCTGGTGCCGATGGTGGGACTCGAACCCACATGGTTTCCCGAACGATTTTGAGTCGTTTGCGTCTGCCATTCCGCCACATCGGCATGGTGGGCGGGCGCTGCCGCCGTGCCGTCACAGCGCGATTACAGCGCAATTATTATAATACATTCCCCCGCGCAAAGCAAGTAAAACTTTTTGTGCCGCGCAAAAAACAACGATTTCAACTTGCTTTTGTTCATTTCGACCGATTTTGACCGACAGTTTCTACAAAATCGACTCCGCCAAATTATTGACAAAACGTCATAATAACGGTACAATGATATAGATTTCAAAACATTTACACAGGCGAGGTGCGCTCTATGCCTCAATTCACGCCCGAACTGGTCGAACAGGCCCGCATGGGCGATGAAGCCGCCATCGCCGGTGTCATCGCCCGCATGATGCCCGCCATCCGCTACAGCGCGGCCGGCGCCATCGGCCCGGGCATGGAGCTGGAGGACGCGGTCCAGGAGGGCATCATCGGCCTGTTCCGGGCGCTGAAAAGCTACGACGAGAGCCGCGGCGCTTCCTTCGAGACCTACGCCGTCTCCTGCATCCAGCACGCGCAGCTGGCCGCCAAACGGGCCGCCGGCCGCAAAAAGCACCTGCCCCTCAATTCCAGCGTCCCGCTGGAGGAGAACACCCCCGCCCCCGGCCCCGAAGAACTGGCCATCGCCAACGAGCGGTACGAGGGCTGGATGCGCCGCATGGAGACACGGCTCTCCGCGCTGGAGCGCGAGGTGCTGGGGCTGTACCTGCAAGGTCTGAGCTATCAGGCCATCGGCACAAGGCTGGGCCGCTCCGCCAAGAGCGTGGAGAACGCCCTGAGCCGCGCCCGCGCAAAGCTGCGGCAGGCTGAGCCGTGAGTGCCCCCTTTCCTATTGTAAAAAGCCACCCGGCTTTTTAATAATCTGCCCCCAGTAGGCATAACATTCAGAGCATTGGTTCCAAAGGCCAAAGGTGACGGTTGCGATCCTTCCGCGGGCAAAATCTTAATTAGAGGAGATATCCAGCATGTACGAAGACAAGACTTTGGTATGCAAAGAGTGCGGCAACGAGTTCGTTTTCACCGCCGGCGAGCAGGAGTTCTACGCCAGCCGCGGCTTCGAGAATGAGCCTCAGCGCTGCAAGCCCTGCCGTGATGCCCGCAAGAACGGCGGCGCCGCTCACACCACCGGCACCCGTACCATGTACGAGGCCACCTGCGCCGCTTGCGGCAAGGTCGCCCGCGTGCCCTTCCAGCCCCGCGAGGATCGTCCTGTTTACTGCAGCGACTGCTTCGCCAAGATGAAGAACCAGTAAGCTCCTTTTGGGGGCGACCTGCTGCACCTTGCGGTTGCGGCGGATCCGATCTGTTCTTTCAAGCCGGCACGGCCCCCTTTACCGGGGCTGTGCCGGTTTTGTTTTGCCGCAAAATCATTAAAAAACGAAGAATTTTACATTCAAAACCTTGCATTCCGTCCCCTGTCTGTGTACAATGTTAATTTAGTGGGTACTGTCTTTTCGGGCAGCCCGCTGCCGGGCAGGCACCGTGCCTGCCGTCCCACCCACATCGACCCCGCACAGGGCGGGGCGGTGATGAAAAAGGAGAAGAAAAGCATGAAAAAACGAATTCTGGCATTCGTTCTCGCGGCCGTCCTGGCCTGCGGCGTACTGTGCGGCTGCGCAGGCGCCAGCAGCAGCTCCGCACCCGCCGCCGAGAACCCCCGCAAGAGCGCCAACGAGATCGTCGTGGGCATCTCTCAGGACCTGGACGACACCTTCGACCCCCACAACGCCGACTCCGCCGGCACCCGTGAGGTCATGTTCAACGTCTACGAGGGTCTGGTGAAGCCCAACTCCGCCGGCGAGCTGATCTGCGCCGTGGCCGAGGACTACGAGGTCTCCCCCGACCGACTGACCTACACCTTCACCCTGCGTGAGGGCGTGAAATTCCATAACGGCAACGCTGTGACCGTCAACGACGTCATCTACTCGCTGGAGCGCTGCTCCGACGAGAGCGAGGGCGAGGCGCTGGTGGCCGCGCTGGGCATCATCGACACCGTCACCGCCGCCGACGACCGCACTGTGGTGGTCACTCTGGAGGAGCCGAGCAACGAGTTCCTGTCCTACATGACCGCCGCCATCGTCCCCGCCGACTACGCCGACATGGGCACCTTCCCCATCGGCACCGGCCCCTACAAGTTTGTGTCCCGCACCGCGCAGGACAACATGGTGCTGGAGAAGTTCGACGAGTACTGGGGCACCCCTGCCTATCTGGACAAGATCACCTTTAAGATCATCGAGAGCATGGACAGCATGGTCATGAGCCTGCAGAGCGGCGCCATCGACCTGACCGCCCATCTGTCCAGCACCCAGACCAACCAGCTCAGCGAGGCCGACTTCACCATCGTGGAGGGCACCATGAATCTGGTGCAGGCCCTGTACCTGAACAACAGCGCCGCCCCCCTGAACGACGAGCGCGTCCGCAAGGCTCTGTGCTACGCCGTGGACAAGCAGATGGTGCTGGACATGATCTCGGACGGCCACGGTGCCGCGCTGGGTTCCAGTATGTACCCCGCCTTCAGCAAGTACTTCATGGACGAGCTGACCGACTACTACACCGTGGATGTGGAGAAGGCCAAGGCCCTGCTGACCGAGGCCGGCTACCCCGACGGCTTTGACCTGACCATCACCGTGCCCAGCAACTACCAGCCCCATGTGGACACCGCGCAGGTGCTGGTGGAGCAGCTCAAGGCCATCGGCGTGAACGCCTCCATCGAGCTGGTGGAGTGGGCGAGCTGGCTGAGCGACGTGTACAACGGCCGCGACTTCGAGGCCACCGTCTGCGGCATGGACGCGTCCAACATGACCGCCCGCGCCATGCTGGAGCGCTTCGTGTCCACCTCCCATAAGAACTTCATCAACTACAACAATCCCGAGTACGATGCCCTGTTTGCCGCTGCGCAGGCCTGCTACGACGACGCCGAGCAGGTGGAGATCTACAAGCAGATGCAGACCATGCTGACCGAGACCGCCGCGAACGTGTACGTTCAGGATCTGGCCGACCTGATCGCCGTGCGCAAGCCGCTGGAGGGGCTGGAGATCTACCCCACCTACGTGCTGGATCTGTCTACGGTCCGCTACGCCGCGTAATATGAAAACCATCCGGATCCACGTCCGGCCCGAAAGGGGGATGACGCCATGAAATACACAGTGAGGAAATTGTTCGCGCTGCTGTTCACCATGGTGATCGTCTCCCTTTTGGTGTTTGTGGCGTTCACCCAGATCTCCGGCGACCCGGCAGAGGCCATGCTGGGTACGCAGGCCACCCCCGAACGTCTTGCAGCCCTGCGCGCTGAGCTGGGGCTGGACCGCCCGCTGCTGGTCCGCTACTGGGACTGGCTCACCGGCTTTGTCACCGGCGACCTGGGCGACTCCTACAAATACAGTATGCCCGTGTCCGAGCTGATCGCCCCCAAGCTGGGGCTGACCCTGATTTTGAGCCTGCTGGCCTTCCTGATCACCGCGGTCATCAGCATCCCGGTGGGTGTCTGGTCCTCCCGCTGGGCGGGCGGCAAGCGGGACGGCGTGTTCACCGCCGTCAACCAGCTTGTGATGGCGGTGCCCCCCTTCTTCACCGGCGTGCTGCTCACCTGGCTGTTCAGTCTGGTGCTGAAGGTGTTCATCCACGGCAGCTTCCCCGGCTTTGAGAGCGATTTCGGCGGCTCGCTGCTGTATCTGCTGTTCCCCTCCATCTCGCTGGCACTGCCCCGCATCGCCATGACCGTGCGAATGCTGCGCAGCACCGTCCAGAACGAGATGAACAAGGACTATGTGCGCACCGCCATCTCCCGCGGCAACGACCGCAACGGCGTGCTGTTCCGCCATGTGCTGAAGAACGCGCTGGTGCCTGTGGTGACCTTCCTCGCCCAGACCATGGCCGAAATTCTGGCCAACAGCATCGTGGTGGAGCAGGTGTTCGCCGTGCCCGGTCTGGGGCGGCTGCTCATGTCCTCCATCAGCAACCGGGACTACCCGGTGGTGCAGGTCATCGTGGTGCTATTCGCTTTCTGGGTGGTGCTGATGGGCACCATTGCCGATCTGGTCAACCAGCGCATCGACCCGCGCCTGAGTCTGGGAGGTGACGAATGATGAAAAAGACCCCCATGAACGGCTTTTTGAAGGTCGGCCTCATCATCACCGCCTTTATGCTGGCGCTGATCCTGCTGGGCTTCTTCTGGACGCCCTACGACCCCACTGCCATGTCCGGCTCGGAGAAGTTCCAGGCCCCCAGCCTCGCCCATCTCATGGGCACCGACAACTTCGGCCGCGACATCTTCAGCCGGGTGCTGAACGGTGCGGGCACCACCTTTACCATCGCGGCGGCCACCGTGGCCATGGGCGGCGGCATCGGCATCCTGCTGGGCGCGCTCACCGGCTACTTCGGCGGCGCGGTGGACCGGGTGCTGATGCGCCTCACCGACGCGCTGAACTCCTTCCCCAGCGTGCTGCTGGCCCTGGTCATCATCGGCATTCTGGGCAGCGGCAAATACAACGTCATTCTGGCGCTGGGCATCGTGTTTGTGCCCAGCTTCGCCCGGGTCTCCCGCACCGCCTTCGCGGCCCTGCGGGACGCCAACTACGTCAAGAGCGTGCGGCTGATGGGCGCGTCCTGGTCCCGCATCCTGTTCGTGCACATCCTGCCCAACACCCTGCAGGTGCTGCTGCCGGCGCTGACCATCGGCTTCAACAACGCGGTGCTGGCCGAGGCCAGCATGAGCTTTCTGGGCATCGGCGTGAAGCCGCCGGACGCCTCGCTGGGCTATATGCTGAGCGAGTCGCAGGGTATGCTGGATGCGGCGCCGTGGTATGCGGTCTGCACCGGCCTGACCATCGTGCTGCTGATCTTCGGCGTGGGTCTCATCGGCGAAGGCCTGCAGCAGCAGAACAAGGGGGTGGGCTGAGATGCTGGAGATCCGTGACCTTCATGTGAAGTTCCACAACCGGGACCGGGAGGCCGTGGCCGGTGTGTCCCTGACCATCCGGGACGGCGAAATTCTGGGCCTTGTGGGTGAGTCCGGCTCGGGCAAGTCGGTCACCGCCATGAGCGTGGCGGGCCTTTTACCCCGCAAGCAGTGCACCTATTCCGGCCGCATCCTGCTGAACGGCACCGGCATGCTGCAGGTGGATCGCTCGGTGATGCGCCGCCAGCAGGGCAAGGAGATCGGCGTGGTCTTTCAGGAGCCGATGAGCGCCATGAACCCGCTGATGAAGATCGGCAAGCAGGTGGAGGAGGCCCTCTACATCCACGAAAAGCAGCTCAGCAAGGCGGAGCGCCGCGCCCGCGCCATCGAGGCACTGGCGGCGGTGGAGCTGCCCGACCCGGAGGCGGTGTACGAGAAGTACCCCCACGAGCTGAGCGGCGGTATGCTGCAGCGCGCCATGATCGCGGCGGCCATCATCACCCGCCCGGGTCTGCTGCTGCTGGACGAGCCGACCACCGCGCTGGATGTGACCATTCAGGCGCAGATTTTGGAGCTTTTGAAGAAGCTGAACCAAGAGTATGGGATGTCCATGCTGTTCATCAGCCACAACCTGAAGGTGGTGCAGAAGCTCTGCACCCGCGTGGCCGTGATGCAGCGGGGCGTGCTGGTGGAGGAGGGCCTCACCGATGAGGTGATGCTGCACCCCCGTGAGGAGTACACCAAGCGGCTGATCGCCGCCATCCCCACCCGTCCCCAGCCCAAAGGAGGTGCCCAATGACCGACGAATTGGTGCTTGAACTGAAGCAGGTCACCAGCGGCTACCGCACCGGCGGGATGCTGTTCAAGGGTGAGTATCAGGAAGTGCTGCACGACGTGAGCTTTCAGGTGCACCGGGGTGAGATCTTAGGGCTTGTGGGCGAGTCCGGCACCGGCAAATCCACGCTGGCGCGCACCATTCTGGGCATGGTCAAGCCCGACAAGGGCGAGGTGGTGCACTACACCAAGCGCCCCCAGATGGTCTTTCAGGACCCCTACAGCAGCCTGAACCCCGCCTACACGGTGGGCTGGATCCTGGAGGAGCCGCTGCGCATCTACGGCAAGTACGACGCCGCCGAGCGCAAGCGCCGGGTGCGGGATATGCTGCGGCTGGTGGAGCTGCCCGAGGAGTGTCTGGACGCCAAGCCCGGCGAGCTGTCGGGCGGCCAGCGCCAGCGCGTGAGCATCGCCACCGCCCTCATTCAGAGGCCCCGGTTCATCATCGCGGACGAGCCGGTGAGCGCGCTGGACGTGACCATTCAGGCGCAGATCCTGAAGCTGCTCAAGCAGCTTCGGGACGAGCTGGATCTGAGCTACCTGTTCATCAGCCATGACCTGAACGTGGTGTACCAACTCTGCGACCGGGTGATGGTGATGAAGAAGGGCCGCATCGTGGAGATGGGCACGGTGGAGGAGATCTTCAACGACCCGAAGGAGGAGTACACCAAGCAGCTCCTCGCCGCCGCCGAGTGAGCCGAAACCCGCGCTTCTTCGACTGATTTGCACATTTGTATCCCCTCCCCGGCGGGAGGGGATATTTTTTGTGTTTTTTCTGCAATTTTCTTTTTAAAAACGCTTGACTTGCAGGGCAGTTCTTGCTATAATAATCAAGTCGCCTGAAGTGATATGCCTCTGTAGCTCAGTTGGTAGAGCAGGGGACTGAAAATCCCCGTGTCATTGGTTCGATTCCGATCGGAGGCACCATCTGCGGCTTTAGCTCATCTGGTAGAGCGCCACCTTGCCAAGGTGGAGGTAGCGAGTTCGAGCCTCGTAAGCCGCTCCAAGAAAAGACAGTCTGTACGTTCGTACAGGCTGTTTTTTGTTTTGCGGTCGGGTTGGGCGCAGGCCGGAGGCGTTGGGGTACCGTCTCCGGGCGGGACGGCACCTCAGGCGAGCCATGCACCGCCCCGCGGCAATACCCTCCGCACCGCCGCAGCGCCCTCTCTCCCACCGTGCGCCCGGAACAATGGAACGTATGCGCCAAATACGCGCAGGTGTGCGGCTCCCCCACTTTTCCACTCCCCTTTTTCGAAAAATCAAAAAAATCTAAAAAATATTTCAAAAAACACTTGACTTCTTATACCTCCTGTGGTATAGTAATAAAGCCGTCGGACGACGGCTTTACATAGATGCGGCTTTAGCTCATCTGGTAGAGCGCCACCTTGCCAAGGTGGAGGTAGCGAGTTCGAGCCTCGTAAGCCGCTCCAGAAAAAACAGTCTGTACGTTCGTACAGGCTGTTTTTTGCTTT
>JBGVKB010000039.1:0-11653 GCA_045118955.1 Oscillospiraceae bacterium | reverse complement strand
AACAGGTTTTTCACCGCGGCGGTGCAGCCGGTCATCACATGGGTCTTGAGCTTGGGCAGGTCGATGATCACGTCCGCCTCCAGCACCGGCTCCAGCAGGGTGAACTCGCCGGCCACCGCGCCCTCGGGCACCGGGCGGCTGCCCCACCTGCAGGCGGTGTACAGCTCCAGCCCCTCCTCCTCGCAGACGGCGGCCATGCCGGACACCTTGTACAGGCTCTGCATCAGGGCGGGGTTGTACACGCCGCCCGGGGAATCCGCCAGCACCACCCGCGCGGCACCCCGGCGCTTCACCGCCCGGGCCACCGCCCGCACCACGTTGGGGTGGGTGGTCACGCCCTTGTCCGGGGCGTGCTTGGCCAGCAGGTTGGGCTTGAGCAGCACGGTCTTGCCCGGGCCGATGCGCCCGGCGGCGGGCAGGGCGCGGAACAGCTCCTCCACCGCCGCGTCCAGCGCGGGCTGGTCGTAGCCGCTCAGCCGGCGGGACAGGATGGCGGGGGTCAAGCCTTGCCCTCTTTCAGCTCGGCCAGGAACTCCTCAATGCGGTTCAGCGCCTCCACCAGATGCTCCACCGAGTAGGCGTAGCTCACCCGGGCGTAGCCCTCGCCGGACGCGCCGAAGGCGTCGCCGGGCACGATGGCCACCTTTTTCTTGTACAGCAGCGCCTTGCAGAACTCCTCGCTGGTCATGCCGGTGGACTTGATGCAGGGGAACACGTAGAACGCGCCCTTCGGCTCAAAGCAGGTCAGCCCCATGTCGTTGAAGCGCTTGACCAGCAGGCGGCGGCGGCGGTTGTACTCGTCCCGCATCCGCTCGATCTCCTCGTCGCACTCCCGCATGGCCACCACCGCAGCGGTCTGGCTGGTGGTGGGGGCGCACATGATGCAGCTCTGGTGGATCTTGGTCATCACCTTGATGATGGGGGCGGGGCCGCAGGCGTAGCCCAGCCGCCAGCCGGTCATGGCGTAGGCCTTGGAGAAGCCGTTCACCACGATGGTGCGCTCCTTCATGCCGGGCAGGCTGGCGATGGAGACGTGCCGCTCGGCGCCGTAGTTCAGCTCGGCGTAGATCTCATCGCTCAGCACGAGGATGTCGGTGCCCCGCAGCACCTCGGCGATCTCCTCCAGATGCTCCCGCTCCATCACCGAGCCGGTGGGGTTGCAGGGGAAGGGCAGGATCAGCAGCTTGGTGCGGGGGGTGATGGCGGCGCGCAGCTCCTCGGCGGTCAGGCGGAACTCGTTCTCCTGCTTCAGGGGGATCTTCACCGCCTTGCCGCCGGTCAGGCAGGTGATGGGGTCGTAGCAGACGTAGCACGGCTCGGGGATGATGACCTCGTCGCCGGGGTTCACCACCGCGCGCACGCAGATGTCGATGGCCTCCGAGCCGCCCACCGTGATCAGCACCTCGCCGTCGGGCTGGTACTCCAGATCAAAGCGGCGCTTCAGGTAGCGGCAGATCTCGGTGCGCAGCTCCTTCAGGCCGGCGTTGGAGGTGTAGCGGGTCTGGCCGATCTCCAGATTGCGGATGCCCGCGTCCCGGACGGCCCAGGGGGTCTTGAAGTCCGGCTCGCCCACGCCCAGACTGATGCAGTCCTTCATCTCCGCCGCAATGTCAAAGAACTTGCGGATGCCGGAGGGGCGCATGGCAACGGCGGCCGAAGCCAGAATGTTGTCGTAATTCATCACAGTACGGTGCACTCTCTTTCATCAGGGTCTTCTTCCAGGAACATCTCGCCGTCCTTTTTGTAGGTGCGCAGCACGAAGTGGGTGGCGGTGGAGCGCACGTCGTCCAGCGGGCTGAGCCGCTTTGCCACGAACAGCGCCACATCGTGGAAGCTGCGCCCGCCGATGATGAGCTGCAGGTCGTAGCCGCCGCTCATCAGCAGCACGCTCTCCACCTCGTCAAAGGCGGCGATGGTGGTGGCGATGTCGTCAAAGCCGTGGCTCTTCTTGGGGGTGACGCACAGCTCGATGACGGCCTGCACCTTGTGGGAGCCGAGCTTCTCCCAGTTCACCAGAGTCTTGTAGCCGCGGATGTAGCCCTTGGCCTTGGCGAAGTCCATCATCTCCCGGATCTCGGCGGGGGTCTTGTCCAGCATTGCGCCCAGGTCTGCCTCGGTGAGGCGGGCGTTGTTTTCAAGCAATCTCAGAAGCTGTTCCATAATCTTTGGGGCCTTTCTTTCTGCACACAGACGGTGCGTTGATGGGGCCGCGGCCGCCCACACGCGGGGGCGCGGCGATAGATACTACTATTATAAAAAAAACTTGACCATTTCGCAACCATTCCGCTGCAAATCTGTTATAATGAAAAAAGCCGCAGCGCAGGTGTGCAAATGCGGCGCACGATCATTCAGGTGCATCGATGCACCGCTGTTTTAAAGAGAGGGGAACCCTATGAAGGCTGTTATCACCGTCATCGGCCGCGACACCGTCGGCGTTATCGCCCGGGTCAGCGCCGCCTGCAGCGACATGAACATCAACATCGAGGACGTGACCCAGAGCATTATGCAGGAGATGTTCTGCATGATCATGCTGGTGGATCTGACGAAGTGCAGCGCCACGCAGGAGGAGATGCGCGCCCGCTTCGCCGCTGTGGGTGAGGCGATGCATATGCAGGTGACCGTCACCCGGCAGGAAGTGTTCGACGCCATGCACCGCATCTGAGCCGGGGAGGGAGCATAGACCATGAGCATCATCAACACCCGTGACATCCTCGAGACCATCGAGATGCTCACCTCGGAAAATCTGGACGTGCGCACCGTGACCATGGGCATCAGTCTGCTGGACTGCATCGACCCCGACCCGAAGCGCGCCTGTGAAAAAATTTACCAAAAGATCACCACCAAGGCCGCCCGCCTGGTGGAGGTGGTGGACCGCATCAGCCGGGAGTACGGCATCCCCATCGTGAACAAGCGCATCAGCGTGACCCCCATCGCCATGCTGCTGGGCGCCTGCCCGGAGGCCGACCCGGTGGACTTCGCCAAGACCCTCGATGCCGCTGCAAAGGCCGTGGGGGTGAACTTCATCGGCGGCTTCGGCGCGCTGGTGCACAAGGGCTTTGCCGCCGGGGACGAGCGGCTGATCCGCGCCATCCCCGAGGCACTGGCCGTGACCGACCTGGTCTGCAGCAGCGTGAACATCGGCAGTACCAAGAGCGGCATCAACATGGACGCGGTGCGCCTGATGGGTCAGACCGTCCGCGCCACCGCCGAGCGCACCGCCGACAATATGTGCATGGGCGCCGCCAAGCTGGTGGTGTTCTGCAATGCCCCCGAGGACAACCCCTTCATGGCGGGTGCCTTCCACGGCGTGGGCGAGCCGGACTGCGAGATCCATGTGGGTGTCTCCGGCCCCGGCGGGGTGCGCGCCGCGCTGGCCAAGCTGCCCAAGGACGCGCCCATCGACCAGGTGGCCGAGCTGGTGAAGCGCACCGCCTTCAAGATCACCCGTCTGGGTCAGCTTGTGGCCAGTCTGGCCGCCGCCGAGCTGGGCGTGCCCGCCGGCATCATCGACCTGAGCCTTGCCCCCACCCCCGCCATCGGCGACAGCGTGGCCAACATTCTGGAGGAGATGGGCCTTGAGAGCTGCGGCTGCTGCGGCACCACCGCCTGCCTCGCCCTGCTGAACGACGCGGTGAAGAAGGGCGGCGTGATGGCCTCCAACCATGTGGGCGGCCTGTCCGGCGCGTTCATCCCGGTGAGCGAGGACGACGGCATGATCAAGGCCGCCACCTGCGGCAGCCTGTCGCTGGAGAAGCTGGAGGCCATGACCGCCGTGTGCAGCGTGGGCATCGATATGGTGGTCATCCCCGGCGACACCACCGCCGAGACCATCAGCGCCCTCATCGCCGACGAGGCGGCCATCGGCATGGTGAACTCCAAGACCACCGCCGTGCGCGTCATCCCGGCCATCGGCCACAAGGCGGGGGACATTCTGGACTTCGGCGGTCTGCTGGGCTACGCGCCCATCATGCCCATCAGCCCCTGGAAGGCGGATGTGTTCATCCACCGGGGCGGCCGCATCCCCGCCCCCATGCAGGCGCTGAAGAACTGAGCCTGTAACCAGTATAGGCAGTGCGCGGCGCGCCAAACGGTGCGTGTCCCGCGCCCCACAACACGACAGGTCGCCCCAGGGCGGCACCGGAGGTCCTGCCCATGCGCGACTGCCCCACCCCCGCGCCCCGCTACCACCTGCTGGACGCAGCGCGGGGCTTTGTGCTCATCCATATGGTGGCCTTCCACCTCTGCTTTGACTGGTTCGTGCTGTTCCGGGGGCAGGGGGGCTGGCCGCTGCTGCCCGCCGTGTTCGCGTGGGAGCGGTTCATCTGCTGCAGCTTCAACCTCATCAGCGGGATGTCCTTCCATCTGGGGCGGCGGCACCTGCGGCAGGGGCTTTTGCTCAACGGGCTGGGCTTTGCCGTGTCGGCGGTGGTGTGGGTGGTCATGCCCGGCCAGCCCATCTGGTTCGGGGTGCTCAACCTGCTGGGCTGCGCCGCCCTGCTCACCGCCGCCGCCCAGCCGCTTTTGCGGCGGCTGCCGCCGTGGCTGGGGCTGGGGGTCAGCCTGTGGCTGTTCGCGGCCTTCTACCCGGCGCAGACCGGCTTTGTGCGGCCCCTGCCCGGGGTGACGCTTGCCCTGCCCCGCGCCCTGTACGCGAACCTCTTCACCGCGGCGCTGGGCTTCCCCCCGGCGGGGTTCTACTCCAGCGATTACTTTCCGCTGCTGCCGTGGGTGTTTTTGTTCTGGGCGGGGTACTTCGCCTGGTACTGGGTGCGCCGTCTGCCCGGCCTGACCCTGCGCCTGCCCCTGCTCAGCCGGCTGGGGCGGCTGTGTCTGCCGGTGTACGTCCTGCACCAGCCGGTGTGCTACGCGCTGTGCATGGCGCTGGCCGCGCTGGGCTTTGCGTAAAAATTTTCGCGTCGGGGTCAACATCCCGGCGCGATTTTCGTCTAAACAGGCAGAAGACCAAAACGAGAGGAGGCGCAGCCCATGGAAGACCACGCCATCGTGGAGCTGTACTGGGAGCGGGAACCGCGCGCCATCGAGGAATCCGACCACAAATACGGCGCCCTGTGCCGGGGGCTGGCGGTGAACCTGCTGGCCAGCCGGGAGGACGCGGAGGAGTGCGTCAACGACACCTGGCTGCGGGCGTGGAACTCCATGCCGCCCCAGCGCCCCGGGTCGCTGCGGGCATTTCTGGCGCGCATCACCCGCAACCTGTCCATCGACCGCTGGCGGGCGGCCAACGCCAAAAAGCGGGGCGAGGGGCTGACCCGGCTCACCGACGAGCTGGAGGACTGCGTGCCCGCCCCCGCCGCCGGGGAGGTGGCCGAGAGCCGGGAGATCGCCCGGGTCATCGACCGCTGGCTGCAGACCCTGCCCGCCGCCGACCGCATCGCCTTTGTGCGCCGGTACTGGTACGGGCAGCGGGTGGACGAGCTGGCCGCCGCCGCGGGGGAAAAGCCCGCAAGGATGGCCCAGCGGATGTACCGTCTGCGTCTGGCCCTGCGCCGGGCGCTGGAGGAGGAGGGGGTGAGCCTGTGAGTGAGCAGAGCGAGCGCTTGTTTGAGGCCATGAGCCACATCAGCGACGAGGTGGTGACCGAGGCCGAGCCGGGGCGTTTCACCGTGAAAAAACGCCGCCGCTGGGGGCGCTGGGCGGCGCTGGCCGCCTGCCTTGTGCTGGCGGTGGGCGTGGCGCGGGTGCTGCCCTTTTTGGGCGGCGCGGGCGGCAGCGCGGGCGGCGCAGGCGCGGGCACCGACGGCAGCAGCGTGTTCATGTCCTACGCGGGGCCGGTGTTCCCGCTGGATGTGCTGGAGGGCGGCGAGAGCCTGACCGCCCGGCGGCACATCACCCTCGACTTCGCGCCGTGGGTGCCGGTGTGGGTGAGCAACGAGCAGCAGCTTGACGAGGCCGCCGCCGAGGGGGCCACCTCCGCCGAGCTGACCGACTATGCCGCCACGCTGGCCGACCGCTACCCCGAGGGCGGCTACTACGCCCGGGGCGACCGGCTGCAGGTGACCGATGCGTACACCCTGTCCAACACCGCCGACCGGCCGGTGCAGGCCACCGTGCTGTACCCCTTTGCGGGCAGCCTGCGCGACCTGAGCGAGACCCTGCCCGACCTGACCGCCGACGGCGCGCCGGTGCAGGCCACCGTCCACGCGGGCGGGTACTCCGGGGGCTTCACCGGGGCGGGCGGCGTGGAGGACGACCTGAATCTGGATCAGCTCAACGGCTGGGAGGAGTACGGGGCGCTGCTGGCGGACGGCAGCTACCGGGCCGCGGCGCTGGCCGACCCGCCCGACCTGAGCGGCACCCCCGCCGTGGTGTATGAGTTCACCGACCCGTGGGGCCCCGCCGAGGGCGAGGACGCGCCCAACCCCACCGTGCAGGTGTGGTTCGACGTGGACTACGAGCAGGTGCGGGTGATGAGCTACGGCTTCCACGGCGGCAGCTACGACGCCGAGGGCGGCCGCATGGGGCTGAGCTTCTCCATCCGCCGGCCAAACGAGGTAAATTACGGCGAACCGTATTATATCATTCTGGTGGGCGGCGATGTGAGCGGCATGACCACCCGGGTGCGGGTGACCGGCGGCTGGGACGAGGACACCGCCGTGACCGAGGGCGGCGTGACCGTGCGCCGCATCGAGACCGACCTGGAGAGCGCCCTGCGCACCGCCGCGCGGCTGGACTACGGGCAGCGGGTGAACGTGTGGGACGGGACGGACGAGGAGAGCGCGGGCTTTGAGCGGTACTTCGCCCTGATGAAGGAGTACCTGCTGAGCTACGGCGTGCTGGCCGAGGACCCGGTGGGCCGCTACGACAACGGCTGGCTGGATATGCTGGACTTCGAGAGCGTGGGGCGGGTGTTCTACCTGAAGGCCACCGTCACCGTCCCGGCGAACGGTCAGCTCACCCTGACCGCCCGGCTCGCCAAGGAGCCAAGCTACGACTACCATTGCGCCGACACCGCCAACCGGGGGGTGAGCGGCTACGACATGGTGACCGGGCTGGGCAGCAGCCTGACCTTCACCGGGCAGGAGGCCACGCTGGTGGACCACGGCGTGGTGGAGATCCTGCGGCAGAACTTCGGCTTCGACCCCGCCGCCGGGGTGAACACCGTGACCCTCGACCCGGCACAGGAGCACTACTATCTGGAGGTGCGCCGCGCCGACAGCGGGGACTGACCTGCGGCAGACCGGCGACAGCACCGCCCCGGCGGTGCCGGGGGAGGACGCTCTGCCGTTGCCGATGGCAGAGAAAGGCAGGCCGCCGACCGCATCGCCGGACAAACCGACCAAACAAAGCGAGCGCCGCTCTGTGCCCTGTGTGGGGCATGGGGCGGCGCGGCTTTTTGGGCGCGGGCGGTTTTGGCGCGGGCGTAAAACAACCGAAACAACCGACCGGTTGTTTGATTGTTTTGATTGTTTTGATTGTTTTGGGTTGTTTTGAGGTTGTTTTTGAGCGGGAAAAATAAGCAATTTTCAGAGGAAACAACCAATTGCTCCCAAGAAGAAAAGGCTTCGTCTTCTTCCGCGTGCCGCGCGGGAGGAGGACGAAGCCTTTGGTTTGCGTTGGATGCTTTGAGTGCGGCAACAGGCGGCCGCTTGCCGGGTGCGCAGGTGTGGGGCCAACCGGGGCGCAGAGCGGACAGACCTGCCCGGCGGGCGGCGCAAAGCCGCGAAGCACCGCAGTAAAATAAAAAAAGACCCGGAACTCTCGTTCCGGGTTTGGTGGGCGGTAAGGAACTCGAATCCCTGACCCCCTGCACGTCAAGCAGGTGCTCTACCAGCTGAGCTAACCGCCCTCATTCCTGTCACTCGCGTGACTGCCTGATTATTATAGCAGACCCATTCAAAAAATGCAAGCCCTTTGCGAAAATTTTTATTTTCGCGGCGTATTGGTCGATTCAGCGGCAAAATCCGCGGGGCAGAGCGACTGCAAAAACAACCAAAACAATCAAAACAATCAAAAAACAACCCCAAATGCCCCAAAAACAGCGAATTCGCTCTTATTTGACGGTCGGCCTGACGATACATCGGTAAAAATTTTGGAAAACAACCAAAACAATCAAAACAATCAAAACAACCAAAACAACCCAATAGAACAAGAATAAGAACAAGAACAAAAGCAAGAACAAGAACTCGTCATCTTCTTCCGCGCCCGCAGCGCGGGAGGACGAGGACGACGAGCCTTTGCGTGAGCGTATTTGGGGACGCGGGGTGAGCGAAGCCGCGGCGGTGAGGGCTCGGGCCGACAAGGGCGGTCGGGTGGCGGCGGCCATCGCCGCCGTTGGGTAAGCCGGGGTGGACGCCGCAGAGTGAGCCGGGTGCTTGGTACTGCCGCCTGCCTGCCCACAGTCGCTTGCCCGGTGCGGTCGCCTGCCCGGTGCGGTCGCCTGCCCGGTGCGGTCGCCGCTGGGTAAGCCGGGGTGTCTGGCGTTGAGCAAGCCGGGTGCCCGGCGCGGTCGCCTGCCCGCCGCTGTCGCCGCTGGGTAAGCCCGGGTGTCTGGCGTTGAGCAAGCCGGGTGCCCGGCGCAGTCGCCTGCCCGCCGCGGTCGCCGCCGCAGAGCGAACCGCTTGCCTGCCGCAGTCTCCGCCGCAAAGCAAGCCGCTTGCCCGGCAAAAAGAAAAAACCCGGAACTCTCGTTCCGGGTTTTGGTGGGCGGTAAGGAACTCGAAGCCTTACTTTTTGACGAAAATAAGTTGAAAATCGAATAGGTACGCAGTTGGTACGAAGTCAGAAGTCGACCGCATTGAGACGCTCGGCATCCTGCAGGAGTTTGTGTGTGCGGATCTCTGCATACACATCGGCGCTAGTGGAGAGCTGCGCGTGTCCCAAAAGGCCCTGCAGGGTGCGGGCCGGCAGATCGGCCTCGAAGCACAGCGTGGCGAAGGCGTGACGCAGCTCGTGCGGGGTGGTGTCCATCCCCAGATCGCGGCATCGCCGAAGCTGGCAGTAATAAGCCTTTTTGGTCATCGGCTCATCGCCGCCGAACACATACAACTCGGGATCTCCGCGGCTCGGCTCCATGACCTCCTGCAGACGGGTCATGTACAAGGTGCTGCGGTTGCTCTTGGCGGATTTGGGGCTCTTTATAAAGCCCTGGTTGTGTCCGGCCCAGCACAGTGACTTGGCGACTCGGATGGTGCCTTCCTGCGGATCCAGATCCTTCCACTGTAGCGCCAATGCTTCGCCGATGCGCAAACCTGTGCAGAGCAAGAAAAAGTACAGACGCCCATCCGGCGTGTCTTTGGCGGCCTTGATGCGCTCGATGATCTCCTGATCCGGCATGGTTCGGCGGCTCTTAGTCAGCCCATCCGGGAGCTTGACCAACTGGGCGGGGTTTTTGTCATATCCGTGATGATTGCACGCATACTCAAAAATCTGGGTCACCACCACCAGATGATGCGAGGTCGTGCTACGGGAAAAGTGGTGAGCGGCAGACAGCCGGCGCAGATAGGTGTGGATGGCCGTAGCGGTGATCTCATCCAGCGCGCAGTCGCCGAAGTAGTCGGCAGCTCTGCGCACGGCCACTTCGTATCCGTTACGACTGTTAGGGGCCAGCGTGGGGAGCTTGGTTTCCCACCACCTTTGGGCCATGTCGGAGAAGCGCAGCCCCTTGTCTACGCTTTCCCGGTAGCTGCGATACTTCTCCCAGACCTTTTTTGGATCTTTGCTCGAGAAAGAGCAGCGTTTGCCGTTGATGACTTCTTCTCGGACCCAGACGCCGTTGGCCTTCAGCCTGAGCCCATCGGTCACTTTTCGTGCCATAAATACCTCCTTCAGGATGCACTTGTCAAAGCCCACCCAAACGAGGTATAATCATACTGTTGAGGGCAGATTATACTCATTCGGGTAAGCTGTCTTTCGTCCCGTTCCCGGTGGCAGCCGGGAGCGGGATTTTTTTATTTCAAAAAGCCCTTTTGGACTCTTCGGCGTATAACTCGGCTAGGCGGCGCTCTACGCCAAGCCTGGCCGCGATGGTTTCGACGGTGCACCCTTCTTCGAGGACGTCCTCTGGATCCGGCGCCATCAGACAGACCGAAAAGAGATCCGCCTCACGCTCGTACACGGATGTCTTCATATGCGTGCAGCGCTCTAAAAAGACCCGATTCAGCCCTTTGTGAAGGATGTGGTGACCCAGTTCATGGCCTAGGACAAAGCGCTCTGTGCGGGAATCTAGTTCGCTGTCAACGAACACGATGACATTGCGCTCGATGCGCTTGTAAATGCCCCTTAGGCCTTGCAGGGGAATACGGATGACTGTGACTCCCATAGCGCGCAGAATCTGCTCTGGATCTGTGGTCCCATATCTCCGGCGCAGCTGTTTGGCCATCCGAAGCATGCCCATATTGCTCACCTCATTTTTTATACTTTCTAGGGGTATACTTCTCCTTGTTGATCTTGCGAGCGAGCTCATATCCGAGAGTCAAAGCTTGCCGCAAGCTATCCATTGCCTCCGGCGTCATCGGGTCGCCGTCGAACATCACATCCTCATCGCCCGCGAGATCTGCCATCAGAGCCTCTACCTTGCGAGCGATGTCGCGGTGCTCTTTTTCGCTTAGCTCGTCGCCTGCCATGGCGGCGGGCTTTTCTTTTTCTGAGCCGGAGAAGTAGTCGACCGAGACACCGAAGAAATCGGCGATTTTTTGGAGTTTGTCCAGCTTCGGCGTGCTGCGTCCGTTTTTCCAGTCCGAGAAAGTGGACTGTCCGATTCCGGTGGCCTTTGCGACTTGGTATGCGCTCACGTCGCGCTCTTTCAGCAAACAAGCAAACTTTTCGTACATAATTTGTGCACTCCTACAAAAAGCGCGACATACTTTTGAAAACCGAAGTAAACTTATTGACTTGTAATGAAATCCGAAGTATACTTATAACATACTTCGGAAAACAAAAGCACTTCGAATTACAAAACGTCGTGCGGGTTATCATGCTTCGCAATTCCATAATACCACAAAACCGAAGTAAACACAACTATACAAAACAAACAAAGAAAGGAGGTGCCGCATGGCCGAGCTGTACACCTGTCGGCAGGTCGCCGACCGCTACAAGGTCGAGGTCCTGACGGTCTGGGACTGGATCAGGAAAAAGAAGCTGGCGGCGGTCAAAATCGGCCGCACCTATCTGATCAAGGAGGAGGATCTGAAAGCCTTCGAGGATGCCAGGAAAACCATTAGCTGAGAGGGAGGCGACAATGAACGAACAACTTCTGCTCCTGCAGTTGGAGCGCCTTGATCGGGCGTTTCCGGACAGGGACACGCTGACCCGCCGGGAGTTGGCTCGCTATGACGGGGTCAGCGAGAAAACCGTGGTGAAGATTTACCCGTTCCGGCGCGGCCACCCCATTCCTAAGATGGCGGTTGCCCGCGTCAAAGCGGGCGGATGAAGGAGGTGATCCCAATGCCCGACATGCTTGAGAGCGCCATCTGCGGCGCTCTCATCGCGGCCCCATGGGCGGGGCTGCTGACCCTCATCGCGTACCTGTGCCGGTGCGAGGTGCAGGGCCGCAAGCCCCGCATCTGGCCGGCTCTGGCTCTGCTGGCGGCGACCTTTGCGCTGGCCTTGGTCGCCGAAGCGGTGCCGTTCTGAGCTCGTCCACAATGTGGACAAGCTCGGGGGCAGGGGAGTTGTCCAACTGTTGGACAACTCG
>JBGVKB010000038.1:0-7801 GCA_045118955.1 Oscillospiraceae bacterium | reverse complement strand
CTGTACGACGCCGGCATCGCCAACGAGCTGTTCCCCCTGCTGCTGTTCATCGGCATCGGCGCCATGATCGACTTTGGCCCCCTGCTGCAGAACCCCAAGCTGCTGATCTTCGGTGCTGCCGCCCAGTTCGGCATCTTCTTCACCCTGAGCCTGGCCACTCTGGCCGGCTTCCAGATCCAGGACGCTGCCTCCATCGCCATCATCGGCGCGGCTGACGGCCCCACCGCCATCTTCGTGTCCCAGTGGTTCAACAGCCAGTATGTGGGCGCCATCATGGTCGCTGCTTACAGCTACATGGCTCTGGTGCCCATCATCCAGCCCCCTGTCATCAAGGCTCTGACCACCAAGAAGGAGCGCTGCATCCGCATGGCCTATGAGCAGGGCACTGTCAGCAAGACCACCCGCATCCTGTTCCCCATCGTGGTCACCGTGCTGGCCGGTCTGGTCGCTCCCCGCAGCGTGGCTCTGGTCGGCTTCCTGATGTTCGGCAACCTGATCCGCGAGTGCGGTGTGCTGAACAGCCTGTCTGACTGCGCTCAGAACGTTCTGGCCAACCTGATCACCATCTTCCTGGGCATCACCATCTCCTGCCAGATGCAGGCCGACAAGTTCCTGAACCCCGAGACCCTGATGATCCTGGGCCTGGGCCTGTTTGCCTTCATCTTCGACACCGCCGGCGGTGTGATGTTCGCCAAGCTGATGAACCTCTTCCTGCCCAAGGGCAAGAAGGTCAACCCCATGATCGGTGCCTGCGGCATCTCCGCGTTCCCCATGTCCAGCCGCGTCATTGCGAAGATGGCTCTGGCCGAGGATAAGGGCAACTTCATCCTGATGCAGGCTGCCGGTGTCAACGTGGGCGGCCAGGTCGCCAGCGTCATCGCCGGTGGTCTGATCCTGAACCTGATCGCTCGCTAAAATAGGAGGGAATGAACTATGGCTCTGAATGTTGAAGGCTTCATGGCTACCCTGCCCGTGATGGGTCTGGGCATGGTCGGCATCTTCGTTGTTATGGCCGCCATCGCCCTGTGCATCATGGTCCTGAACAAGATGTTCAAGTAAGACCTACATAACCTGCCCGGCTTTAAGGCCGGTGAGCGGGCGGCGCGGAAATGCGCCGCCCGCTTTTTTGTGTTTCGCCGCATTGTGTGCCGGGGGCGGATGGTTTATAATAAAAACGGACAAAACGCGCCGAACGGAGCGACCTTTGCGCCGCCGCGGCGATAACTGTAAAAAGAGGGAAAGAGAGGGGATGAGCGGAATGGAATTGCATGAGGTGCTGGCGCGCATCCGCCCCTGTGATACCGAGAAGCCCTATGTGTTTGTCAGCTACAGCAGCGAGGATCGGGAGCTGGTGTGGCGGGATGTGCTGGAATTCCAGAACCGGGGCTACAACGTGTGGCTGGACGAGTGCAACCTGAACAAGACCAAGGACTCGTGGAAGGAGGACGCCCTCGCCGCGGTGGAGGACATCGAGTGCGAGCTGGTGGTGTTCTATGTGAGTGAGCACTCCCTGTGCAGCGAGCCGTGCTACAACGAGCTGTGCCGCACCGTGGCCGAGAGCACCATGGAGGTACATTTCGGCCCGGTGAAGTTCATCGCGGTGGACGTGCAGGAGGTGGGGGATATCACTGAGTTCTCCCAGCAGGTGTATGCGGGCATCCAGTCCAGCGGGCTGGACAAGGCCGCCCGCACCGGCCGCGCCCGGGTGCTGAGCCGCTTTGTGAAGGAGTTTTTCAACAGCAACAACGAAAAGGTGCGCATCCACCCCAAGTGCGAGCCGGGCCGCCGGCTGGACTACTACGCCGACATTCTGGCCGCCTTCCCCGAGAACACCCGCTGTCTGCCCCCGCAGGAGGCGACGCCCACCCCGGGGCGGGTCAGATTCGTGCGGGAGGAGGGGCAGCCCGGCAAGGGCTGGGGTATTTTTGATTCCCTGCGCGATCCCCAGCGGGCCGCGGCCGCCCGCGCCCTGCGCGAGGAAGCCGACCGCCTGCTGGCCGAGGTGGAGGAGAAGGGCGAGGTGCGCTTTGAGCCGAAGCCCCAGGAGGAGCCGGAGAAGGAGCCTGTCCCGGAGCGGGGGGTGTCCTCGGTTTGGGAGTATACGCATCATGGCGACGCTACCCTGCGGATCACCGGATACCGCGGCGAGGGCGGCGATGTGGAGATCCCCGAGGCCTTTGATGGAGTGCCGGTGGGCTGCATCGGCGAGGCGGTTTTCTCCGACCGCGCGGATCTGCGCGGGGTGAAGCTGCCCGCCCGCTGCGCCGAGGTGGGCGCGTCGGCCTTCGCCGGCTGCACCGGGCTGGAAGTGGTGACCTTGAATGAGGAATTGACGACCATCGGCGCATCGGCCTTTGCGGGCTGTGCCGCGCTGAAGTCCCTGACCCTGCCCGCGGGGCTGCGGGTGCTGGGGGATGGGGCGTTTGCGGACTGTGTCGGGCTGACCCGCCTGTCGGTGGACAGCAGGGCCTTGAGCAGTCAGGCGGGCTGCCGGTCGGGCTGGGACAGCTCGCCCTTTCAGGGGTGTGAACGACTGGAGGCGGCCCGGCTGATGCCGGAGGTCATCCCTGCGGGGATGTTCGCGGGCTGCGGGGCGCTGCGCATCATCGGCCTAAGCCCTGAGCTGAGGACGGTGGGGCAGTGGGCTTTTGCCGGCACCGCTCTGCGGGAGGTGGCTCTGCCGCCTTCGGTGCGGTCGGTGGAGATGGGGGCCTTTGCGGACTGCGCGGACCTTGTGCAGGTGCGGTTCGGCCACGCCCGGTGCGCCATCGAGCCGGATGCCTTTGTCCGCAGCCGCCCGCTGCTGGTGGCCCCGGTGGTGGGCAGCTTTGCGCGGGAGTACGCGCAGGCCAACGGCCTGTGCTTCATGACCAGCGGGGACGCGGCACAGCAGAGCGAGCTGCAGCGGCAGCTTCGCTGGGAGGTGCGCACCGACCCGCAGGGGCAGAAATACACCGCCGTCACCGGATATGAGGGGGAGAGCGACCGCCTGACCATCCCCGCCGCGCTGAGCGGTCTGCCGGTGCGCGCCGTGGGCAAGGAGGCCTTCAAGGATACGGCACTGCGCCGGGTGACCCTGCCGGAGGGGCTGCAGGTGCTGGAGGAGGGCTGCTTCACCGGCTGTGAGCAGCTCGCCGAGGTGAAGCTGCCCGACAGCCTGCAGCACATCCGGGCGCGCGCCTTTGCCGGGTGCGGTGCCCTCGCCGCCATCGAGCTGCCGCAGGGGCTGCAGACCATCGACACGCTGGCCTTTGCCCGCTGTGTATCCTTGCGTGAGGTGGACGTCCCCGCGACGGTGTACAAGATGGGAAGCTGGGCCTTTGAGAAGTGCCGCCGGCTGGAAAAGCTGGTCATCCGCAGCCATCGCCTGATGCTGCGCCAGACGGATCACATCCTCACCGGTGTGCCCCACGGCCTGTTCGACCCGCTGACCCTCTACGCCCCGGCGGGCAGCGACGCCGAGCGGTTTGCCAAGGCGGTGCGGGTGCGCTTCCGTGCGCTGTGACCACAAAAACAACAGGAGCCGCCCCACACGGGGCGGCTCCTGTTTTGCTTACTCGAAAATGCGGGGCGCGGGATCCTCAATGAAGGACTGCATGGCGGCGTAGGGCTTGTCGCTGTGTACCACATAGCTGCCGTGGGTCTCGCCGGGCAGGATCAGCAGCCGCGCGCCGGGGATGGCGGCGGCGAGGGCGCGGGTGTGCTCCTCGCTGATCAGATCCTTCTCACCGGCCAGCACCAGCGTGGGCACGTCGATGCGCTTGAGCTGGGCGGGGGCGATGTGGGGCTGGGTGATCATCAGCTCCAGCAGCGGATCGGGGCGCAGGCGGTTCATCAGCTTCATGGTGCGGCGCACCCAGGGCTTCACCGCCTCGGGGGTGGTGTTGGCACCGCTCACCACCAGCTTCTCCAGCAGGCCGGGGTGCTGCGAGGCAAGGATCAGGCCGATGATGCCGCCGTCCGAAAAGCCGTAGTACAGGGGCTTCTCCAGCCCAAGCGCCTTGATGAAGGCGGCCACGTCCTCCGCCATCTCGGTGTAGCGCAGCACCGGCACCCGGTCGCTCTTGCCGTGGCCGCGGCTGTCCAGCGCGTAGACGGTGTAGTGGGGGGCAAGTTGGGCAACGAGCTTGTCGAAGATGGTGTGATCCTCGCCGTTGCCGTGCACCAGAAGGAACGGGCGGCCCTGGCCGGCCACTTCATAATACAGCTTAACATCGTTTACTTTGACGAACATGGGGCATTCCTTTCCCGCCTGTCAGCGAATGAAGTTGGTTCTCATCCGAGGCTCTTCCCCGGGCATGGGCACGCCGGCGGCGCGGCCGGCCTCGATGCACTTCAGCAGCCACGCCATGTTGCGGGCAAGCTGCCGCAGGGTCTGCAGACCCTCTGCGTCCTGCCGCACCTCGTCGGGGGTGTTGCCGTGTACCATGTTCCAGTATTGGCTGCCCACGATGGGCATATTGGTGATGGTGAAATATTTCTGCACCTGATCCAGCGCGGCGGTGGTGCCCGCCCGGCGGGCGCTGGCCACGGCTGCGCCCGGCTTGAACCGGAAGTTCCCGCTGCCGGCATAGAACGCCCGATCCAGCAGGGAGGTGAGCGCCCCCGAAGCGGAGGCGTAGTGTACCGGGGTGCCGAAGATGAAGCCGTCGGCGGTTTTTGCCTTCTCGATCAGCTCGTTCACCGGGCCGCCAAAGACGCACGCGCCCTTGCCCGCGCAGCCGCCGCAGCCGATGCAGCCGCCGATGGGGGCGGCCCCGGCCTGAAAGATCTCCGCCTGCACGCCGCACTGCTCCAGCTCGGCGGCGATCTCGCTCAGGGCGGTGTAGGTGCAGCCCGCCGGGCGGGGGCTGCCGTTCACAAGCAATACCTTCATGGTGTTCCACTCCTCTTGTTCAAAGCCTGTTGAATTGATTCTATCACCAGCATATGAAAATGCAACCGCGAAATGGCCCGCTCAGCGGCTCAGCACCTCGCCGGTGATCTGGATGAAGTCCCGCATATACCGGGGCAGGTACTCGTCCTTGCGGTAGCACACATAGAAGTGGCGGCGGTTCTCGTAGTTTTTCAGCGGGTAGAAGGCGCCGCCCTTGCGGCGCACCAGATCGTCCATGTAGATGTTGGAGCAGAGCAGGCAGCTCCCGGTGCCCAGCGCCACCCGCTTGGCCACCTCCATGCTGTCGCTCTCCAGCAGGACGCGGGGGCGGATGCCCGCGGTGCGGAACAGCTTGTCCTGCACCTGCCGCACGCTGTGGCCCTGCTTCAGGCTGATGAAGGTGTCCTCCCGGGCGTCCTCCAGCGTCACAAGGGTGCCGGCGGGCTGGTTCTGCGCCAGCTTGCTGCCCGCGCCCGCCAGAATGCCGATGACCTCCTGCTCGATCAGCTCGTAGGTCAGATGGGGGCTGGCAGAGGCGACGGCGGCCAATGCCATGTCCAGTCGGCCGTCCCGCACCATGTCCTCCAGCTTGGTGCTGCCGGCCTCGGTCAGCTCCACCGACACGCTGGGGTACTGCTCCCAAAAGCGAGGCAGGGCGGCGGGCAGCACCTGTATGGCCCGCTGCACGCTGATGCCCAGCCGCAGGCGGCCGGTGTTTTCCTGCTTGATCTCCCGAAGCTGGTTCTCCAGCCGTTCGGCGGCGGCCAGCATGATCTGGGCGGTGCGCAGGTACTGCTCGCCCGCGTAGGTCAGCCGGAAGGGCGACACGCTGCGGTCGAAGATGGGCAGACCCAGCTCGGTCTCCACCTGCCGCAGCATCTGGCTCAGGGAGGGCTGGCTGACGTACAGCTTTTTGGCGGCCGCGGTGATGCTGCCCTCCTGCGCGATGGTCTTCATGTAACGGGCCTGTTTCAGATTCATACAAGGTCCTCCGGTCGTCGCAATCTATTCCATGCAATATAACAGAGATGCTGGGAATATCATAACATTTCTGTTATAAAAGTCAACGTCCGGAGGGGAACAAGTTGGGAAAACTTTATAACAAAGCCCCTTGTGGATAGGAACTGTGTTTGCGCAAAAAAGCGCCCCGAAGGGCGCAGTGCGGAATGAAGGTTCGTATCATCGGCCGAAATATTCACGGATGGCCCGGTAATAGGCCTCGGCGGCAGTCCGGATGCCCTCCTCGGTACAGAAGGCGTCCACATCCTCCTGATTGGTCACAAAGCACTGCTCCACCAGCAGGGCGGGGCAGCGGGTGTTCTCCAGCACCCCGAAGCTCAGCTCCTCAATGCCCTCGGCGGCGTAGGCCTCCACGATGTGCTTGGTGTCGCTGTCGTCGTAATAGGCGTAGCGGATGCCGCCGTCGCCCCGCATCCGGGCGCTGATCGGCTCCATCTGCCGGCATACCAGCTTGGCGAACCGCAGGCTCTCCTTGTGCCGCCCGTGGCCGGGCAGCTCGGGGAAGCACTCGAACCCCTTGCCCTCGCCGGTGGGGTCGGAATTGCCGTGGATGGACAAAAACAGGTCGGCGCGTCTGCGGTCGGCGGTCTTTGCCCGCGCCTTGGTGCTGCCGCCCTCCCCTTCGTGGGTGAGCAGAGGGATGAAGTCCGGGTCGGCCTCCAGCAGCTCGTACAGCGCCCGGGCGGTGGCCATGGTCAGGTCGATCTCATTCACAAGCCCCACCGCGCCCAGATCCTTGCCGCCGTGGCCCGGGTCGATGGCGATGACCCAGGGCGGCTCGTCCCGCGCCGGCAGCAGTCGGCCCGCCAGATACGCGCCGCCCAGAAGAAGCAGCAGCGCCGTGATCAGCAGGGCACGGCGTCGGGTGAGGGTCTTGCGGTCGGGGTGGGCGCGGCGCGCCCGGCGGCTGCGGAAGTATTCCTGTTCGGTCACGGCGGGAAGCTCCTTTGCGGCGTTTTTTACGGGATCGTTTAAAATAATTACGATATAACTCGACAAAATGTTTCAAAATTCGCGCATAGAGACAAATCGTTTTTCAGCCGGCGGGGAGGTATGGGTCAAACTGGCGAAATCGGGCAATCCCAGGGGTGAAAAAACGCCCTGATTCGGCCTTTTGCCAGTTGACAGGTTTGTTATAATATTAGAGGTAAAGAAGCATTCTTTTGCCGCATACCGCGGCCCACATAGAACCAAAGACAGGCGGCCCGCATGGCCGCAGAGAGGTATTAAACAAATGACTAAGATCGACATTTTTTCCGGCTTTCTGGGTGCCGGCAAGACGACCCTGATCAAGAAGCTGATCGCGGAGGCCTTCAAGGGCGAGCAGATCGTGCTGATCGAGAACGAGTTCGGTGAGATCGGCATCGACGGCGGCTTCCTGAAGGAGGCCGGCATCGAGATCACCGAGATGAACTCCGGCTGCATCTGCTGCAGTCTGGTGGGCGACTTCCGCGTTGCTCTGAAGCAGGTGGTGGAGCAGTACCGCCCCGACCGCATCCTGATCGAGCCTTCCGGCGTGGGCAAGCTCAGCGACGTGACCCGCGCCGTGGAGACCGTGGCCGAGGAGGAGGACGTGAAGCTGAACAGCTTCGTCACCGTGGCCGACGTGAACAAGGTGCGCCTGTATATGAAGAACTTCGGTGAGTTCTACAACGACCAGATCGAGCACGCCTCCACCATTCTGCTGAGCCGCACCGGCACCGCGGACGAGGCCAAGATCGCCAAGGCGGTGGAGCTGCTGCGCGGCAAGAACGCCAAGGCCACCATCGTGACCACCGACTGGGATCAGCTCACCGGCGCCCAGATCGTCGCCGCCATGGAGAGCGAGGACGACTTTGTGCAGGCCCTGCTGGAGCAGGCCCGCGCCGCCGCCCACGAGCATCACCACCACTACGATGAGAACGG
>JBGVKB010000037.1:0-18617 GCA_045118955.1 Oscillospiraceae bacterium | reverse complement strand
CCTGAGCGTTCATCAGGCCGTTCGCGGCGGTGTCGCCGGGCTTGCCGAAGGCGGTGTTCAGAGCGGTCTCAGCGTCCGCGAAGCCCTCAGTCTGGACGGCCTGGGACAGAACCAGGATTTCGTAAGTACCACCGAAGGAAGTGACCTGCTCCTGAGTGGTCTCGGGCACCATGTAGACCTGCAGCAGGCTGGGGTAGGACACGCTGTCAGCGGGCAGAATGCCGGTGGGGTCAGACGTGGGGCCCATGTAGGTGGCGGTGGCGATCACGTACTTCTGGCCGTCGATCTCCACGTCGGTGGCGATGGTCTCCCAATCCCAGTGATTCGCATCGGCGCTGGTGCCGATGATCTCATCGAACTCCGCCGCGGTCAGGTCGCCCTGCTCGAAGGCAAAGATGGTGCGGACATAGGCATCGCTGTGGCCGCTCTCGTTCTTCACGAAGACGAACTTGTCGATGGCGTTCTTCACGCTGTCGTCAAAGAGCTGGTTGGAGCCGGGGGCATCCAACTGACCCCAGGACTGCTGGTGGCCGCTGGTGCGGTCGTCCCACTTGATGGTGCCGTCCGCGAAGACAGCGGGGTACAGGGGCTTCTCCTGCACGAACTCCTGCAGCTCGTCGGGGGTGTAGCCGTACTTGTCGGTGGTGTTGGTGGGGATCCAGTTGCCGTTGGCATCGACCACGCGCTCATACTCGAGCTGGCTGATGTCGATGTTTCCCATCACCATAACGTTGGTGGCGGCCTCGGTGTCGGTGAAGTAGGCGAAGGAGCCGCCGATCACCGCGGTCAGTGCCAGAACCAGCACCATAGCGACCGCAACAAACTTCTTTTTCATTGAGGTATCGTCCTTTCTCTTGTGTTTTGGGGTATTATGCATCCGGTCGTCACTGTGGGCGGCCGGTTACATCAAACAGAAGGTCAGCCGGCGGCAGTGCGCACCAGCTCCCATGCCTCGGCACGGGTCTCCACGCCGCTCTTCTGCACGGCGTAGGCCGTGATGTTCAGCGTGGGCAGGGTCTCGCGGGTCAGGGCTGCCAGCTCCTGCGCATTCAGAGCTTTCACGGTGACGGCGTTGTCGGCCAGCACCGCAAAGCACAGGTTCAGATCGGTCGCGTCCACCTCACGGCAGTACACGCCCGGGTGCGCCTGCGCATCCAGCGGCATCCAGCCATCGGCCATCGACCAGGTGATGAACCGGTCGGCCTCAGCGGAGGCCTCCACCCGCACGAACAGCCAGCAGGCATCGCTGCCCGCTTTCACCGTCACGGTGGGGTCCTTCAGCAGCCGGGCGCCGGCAGTCAGCTTGTAGACGTTGCCCGCGTCGGTCTTGACGAGCTCCGCGCCAGAGGGCAGCGGGTCGCCGTTTTCGTTCACCGGGTTGCCGTTCTCGTCCACCAGCGTTTCATCCAGCTCGATGAGAACCTGACCGACGGTGAAAGTATTCACTTTTTCATCCCAGTCGAAAGCCATCGCCAGCGTGCCGGTCACCACAGTGACGCTGAGCAGCAGCGCGCAGATCGACAGGATCAGTGCTTTCCTTTTTTTGTTCAACGTACAACCACCTTAAAACAGAATCAAAGCATCAGCGGAGGTCATGTCCCGCCCCGCGGGACATGAAACACACCGGTTCCGGTGTGTTTTCCGTGCAGTCCATCGTTAGGGCGCGACGGTGTTGGCCGCGCGGTAGCCCTCAATGGCGGCGTCCACGGTGTCAAAGCCCTCGGTCTGCATGGCGTAAGCCTTGACCAGCAGCTCCCAGGTGCCGCTGTAGTGGGTGGTGCCGTCCTTCAGGACCAGACAATCGGTGTGGGCCGCATCGGTGCACTGGGTGACGTTGGCGTCCATGTAGACCTGACGCAGGAAGGGCAGAGAGGTCTTGCCGGCAGGCAGCTTGTTCTCCATCTTGAAGGTGTAGACGTTGTAGGTCACGCCGTTCTGCTCCTTCTGCTCGATGGCCGCCTCGCCGGCGTCATCGACCGCCAGAGTCCACAGGGCCTCGGGGGCGACCTCCATCATGCCGGGCACGGTGGGGGTCTTGTTAGCATCCAGAATGCCGTCGGTGATGGGGGTCTGCGCAAAGGTAGCGGCCCAGGTGCTGTCGTAGAACACGCTGTCGAACTGGCCATAGTAGTTGAAGTGCAGGCTGTTCTCGGAGGCGTTCTTGGGGGTGCTCTGGCTCTCCAGCGCGGCGGGCACCCAGACCTCACCCCACACCCAAGCGTCGTTCTTGCCGGTGTTGGTGACCCAGGCGCGCTTGGCCACGTTGTTCACGGTGGCGCTGCCGGGGAACAGGGTCTGATCCTGCTCGAAGGGGTCGGTGACGGCCTCGCTCTCGTCGATCACGCCGTCGCCGTTGGTGTCGGTGTCGGTGTAACCGTCGCCGTCAGCGTCCTCGCCCTTCTCGATCAGGTCGATCGCGACATTGCCGACGGTGAAGGTGTTGGTCGCCTCGGCAGTGTCAAAGAAGTAAGCCAGCGTGCCGCCGACTGCCGCCATGACACACAGGGCAACCGCCAGACCGATGGAAAGGATCTTCTTTTTCATCTTGATCTTCTTCCTCTCATATTTTTTGGGTATTTTTATCCTCAGTGCAAGGCACTGTCAGATACACAGTCAAGGGTCGGACGGTCGGTCCGACTGCGCCGCCCCGGCAGGGACAGCGCTCTCCTCAGGCGGCGCGGCGTCCGCCTTTTTGAACAGATGCTTTTTGGGGGCAGGCTCGTGCTCCTTCGGCTCGTCCTCCTCCAGCAGGTCGGGGATGAACATGACCATCAGCACCAGCGCCGCCACCGCAATGGAGATGTAGGTGCCCGGAGGGTTCTGTATGTAGTTGGCGAAGTAGCCCAGATACGGGATGCTGAACACCGGGGTGCCGAGAATGTTTTTCTCATGCACCATGATGGCGTCCTCCTGCGCATTGGCATCGCCCTTGGTGCGGAACCGCCAGATGTCGGGGTTCGTTTCGTCCGGCACCACGCCCGCGATGCGGTGGGTGACCACCGTGTCCTCGCTGATCATGTAGGTGATCACATCCCCCTCGCCCAGCGTGTGGGGGTCGGCCTCTTTCACATAGATCAGCGCGCCGGTGTGGTAGGCCGGCTCCATGGAGCCGGACAGCACGGTGAACACCTGCAGACCCACCAGCCGAACGCCCACCAGCAGCACGGTCAAAATCACCACGATCACCACCACAAGGGTGCTGAACGCGTCGAATGCTTTTTTCAGGGGTTTTGGCATATAACGTTTATCCTCACAGTTCCCGGAGGATTTGCGAATGGCATACCTCCACAGACTAGTGCTATTTTACCACTTTTGGATTACAATAGCAAGTCTTTGTCACCCCGAAGAAGCAAAAATTTATATTACAATTCGTATTTTTCGGGCCAAATATGACAGAATTTCCCAGCCTTACACTTTTCCGGAGCACGGCGGCGGGCGGGCGTTCATACACTGGGGCGGAGTTGTTGCGCACAGCGGGCGCTCCATTTACACAGAAAGGAGAACGCATATGAGTCAAGGCTATTTGCGGGTGCAGAGCTTCACCTCCCGCCTTGCCGCCCCGGTGCCCGGGGTGGCGGTGACAGTGGTGTTTGAGGACGGCGAAGCATACCGCTTTGTCACCGACGAGGAGGGCCGCGCGCCCGACCTTGTAGTGGACGCCCCGGACGAGTCCTACTCGCTGGATGAGGACAACGCCACCGTGCGGCCCTACGCGGTGCTGGATCTGACGGCGGAAAAGGAGGGCTGGCAGACCCTTGTGCTCCGCGGGGTGCAGGTGTTTGCCTGCCAGACCACCCTGGCCGATCTGGAGCTGGTGCCCGCCGAGGAGGGCGAGGCCCGCAGCCTGCCCGAGGTGGTGGACGTCCCCGCCCACAAGCTGTTCGCCGGGGAGGGCGGCAGCGGCCCCACTCCCCTCACCGCCTGCCCGGGGCGGGTGCTGGAGGCCCCCATCATCCCCGAAAAGATCACGGTGCATCTGGGCCGCCCCGCCGCCAGCGCCCAGAACGTGACCGTGTCCTTCCGCCATTACATCGCCAACGTGGCCTCCAGCGAGGTGTACCCCACCTGGCCGGAGCAGGCACTGCGGGCCAACATTCACGCCCAGATCAGTCTGGCACTGAACCGCATTTTTACTGAATGGTATCCCAGCAAGGGGTATAGCTTCAACATCACGAACTCCACCAGCTACGACCAATATTTCGTGTACAAACGCACGATTTTCGAGGTGATGGAGCGGCTGACCGACGACATCTTCAACACCTATGTGCGGCGCACCGGCACCATCGAGCCGTATTACACCGAGTACTGCGACGGCCGCTCGGTGACCTGCCCGGGCATGAAGCAGTGGGGCACCGTGACGCTGGCGCAGCAGGGCCGCACCGCGCTGGAGATCCTGCGGTATTACTACGGCAGCAACATCGAGATCGTGCGCTCGAACAACATCCAGTCCATCCCCTCCAGCTACCCCGGCAGTCCGCTGCGGGTCGGCTCCAGCGGCACCAGCGTGGCCATCCTCCAGCGGCAGCTCAACCGCATCGCCAAGGATTACCCCTTCTTCGGCACCACCGACATCGACGGGGTGTACGGCGAGTCCACCGCCGAGATCGTGCGGCGGTTCCAGCGGCAGTTCAACCTGACCGCCGACGGGGTGGTGGGCCGCGCCACCTGGTACAAGATCAGCTACATCTATGTGAGCGTGAAGGATCTGGCCGAGCTGACCAGTGAGGGCGAGACCTCGCTGGGTGGCCTGAGCGGCGGCGCGTGGCCGGGCACCGTCCTGCGGCAGGGCAGCACCGGCGCGGCGGTGGAGCAGGTGCAGTTCTGGCTGAGCGAGCTGAGCGAATTTGACGACAGCCTGCTGGATGTGACGGTGGACGGCGTGTACGGCAGCGGCACCGCGGCGGCGGTGCGGGCGTTTCAGCGGCTGGCCGGGCTGGCGGCGGACGGCGTGGTGGGGCAGATCACCTGGGAGACCCTGTACGCCGCCTACCGCTCGCTGGAGGAGGACATCACCACCGGCGGCGTGGCCGCCTACCCGGGCACCCCGCTGCGCCGGGGTGACACCGGCAACAACGTGCGGCTGATCCAGTTCCGTCTGCGCATCGCCGCCACCAACTACTCCGCGCTGACCGCCCCGGCGGTGGACGGGGTGTTCGGTGCGGGCACCGAGCAGGCGGTGCGGGCGTTCCAGAGCTACTTCGGCCTGAGCAGCGACGGCGTGGTGGGGCAGACCACCTGGAACCGGCTGAACGAGGTCTATCTGGAGGTGGCCAACGCCCTGCTCGACCCGAACCAGCGGCCGGGCACCTACCCCGGCGTGCTGCGGCGGGGCAGCACCGGGCGGCCGGTGCGGGAGCTGCAGTTCTATCTGATCTTCCTGTCCGCCTACAACAGCGGCATCCCCACCATCGCGCTGGACGGCAGCTTCGGCACCGCCACCGAGAACGCGGTGCGCGCCTATCAGCGGCTGCGGAACCTGACGGTGGACGGCATCGTGGGGCGGGCCACATGGGACGCGCTGGTGGCGGACTTCGGCCGCCTGCGGGACAGCGGGCCGGTGACCGGCACCCGTCTGCTGCCCTGGCCCGGCACCACGCTGGAGGAGGGCGACAGCGGCGACAACGTGCTGTACGTCAACCGACTGCTGGCGCTGATCGGATTCTGGTACCCCACCATCCCCACCGAGGGGGTCTCGGCGGCCTTCGACCCGGCGCTGACCCGGTCGGTGGAGGCCTTCCAGCAGCAGTTCCGGCTGCCGGTCACCGGGCAGGTGGACGAAGCCACCTGGGAGGCCCTGAACGCGGTGTATCTGGGGCTGATGTCCGGCACCATCTCGGTGCCCGGTGAGGACGCCCCCTACCCCGGCAGCGCACTGGAGGAGGGCAGCACCGGTGCGGCGGTGCGGCAGGTACAGCAGTGGCTGAATCAGGTCTCCCGCGCCCAGTGCGGCATGGTGGACGTGACCGAGGACGGCATCTTCGGCCCCGCCACCCGCGCCGCGGCGCTGACCTTTCAGGAGGCCGAGGGCCTGACCGCGGACGGCATCGTGGGGCGGGTCACATGGGACGCGCTGTCCGCCGCAGCCGCCGCCGTACCCTGAGCCGCACAGACGAAAGGAGTGAACGAGCATGGCAAAAGTCTTTGTGTACGACGCTTACACCAATCGAATGATGACCTACAACCTGACCGAAAACGACTCCATGCCCTACGCCTACGCCAACACCCTGCGGGTGCGGGAGTTCCGGGGCAGCAGCCGCAGCAACGTGCTGTGGACCACCGTGGCCGCCATGGAGGCATGGAACCTGACCCGCCGCAGCTTCGGCAGCGGCATCTATGTGGGGTACGCCTTCAAGCGCATCTGGGAGGGCGGGCACGGCACCCGCAGCCAGCACTACGCCGGGGTGTCCTTTGACGTGGGGCAGAACACCACCGCCAGTGTGCGGCGGCGCATCTGGAACGCCGCCAACAACACCGGAGCGTGGGGCTACGTGGAGCCGCTGAGCATGACCCCCACCTGGGTGCATTTTGACCGCCGCTACGGCACCCCTGCCTGCAGCGGCACCACCGCCGGCTACCCCACCGTGCGACGGGGCTGCGTGAACACCTATGTGCTGATCCTGCAGGATGCGCTGAACGCGCTGGGCTACAGCGCCGGCAGTTTGGACGGCAAGTTCGGCGCACGCACCGAGAACGCCCTGCGCGCCTACCAGCGCCGGGTGGGGCTGACCGCCGACGGCGTGTGCGGCTGCAACACCTGGAAAAAGATCACCGCCGCCGTGGTGGGCATCGGCCGCACCTCCACCGTGGTGGACTGACCTCTCCTCTCACCGGGCACCGCGCCCGCCGGGCGGCAGCCTTGCCCCCGGCGGGCGTTTGCGTGCTTTTTCTTTGACCTCGCTGCATTAAAGTGCTATACTGGATAAACAGCCGCGCGGGGACGGGAAAGCCCGCGCCGGCCGGTGCGAAATGAGCGCAAAAATAACGGATGCAAAAGAGGTCTTGCCCCATGAAATTCTCCAACCGCCTGAACCGCTTCGGCGATGAGGTATTCGCCGCCCTGAACGAGCGCAAGGTGCAGCTTCTGGCCGAGGGCCGCACCATCTACAACCTGTCCATCGGCACCCCTGATTTTGAGACCCCCGCCCACATCAAGCAGGCGCTGATCGACGCCGCCGCCCTGCAGGACAACTGGAAGTACAGCCTGCGCGACCTGCCCGAGCTGCTGCAGGCGGTGTGTGATTACTACGAGAGCCGCTTCGGCGTGGCCATCACCCCCGAGCAGGTGATGAGCGTCAACGGCAGCCAGGAGGGCATCGGCCATCTGGGCATGGTGCTGTGCGACGAGGGCGACACGGTGCTGCTGCCCGACCCCGGCTACCCGGTGTTCACCGCCGGTGCGCTGATGGCGGGCGCGCAGCCCTGGTACTACCCTCTCGCCCCCGAGAAGGACTTCCTGCCCGACTTTGACGCCATCCCCGACGAGGTGGCCGACCGGGCCAAGTACATGGTGGTGGGCCTGCCCGCCAACCCGGTGGGCAGCGTGGCAAAGCCCGGCTTCTATGAGGAGCTGGTGGCCTTCGCCAAGGCCCACGACCTGCTGATCGTCCACGACAACGCCTACAGCGACATCATCTTTGACGGCTTTGAGGGGCGCAGCTTCTTCAACACCCCCGGCGCCGCCGATGTGGGCGTGGAGTTCTTCAGCCTGTCCAAGAGCTTCAACGTGACCGGTGCCCGCATCAGCTTTTTGGTGGGCCGCCCCGATGTGGTGGCTGCCCTGAAAAAGCTGCGCAGCCAGATCGACTTCGGTATGTTCCTGCCGGTGCAGTACGCGGCCATCGCCGCCCTGACCGGCCCCCGTGAGAGCGTCAAGACCCAGTGCGCCGACTATCAGGCCCGCCGGGACGCCCTGTGCGGCGGCCTGCGCGCCATCGGCTGGGATGTGCCCAACAACCACGGCAGTATGTTCGTGTGGGCAAAGCTGCCCGGCGGCCGCACCGACAGCATGCAGTTCTGCATGGAGCTGATGGAGAAGGCCGGCGTCATCTGCACCCCCGGCGCCAGCTTCGGCCCCCGGGGCGAGGGCTACGTCCGCTTCGCGCTGGTGCTGCCTCCGGAGCGCATCGCCGATGCCATCGAGTCCATCCGGGTCAGCGGCGTGCTGAACTGAGCCGCGCAAAATTCCGCAAAAAAAGAACCTGCACCCCCCGGTGGGGTGCAGGTTCTTTTGGTTTATGTCAGCCGTTCAGGGGCTTACCATTCCGGATAGGTAGAGGCAAAATCCCGGTTCGCCAGCATCTCACGCACATAGACGCTGTAGGCGCTCACCGTGCCGACCATGCGCTCATAGTGGTGGCTCAGCCCGTTGTACAGGCTCCAGAAGCCCTGCGTGCCCATGTAGTCGGTCTCGTGCAGGTATTGCAGGGCGCTCTCCACATCCCGCGCCACATAGGCCGCGTCGTACCGGCCCTCGGCGGTGGTGAGGTTCAGGGCGTTGCTCAGCTCCACGTTTTCAAACTCGGGCACATACTCGTCCCCCGAATTCAGGTTGTCGTGGAAGTTGCCCATGTACAGGCCGCTGCCGTTGGAGGTGTAGTTGTTGTAGCTCTCGGCCCACCAGTAGAGGCCCACGTTGTCGCCGTACTCCTCGCCGGTCTCCTCGTCCACGCCGTCGCACACGAACAGCAGCCGACCCACGCGGATGTTGCAGAAGCCCAGCAGGAAGCCGTAGTTGTTCCAGCCGTCGCCGCTGGTCACGTTGGTGGCCGCCTTGTCGCAGTCGAACCAGACCACGATGTCACCGGGCTTCGCGCCCGCCAGCAGCAGCTCGTTCTCCAGCGTATACTCATCCAGGTCGAACGGCTGCACCATCTGAAGCAGGGTGTATTGGGTGTTGCCCAGCACCTCCCGGATGGGGGTGCCGCCGGCGTCCTGATCCTCCCACAGATGCTCCACCACGAACACCTGCGGATCGATCTCCACCTCAAATTCAAGATCGGCGCCCTTCTCCTTGAGGACGACCTGCTCCTTTTTGGAGTGGTACATACCGTGATCCACCGACACCTCGTGCTTGCCGCTGCTGAGCAGCAGGCGGGCCTTGCCCTCCTCGTCGGTGTACTCCCACTCGACCTTGCCTTCCTCATCCACGGCGCGCACCACAAAGCCGTCCAGCGGCACGCCCGCGTCCTTCAGATCCGAGAGGATCTGCACATCCACCGGGTAGCCCTTGTAGGGGCACTCGCCCATGTCGCACTCGATCTTCCGCTCACCGGCGCTGTCCTCCCGGGTGGAAACGTAGAAGTCCGACAGGCCGAAGGGCATATCCACGCGCCCCTCCAGCAGCCGCCAGTTCAGGCCGTTCTGACCCGCGCCGGTGCCGAAGAAGGTGCCCTTGCCGCCGGGGCCAAGCACCCACTGCAGATCCAGCCCGGCAAACAGATCCAGATCGCCGTCCACGCAGGCGTCACAGTCGTGGATGGAGCCGTCGTCGTCCACCTCATCCTTCTCGGGGAACTCCAGCCTGGCGGTCAGACCCGGGCCGGCGTGGGCGCTCAGACCCACATGGGCCACACCGGGCACGCCAAAGGAGACCACGCCGTTGAAGAGATTCGCGTCCACCTTGCCCTCGACCTCAACGAAGTCCAGATCCGTGACCGGGTTTTGGAAGCCGCTGCTGGTGCCGTAGGGCAGCATGATCCCCGCAAAGCTGCTCACGCCGCCCTCCACATACAGATCGGCCGCAGCGGCCAGCTTGCCGTAGGCGGACAGGCTGGCCTCCAGATAGGGGGAGAACTGCAGGATGACGCAGAGCGGGCCAGCCACCGGGATGGGATACTGGGGCGCAAAGGGGCACTCGATCCGGCCGCTGACCTGCATACCCAGCTTCAGCTCCGCGTAGGTGCGGGCGTCCATCGCCACGCCCATCTTCACGTTGAGCAGGATCGGGTGATAGCGGAAGACCACATGGACGGTGCGCACCTTCGCGCCGACCTCGCCCTCCACAAAGCCCTTGCCCGCGTGGGCGCTCAGGTTGGTGCGCAGGTCGATGCACACCGGCAGGCTGGCGCTCTGCTCATGCTCGGTGAGCAGCCAATCCAGCACACCGTCGTCGCCGGCGGCCGCGTCCACCGCCTCCTGCATGGAGGCATTCAGGGTGTAGTCAGACTGCACCGCAGCCGGGTCAAACTGAGGCGCCTCGGCTGCGAGCTGAGCCGCCTCGGCCAAAAAGGCGGAGTTGTCCTGCGCCGCCCATGCCGCCGGCTCGTCGGCGGTGTACTCGGTCAGCGCGGCGGTGGTCAGCCCGGCGGTGTCCTGATAATACAGCTCGGTCAGGGGCAGATCCATGTCCACGTCGGCGTACTCGATCAGATCCTCCATGGCCAGATCACCGCCCGTGACCACCACCTGACCGCCGGTCACGATGACCTTCTCCACCTTCACCGCAAGGCCGGCGGGGCAGGTGGTGGAGGCGTCCAGAAAGAACACATCCCCCGCCTCAAGGCCGGTGAGCTGCTCGTCCGGGTTCTCGAAGGTATACACCCTCGCCTCGTCGTTTTGGGCGATCAGGTCGTTGCGCCCCGGCTCGGCGGTGACCCGCTGCACCCCCTCGGCGTACACTACAAAGTTGGTGTCCTCCTGATCGTCCAGATTGTCCACCACATGGCCGGGGAAATCGTGGATGGTCTTGTTGAACAAAAAGTCCATACCGTCATCCGCAAAGTCCGCCGCCACCCGGCCGGCGCTCTCGGGGGCCAGCTTTGCGAACAGCGCGAACCCGCCCGCCGCCAGCACCAGCGCCGCCAGCAGGATCAGTGCGATGCGCAGCCCCCACCGGGGCCGTTTTTTGGCAGAATGTTCTTCCATACCCTTCACCTCGCGGTTTGATATTATTGGTTTTATCCTACACCCAAACCCGACCCCGCCGCAAGGCACATCCCCCGCCCTTTTGCCCCAAATCCGGAAATCCCGGGCAAAATTCATCATAATGCACATCGCCGCTGCACATACTTATGGCAGGTTGCCGAATCTGTTCTGCACCTCTTGCAAACTATACCGTTTTGGTGTAGAATAAACTCATAGCAAAGAACAAACGGCCCACCCGCCCGGGCCTTGCATAATCGAAAGGAGATCCCATTATGAAAAAGTCTTTTGAGAACGTCCGTTTCTTCCGCTGCTCCCACTGCGGCAACATCATCACCCTGGTGCAGGACAACGGTGTGCCTGTGATGTGCTGCGGCCAGAAGATGGAGGAGCTGATCCCCGGCACCAGCGACGGTGCCCATGAGAAGCACGTGCCCGCCGTGAATGTGGAGGGCGACGTTGTGACCGCCAAGATCGGCAGCGTGGAGCATCCCATGCTGGATGTCCACTACATCCAGTGGATCTGCCTGGTCACCGACAAGGGCGTGCATTTCCGCAGCCTGCTGCCCGGCGAGGCCCCCGAGGCCGTCTTTACCGTCCCCGGCGAGAAGCCTGCGGCGGTGTACGAGTACTGCAACCTGCACGGCCTGTGGAAGACCGAGCTGTAACCTGCCATAGACCGGAGCGATCCGGTTGATCCCCCATATTCTCCTGCAAGCATCAGAAAAGCCGGAGGTCTGCCCCCTGTGGGGCGGGCCTCCGGCCTTTTATTTGCTCTCAATTATACATAGAACAGCATCTTGGAGTAGCTGGGCAGGGGCCAGTACTCCTCGCCGCAGACCACCTCGGTGGCATCGGCGGCGGCGCGCAGGGCGGCCATGGCGGGCAGCACCTCATCCCGGTAGACCTTTGCCTTCTCCAGCGAGTCGGCCTGAGCCTCGGCGCGCTCCACGGCGGCGGTCACCGCGTCCACCGCGTCGCTCATGGCGTCGGTGCCGGCGCTGACCTTCTCCAAAATCTTCATCTCGGCGCGGCAGGGCAGCTTGTCGCTCACCGCCTGCTTGGCGGCCACCGCACCGGCGATGTCTCCCATGTAGCCGGTCGCGGCGGGGATGAGCTGCTTGTTGGCCATCTCCACCATGGTCAGCGCCTCGATGTGCAGCACCTTGGAGTAGTTCTCCACCTTGACCTCGTAGCGGCTCAGCAGCTCGGTGCGGGTCATGACGCCCATCTCCTCAAAGAGGGCGATGTTCTTCTCGGCGGGCATGGCGGCGGCGGCGTCCACCGTGTTGCGCAGGTTGAACAGCCCGCGGCGGGCGGCCTCGGCCTCCCACTCGGCGCTGTAGCCGTTGCCGTTGAAGATAATGCGCTTGTGGTCGTGCAGGGTGCGCTTGACCAGCGCCACCACCGCAGTGTGGAAGTCCTCGACCTGCTCCAGCTCGTCGGCGTAGCCCTTCAGCACCTTGGCCACGGCGGTGTTCAGGGTGGTGTTGGCGTCCGCCAGATTCATGTTGGAGCCGGGCATACGGAACTCAAACTTGTTGCCGGTGAAGGCGAAGGGGCTGGTGCGGTTGCGGTCGGTGTTGTCCTTCTTGAACTTGGGCAGCACGTCCACGCCCAGGTCAATGCGCTGGCGGCCGGGGCCTGCGTACTCGCTGCCGGTGGAGACCGCGTCCAGCACAGCGGCCAGATCGTCGCCCACAAACATGGAGATGATGGCGGGCGGGGCCTCGTTGCCGCCCAGACGGTGGTCGTTGGCGGGGCTGGCCACGGTGGCGCGCAGCAGATCCTGATACAGATCCACCGCCTTGATGACCGCGGCGAAGAACAGCAGGAACTGCAGGTTGTCCTTCGGGGTGTCGCCGGGGTCCAGCAGGTTGACCTTGTCCGCCACCAGCGACCAGTTGTCGTGCTTGCCGCTGCCGTTCACGCCGGTGAAGGGCTTCTCATGCAGCAGGCAGACCAAGCCGTGCTTTTCGGCGGTCTTTTTCATCATCTCCATGGTCAGCAGGTTGTGATCCACAGCGATGTTGGCGGTGTCAAAGATGGGGGCCAGCTCGTGCTGGCAGGGGGCGACCTCATTGTGCTTGGTCTTGGCGGGGACGCCCAGCTCCCACAGGGCGGCGTCCAGATCCTCCATAAATTCGGCCACCACCGGGCGCAGCGCGCCGAAGTAGTGCTCCTCCATCTCCTGACCCTTGGTGGGCATGGCGCCGAACATGGTGCGGCCGGTGAGGATCAGATCCTTGCGGGCGGCATAGTCCTCCTTGCGGATGAGGAAGTACTCCTGCTCCGCGCCCACCGTGACCGAGACGTGCTCCACCTCCTTGCCGAACAGCTTCAGGATGCGGCAGGCCTGATTGGACAGCACGTTCAGACTGCGCAGCAGAGGGGTCTTGGCATCCAGCGCCTCACCGTTGTAGCTGCAGAAGGCGGTGGGGATGCACAGCACGCTGCCCTTCACAAAGGCGTAGCTGGTGGGATCCCACGCAGTGTAACCGCGGGCCTCGCAGGTGGCGCGCAGGCCGCCGTTGGGGAAGCTGGAGGCATCCGGCTCGCTGCGCACCAGCTCCTTGCCGTTGAACTCCATGATGGCGGTGCCGTCCTTCATGGGGCTGATGAAGCCGTCGTGCTTCTCGCTGGTGATGCCGGTCAGCGGCTGGAACCAGTGGGTGTAGTGGGTGGCACCCTGCTCCATGGCCCAGCTCTTCATCACGCTGGCCACCACGTTGGCCACCTCGATGTCCAGCGGCTGACCCTTCTTCAGGGTGGCCTTCAGGCTCTTATAAGTGGCGCTGGGCAGGCGCTCTTTCATCACGTGCTCGTTGAAAACTTTCTTGCCGTAGATCTCCATCAGGTTCGCTGCCATAGTCTTACTCCTTATACAAGCGGGTCACAGCGTACATCGGCTCCACCCCTCCGTGGGCCGCGCGAAAAAAAGCAAACGGGGCCGCGGGCCATCCCGCAGCCCCTTTACTGCTTTTCAATGGTAAAATTATATCTGCCGGGCGGCAGGGCGGTCAACTGGCAAACTGACAAAACTTTGTTCTGTTGCAGGGACGTGTTTTCGTGTGGCTCCACGAAAGCCGCCCGTTCAGATCACCTGAAACAGGAAAAACTTCAGATAATCCGTCTCCTCCACATTCCACAGGATGGGGTGGTCGGGGGCCTGCTGGCGCACCTCGATCTGACGAAGCTGGCGGTTGGCGTCGTGGGCGGCGGCATGCAGCATCTTGATGAACATGGCCTCGCTGGCGAAGTGGCTGCAGCTCGCGGTGGCCAGATAGCCGCCCCGGGGCAGCAGCTTCATGGCGCGGTAGTTGATCTCCTTGTAGCCGCGCATGGCGTTCTGGGCGGTCTTTCGCGCCTTGGTGAAGGCGGGCGGATCCAGAATGATGAAGTCGTAGGGGCTGCCCTCGGCCTCCAGCCTGGGCAGCAGGTCGAACACATCCGCACAGGTGAAGTCCATCACCCCGTGGAGCTGATTGCGCACCGCGTTGCGGCGGGCCATCTCCACCGCGGAAGCGCTCACGTCCACCGCGGTGACCCGGGCGGCCCCGCCCTTGGCGGCGTTCAGCGCAAAGCTGCCGGTGTGGGTGAAGCAGTCCAGCACCGTCTTGCCCCGGGCGAGCTTGGCCACGGCGCGGCGGTTGTACTTCTGGTCGAGGAAAAAGCCGGTCTTCTGGCCGTTCTCGAAGTCCACATGATAGTACACGCCGTTTTCGCAGATCTCGGTCTCGGTGCTGTCGGGGTGGGCTTCGCCGGGGATCTCCAGCCAGCCCTTGCCCTGCTCCAGCCCCTCTTTTTCCCGCAGGGCGGCGTCGTTGCGCTGGTAGATGCCGGCGATGGTCTGGCCGTCGGCGCGCAGCACCTCGGCCAGCAGGGGCAGCAGCTCTGCCTTGCGCAGCTCCATGCCCACCGACAGGATCTGCACCACCAGAATGTCGTTGAAGCGATCCACGGTCAGGCCGGGCATCTGGTCGGCCTCGCCGAAGATGACCCGGCAGCAGGTCAGATCCTCGCGGCCCATCACGGTCTTGCGGTAGGCCCACGCGTACTCAAAGCGCCGCCGCCAGAAGGCCTCGTCAAAGCGGTCGTTGGCGTTGCGGCTGATGAGCCGGATGCGGATCTTGCTGGCAAGGCTCAGAAAGCCGGTGCCCAGATAGCGGCCCTTCTGGCTCAGCACGTCCACCAGCGCGCCGTTTTCGGGTGCGGCTTCGGGGGCTTCGGTGATCTCATCGGCGTACACCCAGGGGTGCCCCTCCACAATGGAGGCCTCCGCCTTTTTGGTGACGGTGTATGCGGGATAGGGGCGGGCAGTTTTCATTGGCGTTGCTCCAGTCTTTTTATCGTTTGTATGTCACGTTTTACACCCGGTCCTCCAGCACCTGACCGATCGGCTCCCGGATGATGAGGGTGGCCCGGCTGTCCGCCGGGGTGGGGGTCTTGTTCAGCAGCACCAGCTCCCGACCGCGGTAGTACTGCAGCAGGCCCGCCGCGGGGTACACCGCAAGGCTGGTGCCGCCCACGATGAGCAGGTCGGCCCGCTGGATGGCGTGCACCGCGCCCATGATGGTCTCCTCGTCCAGCCCCTCCTCGTACAGCACCACGTCCGGCTTCACAAGGCCGCCGCAGGCGCAGGTGGGCACACCGGCGCTCCCGGCGATGAACTCCACCGGATAGAACTTGCCGCACCGGGTGCAGTAGTTGCGCAGGGTGCTGCCGTGCAGCTCGTACACCACCTCGCTGCCGGCGGCCTGATGCAGACCGTCGATGTTCTGGGTGATGACCGCCTTCAGCTTGCCCTGCTTCTCCAACCGGGCAAGGCGCAGATGGGCGGCGTTGGGCTTGGCGTCCTTCACAATGAGCTTATCCCGGTAGAAACGGTAAAATTCCTCGGTGTGTCGCTCAAAGAAGGTGTGCGAGAGGATGGTCTCGGGCGGGTAGTCGTATTTCTGGTGGTACAGGCCGTCCACGCTGCGGAAATCGGGGATGCCGCTCTCGGTGCTGACGCCGGCTCCGCCGAAGAACACGATGTTGGAACTTTTTGCGATGAGGGCTTCCAGCTTCTGATCCATGGTCGTTCCCCTTTCTTACGGTCGGCTGCGCCCCGGCATTTGCGCCCGGGCGCGAAGTGCATTATACTTATGGAAACAGTATAACACAAACCCGCCCGCCGGGCAGCAGTTTTTGCAGCCCTTTGCCGGGCATCCACCCAAAAAATTTGTGCGCAAGGAGGCGCGGCCATGACCATCCGACCCTTCACCCTGAACGATGTGTGGAGCCTGCTGCCCGCCCGCGACCCCGCCAGCCACAAGGGCACCTTCGGGCGGGCGCTGCTGGTGTGCGGCAGCACCCGGTACCGGGGCGCGGCCGCCCTGTGCGCCGAGGGGGCGCTGCGCGGCGGGGCGGGCATCGTGACGCTGGCCTCCACCGAGCCGGTGCTGAGCCTGACCCTCGCCCGCACCCCGGAGTGTACCCTGCTGCCCTGCGCGGCGGACGCGGACGGGGGCATCGGGGCGGAGAACCTGCCCGCCCTGCTGGAGACCCTGCCCACCTGTCAGGCGCTGGTGCTGGGGCCGGGGCTGGGCAAGGCCGCCGCGCCGCTGGTGCGCGCCCTGCTGCCCGCCGCCCGCTGCCCGGTGGTGCTGGACGCGGACGGCCTGAACGCAGTGGCCGGGCAGGGCATCCCCCTCGCTACCGGGGGCGGGGCGCTGATCCTGACCCCCCACCCCGGCGAGATGGGGCGGCTGTGCGGGCTGTCCTCCGCTGAGGTGAACGCCGACCGGGAGGGTCTCGCCGCGGCAAAGGCCGCCGAATGGGGCTGCATCGTGGTGCTGAAGGGCGCGGGGACGGTCATCGCCGCGCCGGACGGCCGGCTGTGGCGCAGCACCACCGGCAACCCGGGGCTTGCCCGGGGCGGCAGCGGCGACGTGCTGGCCGGCATGATGGGCGCGCTGTGCGCCGCCGGGCTGGACGCGGCAGACGCGGCCTGCTGTGCGGTGGCCCTGCACGGCGCGGCGGCGGATAAGGCAGCCGCCCGGCTGGGCCAGTGGGGGATGCTTCCCGGCGACCTGCCCGCGGCTCTGGGGGAGGTCTTTGCGGAAAACGGGCGCTGACATCCACGAACCATCGAACAAAGCGACACAGCCCGGAGCAGTCTGCTCCGGGCTGTGTTTTACTTTTTATGGGGCGGTCAGCTCTGCTTGATGCCCTTCATGGTCAGGCTGATGCGGTTCTTTTCTGTGTCCACGGACAGGATCTTCACCCGCACCGCGTCGCCCACGCTCAGTTCACCGTCCATGCGGCTGATGTGCAGCAGGCCGTTGCGCACCGCGCCGATGTCCACGAACGCGCCGAAGCTCTCGGTGCCCTGCACGGTGCCCTGCAGCTCCATGCCCTCGGTCAGCTCGCTCAGGCGCAGCTTCTTGGGGGGCTTGGGGCGCTTTTCATGGGTGCGGCGGGGCGCGGCGGGGTCGGTGCGCATGGTCAGGCTGATGCGCTTTTTCTTCACATCCACCGCCAGCACCCGCACCTTGACCACGTCGCCCACCTTGACCACGTCGCTGGGGTGCTTCACCATCCGGTCGCTGAGCTGGCTGATGTGCACCAGACCGTCCTGATGCACGCCGATGTCCACGAACGCGCCGAAGTCGATCACGTTGCGCACGGTGCCCATCAGCTCCATGCCCTCGGTCAGATCGGTCAGCTCCAGCACCTTGCTGCGCAGCAGCGGCGGGGGCAGGCTGTCGCGCACGTCCCGACCGGGGCGCAGCAGCTCGGCCTGAATGTCCTTCAGGGTCAGCTCACCCGCGCCGGTGGCCTCGCACAGGGCCGCCATACCGATGCGCCCCGCCCGCTCGGGCAGTGCTTTGATGGCCTCGGTGCCGATGTCCTTCTTCTCAAAGCCGCACAGGGTCAGCAGAGCCTCGGCGGCGGCGTAGCTCTCGGGATGCACGGCGGTGCCGTCCAGCGGCTCCTTCGCGCCGGGCAGCCGCAGGAAGCCCGCGCACTGCTGGAAGGCCTTGGGGCCGAGGCCCTTCACCTTTTTGAGCTGGGCGCGGCTGGCAAAGGGGCCTTCCTCCTCGCGGCGGGCCACGATGTTCTTGGCCACGCTGGCGCTGACGCCGGCCACCCGCTGCAGCAGCGGGGCGCTGGCGGTGTTCAGATCCACGCCCACCTCGTTGACGCAGCCCTCCACCACGCCGTCCAGCGCCTCGTTCAGGCGCTTCTGGGGCATATCGTGCTGGTACTGGCCCACGCCCACGGCCTTGGGGTCGATCTTCACCAGCTCGGCCAGCGGGTCCTGCAGACGACGGGCGATGCTCACAGCGCTGCGCAGGTTCACGTCAAACTGGGGGAACTCCGCCGCGGCCAGCGGGCTGGCGGAGTAGACGCTGGCGCCCGCCTCGCTGACCACCATGTACTGCACGTCCGCGCCCATCTCGGCGATGAGGCCGGCGGCGAACTGCTCGGTCTCCGCGCCGGCGGTGCCGTTGCCGATGGCGATGATCTGCACGCCGTGCTTGCGGATCAGCCCGCTCACCACGGCCTTGGCCTGCTCCACCCGCTTGAACTCGGGCACCGGGTAGACCACAGCGGTGTCCAGCACCTTGCCGGTGGGGTCCACCACCGCCAGCTTGCAGCCCATGCGGTAGCCGGGGTCCATACCCAGCGCCACCTTGCCCCGGATGGGCGGCTGCAGCAGAAGCTGACGCAGGTTGTCGGCAAACACGGTGATGGCCCCCTCGGCGGCC
>JBGVKB010000036.1:0-3599 GCA_045118955.1 Oscillospiraceae bacterium | reverse complement strand
ATGCGCTTGGTCACCGGTCATCCCCTCCGAAGCGATAGCCCACGCCGCGCACGGTCTCGATCATACCGCCGCTGCTGCCCAGCTTGGCCCGCAGGGTTTGCACATGCACGTCCACCGTGCGGGTGCCGCCGTCATAGCCGTAATCCCAGATGCGGTCCAGCAGCTGCTCGCGGGTGATGGCGGCGCCGCGGTTTTCCATCAACAGGCTCAGCAGCTCGTATTCCTTGCGGGTAAGCACGATTTCCTGCTGGTTCACCAGCACCTTATGCGCCCGGCGATCCAATGTCAGCTCGCCCGCCTTCAGGGTCTCCTGGGGCGCGTTGGCCGCACTTCGGCGCAGCCTCGCCCGGATGCGGGCCACCAGCTCCGCCATGCCGAAGGGCTTGGCAATATAGTCGTCTGCGCCCAGATCAAGGCCCTGCACCTTATCGCGCTCCATACCCTTGGCGGTGAGCATGATCACCGGCACATCCGCCGTGCGGGATTGGCTGCGCAGGTATTTCAGCAGGCTCAGTCCATCCTCGCCCGGGAGCATGATGTCCATGAGTACCAGCTGGGGCGTTTCCTGCTCCAGCGCCGCGCGGAATTCCTTGCCGTCGGCAAAGCCCTGGCAGGGCAGGGCCATCTGCGTGAGGGTGTAAACCACCAGCTCGCGGATATTATCGTCGTCCTCGACGTAGAAGATCATCTCGGTCAGCTCCTTTGTCGTCGCTTCAGTTTATTATCGCCTCGCCTCCGGGGGATGTCAAGTCAAATCCCTGCAAAATCCGAATTGGACAATGTGTAAAACCCACCCGGCCGAATTGACATTGAAGCCCTGTTGTGCTATGCTTTTTCTGTATGCCTATATATAGAAAGGATGCACAACCTGATGAAAAAATGGCTGACGGGTCTGATGCTGGTTCTGCTCATGCTCTGCGCCACCACGGCGGCGCTGGCGGCCGAGGCGATGGATCTGACGGATGAATGCAAATTCAAGGTGTCCTACTCTAAAATCAAGTACACCTCCATGACCGACAAAAAGTTCACCACCCACTGGGAATCCGCCAAGGCGAAGACCCCCTGGGCTTCCATCACCGCGCCGGCAGGCATGCCCATCAGCGGCCTGTATATCTGCTTTGCCGAAATGCCCTCCCAGTGGGAGGTGCAGGTGGCCGACGGCGAGGACTGGTTCACCGCCGTGCAGGGCGACACCCGCTTCCTCCACACCTGGGTCGAGCTGCCCGAGCCCGCGGAGAAGGTGCGCCTGATCATCACCTCTGACAAGAAGGAAGTCCTCTCCATCAACGAGCTCTATGTGCTGGGCGAGGGCTCTGTTCCCTCCTGGGTGCAGCAGTGGCAGCCCACGCACGAGAAGGCGGATATTCTCTTCATTTCCGCCCATCCTGACGATGAGCTGATCTTCTTCGCCGGCGGTATTCCTACCTACGCCGTGGAGCAGGGACGCAAGGTGATCGTGGCCTATGCCAGCCGCTCCAACATCGCCCGCCAGTCTGAGCTGCTCAACGGCCTGTGGTCCATGGGCGTGAAGAATTATCCCGTGATCGGCTCCTTCCGCGATTCCTACACCGTCAAGCTCGCCGACGCCTACAAGAAGGCCGGCGGCCGGGAGAAGGTGCAGGAGTGGATGACCGGCCTGTACCGCCAGTACAAGCCCGAGGTGGTCGTCACCCATGACCTCAACGGCGAATACGGCCACGGCATGCACAAGATGGTGGCCGACGCGGCCCTCAACTGCATCGAGTACGCCGCCGCCGAGGGCCAGTATCTGGACTCCTTCATGACCTACGGCGCCTGGCAGGTCAAGAAGCTCTACCTGCACCTGTATCCGGAGAATCAGCTGATCTTCGATTGGAATGTGCCGCTGAAATCCATGAACGGCGCGACGGGCCTGGAGCTGGCCATCGCCGCCTATGACCTGCACAAGACCCAGGCTGCCTCCGGTATGTCCGTGACGGAAACCGGCGCAGAGTACGACAATCGCGTGTTCGGTCTGGCCTACACCAGCGTCGGCCTGGACGAGCGCAAGGACGACTTCCTGGAGAACATCTACGACTCCGTGGGTTCCTTCACCGAGGTCGAGGCCACGCCCGAACCCACCCCGGAACCCACCCCCGTGCCCGCCTATGTGTCCGTGATGCCCCCGCTGAATGCAAAGGGCTTCATCGACGAGGGCGAGTTCATCTACTCCTCCGAGGAGGAGGGCCTGTGGATCTTCATCGACCAGACGGCCAAGATCATCATCCAGCGCAAGTATGACGCCACCCAGCCCCTGACCTGGTTTGAGGCGGAGCTGTGGGGCGATGTGGAGAGCGGCGAGCTGCTCAAGACCATTCAGAACGACCCGGAGAAGATGGGCAAGGTCCGCGCCGACGCCATGGAGACCGCCAAGAAGCATGGCGTGGTCTTCGCGATGAACACGGACTACTACACCTACCGCGTATCCGTGAAAAACGGCCGCAAGACCGGCACCGTCATCCGTGACGGCCGCATCCTCTACGACGACCGCTACACCGAGAAGGAGTACGCCAAGAACTACTTCCCCAACCTGGACTCCCTGGCCTTCTATCCCGACGGCACCATGTCCGTCCACAAGCCCTATGAGCTCACCGGCCAGGATTACATCGACCGCGGCGCGTATGCGGTGTACTCCTTCGGCCCCTATCTGATCAAGGACGGCAAGCTCTCCGAGGCGGTGTATACGGCCAACGACGCCAAGAATCCCCGCGCTGCCGTGGGCATGATTGAGCCCGGTCACTACATGGCCATCATGTGCGAGGGCCGCCTCAAGCGCTCCACCGGCGTGACCATGTCCTACCTGGCCAAGCTCATGCGCGACCGCGGCTGCCAGGTGGCCTTCAACATGGACGGCGGCCAGACAGCGGTGATGATCTTCATGGGCAAGCAGCTCAATCAGATCGGCGCCTACGACGGCGGCAAGACCAACTCCCGCCCCACCAGCGAGGTCATGGGCATCGGCTATTCCGAGCAGGTGGGCGTGTACGAAGTGAAATAAGCAGGAAGCGGGGCTTTTTGCAAAAAAAGCTCCTTCCCGCGGCCTTTCCACCGTTGACACCCCCCTTGAAATCCATTATAATTGATTGGTAAAATGTCAAATTCGCACCCCGCCCGGGGTGCTTCTTTGAACCCTGAAAGGAGCAATCATCCATGGCTGAGGATAAGCGCAATATTATTACCGAAGAAGGCCGGCGCAAGCTGCAGGAGCAGCTGGACTACCTCGTTGGTACCCGCCGCAACGAGATCGCCCACCAGATCGAAGTGGCCCGCGGCTTCGGCGACCTTTCCGAAAACGCTGAGTACGACGCCGCCAAGGCTGAGCAGGCCAAGGTGGAAGAGGAGATCTCCCGCCTGACCAACGTCCTGCGCACCGCCATCGTGGTGGCCGACAGCGACATCTCCACCGACAAGGTCTCCATCGGCACCACCGTGAAGGTGGAAAACCTGAAGACCGGCGCTGTGGTGGAGTACAGCATCGTGGGTGCAGACGAAGCCGATCCCTATGCCCGCAAGATTTCCACCGAGTCCCCCATCGGCGGCGGCCTGCTGGGCGCCATCGTGGGCCAGACCGTGGCGGTGGA
>JBGVKB010000035.1:0-4239 GCA_045118955.1 Oscillospiraceae bacterium | reverse complement strand
GTCGGCGTAGCCGGTGAGCATCAGGGTCAGCGCGCCGTCGCCGGTGACGTTGCAGGCGGTGCCGAAGCTGTCCTGCAGGGCGAAGATCGCCAGCATCAGGGCGGTGCCGTCGTTGCCGAAGCCCAGCACGCCGGTGATCAGACCCAGCGACGCCATGACCGTGCCGCCGGGCACGCCGGGCGCGCCGATGGCGAACACGCCCAGCAGCAGGCAGAACAGCACCATGGTGCCCACGCTGGGCAGCTCATTGTACAGCATCTTGGAGATGGTCATGCAGAAGAACACCTCGGTCAGCACCGAGCCGCACAGGTGGATGTTGGCGAACAGGGGCACGCCGAAGTCCACCATGTCCTTGCGCAGCACCTTGCTCTTGCGGGCGCCGTCCAGCGCCACCGCCATGGTGGCCGCGCTGGACATGGTGCCCACCGCGGTCAGGTAGGCGGGGCCGTAGTGCTTGACGACCTCCCAGGGGTTCTTGCCGGAGTACACGCCGGCGATCAGGTACAGCACCGCCATCCAGATGTAGTGCCCGGCCATGACGATCAGGATGATCTGGAGGAAGGCGGGGAGCTGGTGGGTGATCATGCCCTCGTAGCTCAGGTTGCAGAAGGTGGCCGCGATGTAGAAGGGCAGCACCGGGATGATGACCTTTTTGACGATGTCCAGAACAATATTCTGGAACTCAGCCAGGAAGTTCATGGTCAGGGTGCTCTTGGTCCAGGTGGCCGCCAGACCCAGCAGGATGCTCAGCACCAGCGCGCTCATCACCGGCATGATCTGGGGGATATCGAGCTGGAACACCACCGGGGGCAGGCTGCGCAGACCCGCCACGTCGGTCTCGATGGACAGGTGGGGGATCAGCGCGTAGCCGGCGGCGGTGCTCATGAAGGCGGCGCAGACGCTGCTGACGTAGGCGATGATGACCGCAAAGCCCAGCAGACGGCTGGCGTTGCTGCCCAGCTTGGTGATGGAGGGGGCGATGAAGCCGATGACGATCAGCGGCACGCAGAAGGTGATGAGCTGACCCAGAATGTACTGGACGGATACGACCACCTTCATGGCGGACTCGGGGAACACCTGACCCAGCGCAACGCCGATGGCGATGCCCAGGATCAGCCGGAAGGGCAGGCTGGAAGTAAGCTTTTTCATGTTGTAACGCTCCTTTTTGAGAGGACGGCTTGTAGCCCACACAGGCGGGCGGGGTGGATGGGCGGTCAAAAAAGGCCAAAGCGGGCGGTGCGCTCCCTCAAGCGGTCAGTCCGCGCGCTTGTTCAGCATCAGGTCGAGGATGACCTGATCGCTGGTGCCTTGGGTGCTGAGTACGGCAAAATTGTCGATGGTGCGCTCTACGTTCTGCTCCACGATGCCGTCGGTGCTCTGCACGCGGGTGCCCCGCAGCGCCATGGCCGCGGCCTGCACCGCCGCGTTGGTGCAGCTCGAGATCTTCAGGGCGCAGTCGGCCTTGGCACCGTCGCACACCATGCCGGTCACGTTGCCCACCATGTTCTGGATGGCGCAGCACACCTCGTGGTAGCCGCCGCCCAGCAGGTAGGTGATGCCGCAGGCCGCGCCGGTGCCGGCCACAGTGGCGCCGCACAGGTTGCTCAGACGGCCAAACTTGGACTTGATGCGGATGGCGATCAGGTTGGACAGGGTCACGGCGCGGAGCATCTGCTCCTCGCTGCACTCCCGCCAGCGGGCGGTGGCCACCACCGGCATGGTGGCGGTGATGCCCTGATTGCCGCTGCCCGAGTTGGTCACCACCGACAGGGGCGCGCCGGCCATGCGGGCGTCCGCGCCGGCGGTGGTCACGATCATGGCGTTGGTGGTCAGGTCGCGGGTCATGATGCCCTGCCGGCAGTTGCGCTCCAGATTCAGCCCGATGGCCAGACCGTACTCCTGCGCAAGCCCCGCGTCACAGATGGCGCTGTTCACCGCCACCGCGTCCCGAATGATGTGGATGGGGTCGTTCAGCGGATCCAGATCCCGGGTGCAGTAGTCCCAGATGGACTGCACGGTCAAAAAGCCGGCGATCTCCTCGGGGGTCACCAGGTCGGTGCTGCCGGGGCCGACGGCCTCGCCGCTCTGCTCCAGCACCACCGTGTCGTCCTGCTGCAGCAGCACCACGTTGGTGTGCAGGTCCCGGATGATGGCGCGGCCGGTGTGGCCGCCGCCCGAGGCGAGCACCTCGATGTACAGCTTCTGGGGCACCTGCGCCAGCTCCACCCGCACCTTGCCGGCCTTCACGAGGGCCTCGGCCTCGGCGAGTTTGTCGGCGCTCACCCCGCTGATGACCTCAAGCTGGCGGTCGGGGTCGCCCCCCGCCGCGCCGATGGCGGCGGCGTAGTCCATGCCGGTGTAGGGGGTGCCGGGGATGCCGGCGGCCATGGCGTTTTTGATGATGTTGGTGCTGGCCAGCACCGTCAGCTCCTCCGGTGTGCCGCCGGCCTGCCGCAGAGCGCGGGCGGCCAGCGCACCGGTGAGCGCCACGGCGGCCGGCTCGGTACAGCCGGTGGCCAGCTCCATTTCACTGTTCAGTATGCGGATAAACATCTCTTTATCCATGCTGGTTCACCACCTTATAAAAAGGGTATGTGGGGGGGTCACTTGACGGCAATGCACTCGATCTCGATGGGGGCGTCCTTGGGCAGCTTGGCCACCTGCACCGCGCTGCGGGCGGGGTAGGGCTGGCTGAAGAACTGCCCGTACACCTCGTTCATGGGCACGAAGTCCGCCAGATCGGCCAGAAACACGGTGGTCTTGACCACGTTGTCCAGGGTCATGCCCTGCTCGGCCAGAATGTTGGTGATGTTCTTCAGTGCCTGGGCGGTCTGCGCCTGAATGCCCTCGGGCATGGCGCCGGTGGCGGGGTCGATGGGAAGCTGACCGGACACATACACGGTGCTGCCGGCGGCGATGCCCTGCGAGTAGGGGCCGATGGCGGCGGGGGCGTTGGCGGTGGAGATGGGCTGTTTCATAGGGGGTTCCCTCCTTGCGTGATGAAGCCGGGGGCGGGGTGCCCGCGGCGCGATTCTCTACAGCTACCATGTTACCGCTTCAAGCGGGAAAAGTCAATCCGCCGCGGGCTGGGGATGGCTGGGAGGGGGAGGTGTGTGCGGTTGGGTTTGCTGTTCCCCCACAGCGTTTACCGTCCCCAAAGCAAAAGGCGGAGCCTTGCGGCTCCGCCTTTCTTCACACAGATTCGTCTAAATTGCGGGCGGCTCAGCGCACCTGACCGGTGCCGCGCACCACATATTTGTAGCTGCACAGCTCGGCCAGACCCATGGGGCCGCGGGCGTGGAGCTTCTGGGTGGAGATGCCCATCTCACAGCCCAGACCGAACTCGCCGCCGTCGGTGAAGCGGGTGGAGGCGTTCACATAGACCGAGGAGCTGTCCACCGCCATGGTGAAGGCGGCCGCGGCGGCCTCGTCGGCGGTGACGATGGCCTCGCTGTGGCCGGTGGAGTGGGCGGCGATGTGGGCGATGGCACCCTGCACGTCCTCCACCACCTTGACCGCAAGGATGTAGTCCAAGAATTCGGTGTCGAAGTCCTGTGCCCCGGCGGGGGTGCCGGGGATGAGGGCGGCGGCGGTCTCGTCCAGCCGCAGCTCCACCGGGGGCTTGCCCTTGGCGGTCTGACCGTCGGTCAGCCGGGCGGCCAGCTTGGGCAGGAACTCCGCCGCGATGTCCCGGTGTACCAGACAGCACTCGGCGGCGTTGCAGACGCTGGGGCGGCTGGTCTTGGCGTTCTCAAGGATGTCCAGCGCCATGGCCTGATCGGCGGCGGCGTCCACATAAATGTGGCAGATGCCGGTGCCGGTCTGGATGCAGGGCACCTTGGCGTTGTCCACGCAGGCCTGGATCAGACCCGCGCCGCCCCGGGGGATCAGCAGATCCACATACCCCACGGCGGTCATCAGCTCATTGGCGGAGGCGCGGGTGATGTCCTCCACAAGCTGCACCCCGTCCTCGGGCAGACCCGCGGCGGCCAGACCCCGGCGCAGGGCGGCGGTGATGGCGGCGGCGGAGCGGTGCGCCTCCTTGCCGCCGCGCAGCACGCAGGCGTTGCCGCTCTTCACGGCGAGGGCGGCGGCGTCGCTGGTCACGTTGGGGCGGCTCTCGTAGATGATGGCGATGACGCCCATGGGCACGGCGGTCTTGCGCACCACGATGCCGTTGGGGCGCACGGTCTCGGCCAGCACCTGACCCACCGGGTCGGGCAGGTCGGCCACCTGCCG
>JBGVKB010000034.1:0-9209 GCA_045118955.1 Oscillospiraceae bacterium | reverse complement strand
CGCTACTTCAAGAGCGCGGGCGCGGGCTGCCTTGCCATCAGCGCCAAGCAGAAGGGCGGCGCCGCCGCTGTGAAGAAGGCCATTCTGAAGGAGCTGACCGAGCTGACCGCCAAGCGCGCCAGCAAGGGCATGTCCGGCGCCCGCATCCGGGTGATGGTGGTGGGCATCCCCAATGTGGGTAAGTCCACCTTCATCAATACCTTTGCCGGTGCCGCCCGTGCCAAGGCCGCCGACAAGCCCGGCGTGACTCGCGGCAAGCAGTGGGTCACGGTGGAGGGCTTCGATCTGCTGGATATGCCCGGCGTGCTGTGGAAGAAGTTTGATACGCTGGAGATCGCCACCAATTTGGCCTTCATCGGCTCCATCAAGGACGACATTCTCGACATTGAGGAGCTGGCCATGGGTCTGATCTCTCAGGTTCGGGAGATCTACCCCGAACAGCTCGCCGCCCGCTATAAGCTGAGCGACGAGGAGATGCAGCTTGAGCCTTGGCCGCTGGTGGAGGCCATCGGCCGCCGCCGCGGTATGCTGGTCAGCGGCGGTGAGGTGAACACCGAGCGCGCCTCCATCATGCTGGTGGATGAGTTCCGCGCCAGCAAGTGGGGCCGCATCAGTCTGGAGCGGCCGCCCCAGCGCCGTGATATGGAGGACGACCTTGAGTAACTACGAGTTTGACGCGCAGATCCGCGCACAGCATGGCGTGTTCTGCGGCGTGGATGAGGCGGGCCGCGGCCCTCTGTGCGGGCCGGTGTGCTGCGCCGCGGTCATCCTCGACCCCGAAAAGCCCATCGATGGGATCAATGATTCCAAAAAGCTGAGCGAGAAAAAGCGCGAAGCACTGTACGATGTGATCTGCGAGAATGCGCTGGCCTGGAGCGTGGTGCTGGTGGGGCCGGAGGTCATCGACCGGGACAACATCCTGAACGCCACCATGAGCGGGATGCGGCAGGCGGTGGAAGGCCTGTCGGTCCAACCGGAATATGTGCTGGTGGACGGCAACCGCTGCCCGCCGGGTCTCGCCGTGCCCTGCGGCTTTCAGGTGAAGGGGGACGGCGTCAGCGCCAGCATCGGCGCGGCGTCCATTCTGGCCAAGGTCACCCGTGACCGCTACATGAAGAAGCTGGACGCGGAGTTTCCCCAGTACCAGCTTGCGAAGCACAAGGGCTACGGCACCAAGCTGCACTACGAGCTGATCGCGCAGTACGGCATTCAGCCCTTTTATCGCCGCAGCTTTCTGAAAAAACTGGGCTACTGGAATGGCTGACCGGGATCTGGGGCGCACCGGCGAGGCGGTGGCGGCCCGCTATTATCAAAAGCAGGGCTTCTGTCTTTTGGAACACAACTTCCGCACCCGCATGGGAGAGCTGGATCTGGTGGTGTTTAAAGGGGATCTGCTGGTGATCGCAGAGGTCAAGACCCGGAGCAGCGAGGCGTTCTCAGCGCCCTGCGAGGCGGTAGACGCCCGAAAACGGCAGCGGATCCTCCTCGCGGCGCAGCAGTATCTGGCAAAGCACCCCCTCTTATCCGAGTGTACCATTCGTTTTGATGTGGTGGAGGTGGTCCCTCAGCCCGGCGGCTGGCGGGTGCGCTGTATCCCGAACGCCTTTGATGCCGGACTGTGAGGGAGCCGGTGTGCGCACGGTGCAAACGATTCGGCGATAATGTACAATTTCCGGCGGTGGAGCGGTGCAGTTTTTTGGATTCTGCCGCTTTGCCGTCGGCTCTTTTTATTGTATAATAATAAGGTATATTTGGCGCTGCAGTGGATTGCAGCGTCCTGAAAGAAAATCCATGCGGCAACGCTGTGCCGCACCAAATAAACTTGCGCGAGGGGCGGAAAGCTCCCTCGCCGGAGGGGTATCACATCATGGAATTTTTCAGCACCCGAAATGCAGAACACAAGGTCAGCGCGTCCCGCGCCATCGCACAAGGCTTGTCCGAGGAGGGCGGTCTGTTCGTGCCCGCCGCGTTCCCGCAGGCGGATCTGGAGCAGGCCTGCGCGCTGGAGTACCCGGCGCTGGCTGCCTACATCCTGAAGCAGTTCCTCACCGACTACGACCCGGCTGTTCTGGAGCGCTCTGCGGCGGAAGCCTACGGCGAGGCGTTCGGCGGCAAGGCCGGTCATCTGGAGCAGGTGAACGAGAACACCTGGGCGCTGGAGCTGTGGCATGGCCCCACCTGCGCCTTCAAGGACTATGCCCTGCAGCTGATGCCGAAGCTGCTGGTGGAGGCCAAGAAGAACCTTGGCCGCACCGAGCACACCCTCATTCTGGTGGCGACTTCCGGTGATACCGGCAAGGCGGCGCTGGATGGCTACAAGGACATTCCTGGCGTGAGCATCGTGGTGTTCTACCCCAACAACGGCACCAGCGAGATCCAGCGCCTGCAGATGGCCACGCAGGAGGGCGGCAATGTGGCGGTCTATGCTGTGCAGGGCAACTTTGACGACGCCCAGACCGGTGTAAAGCGCGCCTTCGCCAACAAAGAGCTGGCCGCCGAACTGGCCGGGAAGAACGTGGTGCTGTCCAGCGCCAACTCCATCAACTGGGGCCGTCTGGTGCCTCAGATCGTCTACTACTTCGCTGCCTACAGCCGTCTTGTTCGCAGCGGCAAGGTGACCATGGGGGAGAAGGTGGACTTCTGCGTGCCCACCGGCAACTTCGGCGACATTCTGGCGGGCTACTACGCCAAGCAGATGGGTCTGCCCGTCGGCAAGCTGGTCTGCGCGTCCAACCGCAACAACGTGCTGACTGATTTCTTCGCCACCGGCACCTACAACGCCCGCCGCGACTTCTACCGCACCACCTCGCCCTCTATGGATATCCTGGTGTCCTCCAATCTGGAGCGCCTGCTGTACCATCTGAGCGGCAGCGATGCCAAGGTGACCGAGTGGATGACCGCCCTGAACCGCGAGGGCAGCTACACGGTGGATGAGGCCACCATGTCGGCCATCCGCGCTGAGTTCGCCTACGGCTGCTGTGATGACGACGAACAGGTCGCCGCCGAGATCAAGTCCATCTACGAGAAGGACGGCTATCTGTGCGACACCCACACCGCCGTGGCCTTTAAGGTTGCCCGGGAGTACCGCGCCGCCGCCGGCAGCACCGCGCCCATGGTGGTGCTGAGCACCGCCAGCCCCTTCAAGTTCCCCTGCGATGTGCTGACCGCGCTGAACGGCGAGGCCCCCGCTGGTGACTTCGAGGCGATGGAGGGCCTGGAGAAAGCGACCGGCGCAGCCGCGCCTGCCAGTCTGGCCGGTCTGCGCGGCAAGACCGAGCGGTTCACCGCCGTGATCGAGAAGGATGAGATCGCGGATGTGGCTCGAAAAGCTTGTGAAGTATAATGGCTTTACAGTTTGAATGATACGGATAATTCATCGTTTTAGCGATGACGAATAAACAAAAAGCCTGCCGCGCCGAGAAGTTTTTCAGCGCAGCAGACTTTTTCCATGTGAGAGCGAATACAGAGGGGTCAGCGGGCTGTAACGCCTGCCTTAGACCTCGCGGAACGTCTCACACATGGTCTCTTCGGGATGGGTGGAGCGGTTCTTCACCCGGATCTCGTGGGCGGTGCAGCAGCACGCGCCGTTGTTGTGGACGCAGTTGTCCACCTCGCAGCAGATCCCGTTGAGAATGGGTTCGTTCTTTTCCATGTTTCATGCCCCCTTACGCCCTCTATTGTGGCCGGCGGGCGTGCGGTTTAGTCAGGAGGTTCTATGGCAATTTTTGCGATCGGTGATCTGCACCTTTCGCTGGGTGCGTCCAAGCCGATGGACATCTTCCCCGGGTGGAAGAACCACGTTGCCCGCATCGAGGAGAACTGGCGGCGGCTGATCGGTCCGGAGGACACGGTGGTGCTGGCCGGAGATACCAGCTGGGCCATGCGTCTGGAGGACACCGAGCAGGACTTTGCGTTCATTCAGAGTCTGCCCGGGCGCAAGCTGCTCATCAAGGGGAACCATGACTATTGGTGGAGCACCGCCAATAAGATGAACAAATATTTTGAGGCGAAGGGCTTTGACAGTCTGCGGCTGCTGCACAACAACAGCTATGAGGTGGAAGGGGTCACCCTGTGCGGTACCCGAAGCTGGCTGTTTGACATCGGCGAAGCCCACGACGAAAAGGTGATGAACCGGGAGCTGGGCCGTCTGCGCATGAGTCTTGAATCCGCCGGGGAGGGGGAGAAGCTGGTCTTTCTCCACTACCCGCCGGTGTACCCCGGCACCAGCGCGCCGGAGGTCATTGCCCTGCTCAAAGAGTTTGGCGTGACCCGCTGCTTTTACGGGCATCTCCACGGAGGTTTTGTGCGCCACGCGGTGCAGGGAAGGGTGGATGGCATCGAATATCGCCTGATCTCGGCGGACGGGCTGAATTTTTGCCCGCTGAAAATTGAAAAACCTCTGGAAATCACAGGTTGCCTGTGATATAATGCTGGGGAATGGCTGTAAACGCCGGTGAGGGCCGAGGCGCCCGACGACGCGCCAGGTGCACGCCGGACAAATTCGTAGATTCTTTTTTGGAGGACGATAATAATGAAACTCATCAAAAGTGAAAAGCTCGAGAAGAGCATGCAGGAGCTGCAGTTTTCCATCGACGCAGAGACCCTGAGCGCCGCCGCCGACAAGGCGTTCAAGCGCGAGGGCAAGAAGTACGCTGTGCCCGGCTTCCGCAAGGGCAAGGCTCCCCGCAAGACCATCGAGAAGATGTACGGCGAGGATCTGTTCCTGATGGATGCCATCAACGACCTGTTCCCCTATGAGTACGAGGCTGCCGTCAACGAGGCCGGCATCGAGATCGTGGGCAACCCCGAGCCTGAGATCCTGTCCATGAGCGCCGCTGAGGGTGCCGTGCTGAAGGTTCTGGTCGCCGTGAAGCCCGAGGTCGTTCTGGGCGAGTACACCGGTTTGAAGGCCACCCGCAAGGTCAATACTATCGATGAGGAGCAGGTCGAGGCCGAGATCTCCCGTATGCAGATGCGCAACGCCCGCATGGTCACCCGCGAGGGCGCCGCTCAGCTGGGCGACACCGCTGACATCGACTTCGAGGGCTTCATCGACGGCGTCGCTTTTGACGGCGGCAAGGGTGAGCACTACGCTCTGGAGCTGGGTTCCGGTTCCTTCATTCCCGGCTTTGAGGAGCAGATCGTCGGCCATGTCGCTGGCGAGGAGTTCGATGTGAACGTCACTTTCCCCGTTGAGTACCACGCCGACGAGCTGGCCGACAAGCCCGCTGTCTTCAAGGTCAAGCTGCATGAGGTCAAGGCCCGCGAGCTGCCCGAGCTGGACGATGAGTTCGCCAAGGACGTGAGCGAGTTCGACACTCTGGAGGAGCTGCGCGCCAGCATCCGCAAGGGTCTGGAGGACGTGGAGACCCAGCAGGCCGATCTGGACGTGGAGAACGCTCTGGTCGATCAGGTCATCGCTGGTATGCAGGCTGAGATCCCCCAGGCTATGGTGGACACCGCCATTGACGAGATCATCCGTGACTTCGGCTACCGTCTGTCTCAGCAGGGTCTGAAGCTGGACGACTACCTGAAGTACATGGGCGAGGACATGGCTGCCTTCCGCGGCAGCTTCGCTGAGCGCGCTGAGAAGCAGGTCAAGATCCGTCTGGCTCTGGAGGCCGTCGCCGTCAAGGAGAACATCGTCGTTTCCGATGAGGAGTTCGAGGCTGAGGTGAAGCGCATCGCCGAGCAGTACAAGATGGAGGTCGAGCAGGTCAAGTCCGTTGTGGACGCCGAGGCCGTGAAGCATGATCTGGCCATCAACAAGGCCATCGACTTCATCAAGAGCAAGGCTGAGATCACTACCGAGACCGTGACCGAGGAGCCTGCTGCTGAGTAAGCCCTAATTTGCTTTCAAAGTTGACCGGTACGCAGGGAGCCGCACAGGCTAAGGGCGTATCGGTCAATTTTACACAAGTCGTAATTTGCAGAAAATGAGCACAGGAGGCGAAAAGCTATGAGTTTGGTACCTTACGTTGTGGAACAGACCGCCCGCGGCGAGCGTTCCTATGACATCTTCTCCCGTCTGCTGAATGACCGCATCATCATGCTGAGCGATCAGGTGAACGATGCCACCGCCAGCCTGGTCGTGGCCCAGCTGCTGTATCTGGAGGGTCAGGATCCCGATAAGGACATCCATCTGTATATCAACAGCCCTGGCGGTTCCATCTCTGCGGGCATGGCCATCCACGATACCATGAAGTATATCAAGTGCGATGTGTCCACCATCTGCATGGGCATGGCCGCCTCCATGGGTGCCTTCCTGCTGGCCAGCGGCACCAAGGGCAAGCGTCTGGCTCTGCCCAACGCCGAGATCATGATCCATCAGCCCCTGATGAGCGGTCTGCAGGGTCAGGCCACCGACATCAAGATCCACGCCGACCACATCATCCATCTGAAGAACAAGCTGAACGGTCTGCTGAGTGAGTACACCGGCCAGCCTCTGGAGATGGTGCAGGCGGACACCGAGCGCGACAACTACCTGACCGCGCAGCAGGCCCTCGAGTACGGCCTGATCGACAAGGTCATCACCAACCGCTGAGTTTGTCAGCGACAACAAAGGGAGTTCTATGGCTAACAACAATTCCGGAAAGGACAAGACCAAGAGCACCATCTGCAGCTTCTGCGGCAAAACGCAGGATGCGGTGGAGCGTATGGTCATGGGGCCGGGGGTGAACATCTGCAGCGAGTGCATCGAGCTGTGCTACTCCATCGTGCACGATGACGAGCCTCTGCCCCGCGCCGGCAGCCGTCACAGCCGCGGCAAGAACGGCAGTGCGCCGGCTCTGCCCTCGGTGAACGTGCTGACCCCGGCCGAGATCAAGGAGGGCCTTGATCAGTATGTCATCGGTCAGGACGATGCCAAGACGGTGCTGGCGGTGGCGGTCTACAACCACTACAAGCGCATCCTGAGCGGCCACAGCAATGAGGTGGAGCTGCAGAAGAGCAACGTGCTGCTGCTGGGCCCCTCCGGCGTGGGCAAGACCCTGCTGGCTCAGACGCTGGCCAAGATGCTGGGCGTACCCTTTGCCATCGCCGATGCCACCACCCTGACCGAGGCCGGCTATGTGGGTGAGGATGTGGAGAACATCCTACTAAAGCTGATCCAGGCAGCGGATTTCGACATCCCCAAGGCTGAGATCGGCATCATCTACATCGACGAGATCGACAAGATCACCCGCCGCAGCGAGAATCCGTCCATCACCCGCGATGTGGGCGGTGAGGGTGTGCAGCAGGCTCTGCTGAAGATCCTCGAGGGCACTGTGAGCAACGTGCCTCCTCAGGGCGGCCGCAAGCATCCCCAGCAGGAGTTCATCCAGATCAACACCAAGAATATCCTGTTCATCTGCGGCGGTGCCTTTGATGGTCTGGAGAAGCACATCCAGCGCCGCACCGACACCTCTGCACTGGGCTTCGGCAGCCAGCTGCGCGCCACCGGCGACTCGGCCAGCCGTGCCCTGCTGCAGAAGGTAGAGCCGCACGATCTGGTGAAGTTCGGTCTGATCCCCGAGCTGATCGGCCGTGTGCCGGTCATCACGGTGTTGGATCCGCTGGACGAGGACGCCCTCGTTCGCGTCCTGAAGGAGCCGAAGAACAGCCTGATCAAGCAGTATCAGGCGCTGTTCAAGATGGACAATGTGCAGCTTGACTTCACCGAGGACGCACTGCGCGCCATCGCCCGCAAAACCATCGAGCGCAAGAGCGGCGCCCGCGGTCTGCGCAGCGTGGTGGAGACCCTGCTGACTCCGGTGATGTATGAGATCCCCAGCGACCCCACCATCATCCGCGTGACGGTGGACGAGGAGACCGTGAACGGCGGCAGACCCCGTCTGGATTACGGTGCGGTGCGCAAGCGCTATAAGAATCAGTTCCCTGAGGTGTGATCCCACCACAGGACAGGCAGGCTTTCCGGCAAAGTTCGGAAGGCCTGCTTTGCATTACCAAAGCGTCGGCTCTCGACACTGGGGCGGGATTGTGCTATAATCATATCTCAAGCCTGTGTTTTTTCGCCGATGATGCGAAACGAGGGTCAACAGGGCGCGACGTCCCCATTTTTTGCGTGCGCCCGGGAGGTTTTCAATGTCTGAACGCGTTACCATTAAAGTAGACCATGACGTGCTGCGTATGCCGGCCATTGCCCTGCGCGGCATGGTGGTCTTTCCCAATAATGTGGTCCATTTTGAGGTGGGCCGCGCCAAGTCCATTGCCGCCGTTGAGTGGGCGATGAACAACACCAATGCCGTGTTCCTTGTGGCGCAGAAGGAGATGGACACCGAGGATCCCACCGCGCAGGATCTGTATTCCTGCGGTGTGGTGGCCGAGGTACGTCAGGTGTTGCGCGTGGCCGACGATTTGGTCAAGGTGCTGGTGGAGGGCAAATACCGCGCCCGCCTGACCAGTCTGGACACCCAGGGTGAGTACCTGCAGGCCACCGTTAAGCCTGCCCCGGTGCGCGGCCTTGCCGCTGCCGATGGGGTTGAGGTGGATGCCCTGATGCGCAGCATCCATGAGGCGTTCGAGGAGTATCTTGCTCTGAGTCCCCGGCTGGGCAAGGACGTGATCTACAACATCCTGAGCTGCGAAAGCCCGGCGCAGCTCTGCGATTATCTGCCCGCCAACCTGCTGTTCCGCTATCAGGACAAGCAGGCCATTCTGGAGGAGAGCACTCTCACCGGTCGTTTGGAGCGCATTCTTGTGCTGCTGCGCAAGGAGTGCGAGATCCTGCGCATCGAGAAGGAGATCGATGACCGGGTCAACGACCAGATGGACAAAAATCAGCGGGACTACTATCTGCGTGAGCAGATGCACGCCATCTCCGAGGAGCTGGGTGAGGGCGAGGATGCCCGCGCCGAGGCGGACGACTACCGCGCCCGCATCCGCAGCCTGCCCCTGAGCGAGGAGGCCGTAGAGAAGCTGAACAAGGAGGCCGACCGGCTGGCCCGTATGCAGGGCAACAGTCAGGAAGCGGCGGTCATCCGTACCTATCTGGACACCTGCCTCGGCCTGCCCTGGGGCAAGACCACGGTGGACGATCTGGACATCAACCGTGCCCAGCAGGTGCTGGACCGGGAGCATTACGGCTTGACCAAGGTCAAGGACCGCATTTTGGAGATCCTCGCGGTGCGCAAGCTCAGCCCCGACGTGAAGGGGCAGATCATCTGTCTGGTAGGCCCTCCGGGTGTGGGCAAGACCAGCATTGCGCGCTC
>JBGVKB010000033.1:0-9492 GCA_045118955.1 Oscillospiraceae bacterium | reverse complement strand
ACATGGGTCACATACGGTATCATTGCATATGTACATAACTACACCTCTTCAGATTTATCTGTTTGTTACTTTATCATATTTCTCGGTTGGCATCAATGCTTGGTGAAATTGCCGGAGCTTGAACCCATCAGTCCAAGAGGTAAAAGGGAAAATGTCGGCGGCAAAACCGGCGCACACCGTGCGCATATATATTCATCTTATCACACATTCCGCCCCGCCGCAAGCCCACGAAAGCAACGAATTACAGGGCAAATGTTTGTCACAAAAAGTTTACACTTTCAGTCGCAAATCCCTCGCAATCCCGCCCGGTATCTGGTATAATAAAGTCAATCAAACGGCAGGCGCGTAAAGCCGCCGGCCCAACGCCTGCCACAAAGGAGGCAATGCTTCATGAAGGTCACTTGTACTGGTCGCAAAGTTTCGCTGAAACCCAGCTTCATCGAGAAGGCGGAGGCCAAGCTCGCCAAGCTGGATAAGTTCTTCGAGGTGGAGGCTCAGGCTCAGGTCACGGTCACGGTGGAGAAGAGCGGTCATACCGTCGAGGTCACCGTCCGCGGTGAGGGTCTGACCGTACGCGCCGAGAAGGCTGCTGACCGCATGGAGGATGCGCTGGATGAGGCCATGGATCTGCTGACCCGCCGCCTTGTGAAGAACCGCAAGCGTCTGGGCGACAAGCTCACCCGCGCCGCCGTGGCCGAGGTGCCCGCCGCCGAGGAGCCGGAGGAGGATTACGACGTCATCCGCGAGAAGCGCTTCGCCGTCAAGCCCTGCACCACCGAGGAGGCCATCCTTCAGATGAATCTGCTGGGTCACAGCTTCTACCTGTACCGCAGCATGGACAGCGGCGAGATCCAGGCCGTCTACCGCCGTGCCGACGGCAAGTACGGTGTGCTGATCCCCGAGGCATAAGCGCCGCCTGACATTTGGATCAAGGACCCACAGAGGGGGCTGCCGCACCGCGGCAGCCCCTTTTTTGCGCGCACGCGCGCAAAAAAGCCCCGAGCCGCAAGGCCCGGGGCACAGTTGTTCAGATCTTCTCCAGCAGGCCGGGCAGCTCCTCAAGGCGGTCGATCACCGGCAGGCCGGTGGCCTCCAGAATGTGCCGCGCCTGATGCCCGCCCGCGTACAGCACGCAGCGGGTGCCCATGGCGGCGGCAACCTCCGCGTCGTGGACGGTGTCCCCCACCATCACGGCGCGGGCGGGGTCAAGCCCCTGCGCGGCCATCCAGCCGCGGCCCAGCTCCACCTTGCTCTTGGCGTAGATGTCGCCCAGCCCCAGCAGCTCGTCAAACCAGCCCCGCAGCCCCCGCTGCTCCACCTGCTGGGTCAGGGTCTCGATGCGGGAGGCGGACAGCACCACCTGCCGCAGCCCCATGGCCCGCACCGCCTGCAGCGTTTCGCGGCCGCCCTCGCTCACCGGGCACACCCGGCTGGCGGGGACGTAGTGATCCATGTACCGCTTTGCCAGCAGGGCGAAGGAATGGCGGTCAAAGTCAAAGCCCGCCCGGCGGTAGTAGTCCTGCACCGGGAAGCCGAAGATCTCCAGATACTCCGCCCGGTCGTACCGCTGCGGGTAGCCGTGGATGGCCAGCAGCCGGTTCAGGGCGTAGACGCACAGGGACAAATCGTCCAGCAGGGTGCCGTTCCAATCCCACAAAACCAGCTCCGTTTTCATCCCGCGCTCCTTCCCCGCGCCCCCTCAGGCCCGGAACATCTCCAGCAGCCGGGGGGTCGATTCCACATAATGCACCAGCAGCACGCCCAGCAGGCAGGCCAGCGCCTCGCCCGCGGCCACGCTCAGCCCCTGCGCTGCGAACACGGCCCAGCTCCACTGCCCCATCAGCGCCCAGCACAGCTCCGCGCCGATGATGACCCCGTTGAACACCACGGGAGGCAGGGCGGCGGCCACCGCCCAGCGCCCCTTGCCCAGCCGCACCCCGGCCAGCGCCCGGGTACACAGGGCGGCCAGCAGGGTGGTCAGGGTGCCGAAGGGCACGTCCAGCACGCCCAGCACGTTCGCGCCGGTGAATACGCCCACCAGATTGGTGAGGAAGCACCCCAGTGTGACCCCGGTGATCCCGCCGGGCAGCAGCACCGGCAGCAGGGTGAGCGCTTCCGAAAAGCGCACCTGCACCGCGCCGTAGCTGAGAGCCGGCAGCGCCAGACAGAGAGCGGTGTACAGCGCGGCAATGACCGCGCCCGTGACAATGCGTTTGGTCTTCATAAACAATACTCCGGCGGTGAGATTTTGACCGCCGCGGCACCGCCAAGCCCGCGGGGTGTGTTCCGGGCGACCCCGCCCGGCGAGCCTAAAATCCTAAGTTGCTCCTTGGATCTTATGACCGCCGCTGACGCGGCGGTGTTTGCAGACCCATTATAGCACGCCGCCGCGCCGGGTGCAAACCCGTGCCATCTCAGCGTTTTGGCGGCGGGCAGCAGGGCGGGACGCCGCATCCCCTTGCCTCTCCCTTTGGGAGAGGTGCCCCGGTTCGCAGACCGGGGCGGAGAGGGCAGCCGCGGCCATGCCCTCTCAGTCACCTTCGGTGACAGCTCCCCCAAAGGGGGAGCCATACCCTCTCAGTCACCTTCGGTGACAGCTCCCCCAGAGGGGGAGCCAAGGGCGTGGGCGGCACACCGCTCCAAAAGGCGTATGCAAGGCGCTCCTGCGGTTCAGCAGATTCTTATTTCACTTGGATATCTTCCGGCAAATACCTGCCCGATCTTCGACAACCGGTCCAATCAACAAAAAATCTTCCATCCGCACAAAAGCCCAAAGGCGGGACACTGCCCGCCGCTTTTCACCGGGCGGGGGCGGTGGTATAATAGATTCAATACGACCACAGAGGAGGGCTGTCTGAAATGACCGTACTCAAAGCCGTTTTGACCGGGCTTGCCGTGGGCGCGGGCGGGGTGGTGTTCACCGCTGCCTTTGCCGCGTTTTTTGACGGCATGGCCTTTGAAGCGGGCGTCGCGCTGGGCATCGGGGTGTACCTGTGCGCGGTGGTGTGCGTCTGCACCGCCCTCATCCTCGCAGCCCTGAACAAGAAATAACGGTTCAAACCGAACAAGGAGGACCCACCTATGAGCAGCGATTGGGAATCCATCATGAACGGCGTATTCGGCAGCGGCGGGCGCTTTACCGGCAAGTCCGCCGGCCCCGCCGAGCCTGAAAAAGCCCCGGAGAAGGACGCGGCCCCCGCCCGCCCCCGGGACACCGACCCGCTGGCGGCGCTGCAGCGCAACGCCGACGCCATGAACGAGGCGCTGCGCCGTCAGGCCGAGGAGCTGGCCGCCATGGGGATGCGCAGCCGGGAGGCCGAGCGCATCAGCCGCGCCGAGCAGCAGGCCGCCGAGGCCACCGCCCTGTCCGGGCGGCTCACCGAGCAGCTCGCGCAGGACGGCCTGCTGACCCCCCGCGCCCCCGACCCCGCCGACGGCTACACCGGCGCGGTGCGGGCGGGCTTTGCCGGGCTGGCGGACCGCCTGAATCAGGTGGTGCTGGGCCAGCCGGAGTTTGTGCGGCAGCTCTGCATGGCCTTCCGCCGCCCCTATGTGATGGGGGTGGAGCCGGGCCACGCCAAAAACGCCCTGCTCATCACCGGGCCGGAAGGCTCCGGGCGGCACTTTGCACTGGAGCAGCTCGCCGCCGAGCTTGCCCGCCGGGGTCTGGCCGGCTCCGCACAGGTGACCGTCATGGATCTGTCCCTCTACCCCGGCCCCGCCCAGGAAAAGCTGTTTTTGCAGGATCTGTACGCGGCGCTGAACGCCAAGACCGACATCCTCGCCTTTGACCACTACGAGGACTGCCACCCCAGCTTCCTGCAGCTTCTGAGCGCGCTGGTGCAGGAGGGCGCGGCCCCGCTGGGCAGCCGCTATGTGGTGCAGAAGGGCATTCTGGTGGACGCGGGCAACGCGCTGGTGGCGCAGGCCGTGAAGGAGCTGCCCGCCGGGGGCAAGTATCTGGTGTTCTTCAGCCACGAGGGGCCGGAGGATCTGGCCGACTACATGGGCGCGGGCTTCGCCGCCGCGCTGGGGGACGTCTGCACCGCCGAGGCCCTCGCGCCCGAGGCGCGCACCGCCCTCGCCGCCCAGCAGATCAACGCGCTGGCCCAGAAATGCCGCACCCGGCTGGGCATGGCCCTGACCGTGGAGCCGGCCGTGCGGGACGCGGCCGCCGCCTGCTACAGCCGTCAGCTGGGCGTGGAGCCGATCTTGGACTATGTGGACCGCATCTTCCGGGCGCTGACCCAGTACACGCTGGAGTACGACCCCGCCCCCGGCACCGGGATGGCGCTGGCCATCACCGGCGGCGTGCTGACCGCCGCCCCCACCGGCGGCGCGCCCATTCCCCTGAGCAGCCTGCTGCCCAAGGGCGGCACCGCGCTGGCGCAGGTGGAGCAGGAGATGGCGAACATCGTGGGTCTGGCCCCCATCAAGGAATATGTGCTGAGCCTGAAGGACAACGTGGCGGTGCAGCAGCGCCGCCGCGCCGAGGGGCTTAAGACCGCGGACGTGTCCATGCACATGATCTTCGCGGGCAACCCGGGCACCGGCAAGACCACCATCGCCCGGCTGATCGCCAAGTATCTGAAGGCCATCGGCGCGCTGGGCGGCGGGCAGCTCGTCGAGGTGAGCCGCGCCGATCTGGTGGGCCGCTATGTGGGCCACACCGCCCCGCTGGTGAATCAGGTCATCCAGTCGGCGCTGGGCGGCGTACTGTTCATCGACGAGGCCTACAGCCTGTACCGGGGCGAGCAGGACTCCTTCGGTCTGGAGGCCATCGACACGCTGGTCAAGGGCATCGAGGACCACCGGGACGAGCTGGTGGTGGTGCTGGCGGGCTACACCAAGGAGATGCAGACCTTCCTCACCGCCAACAGCGGCCTTGCCAGCCGGTTCCCCAACTTCATCGAGTTCCCCGACTACACCGCCGAGGAGCTGCTCAAGATCACCCGCCTGCAGGCCAAGGGCAAGGGCTACCGCATGGAGGACGCCTGCGACGCGCCCCTGCTGGCCTATTTCACCCGCCGTCAGGCGGAGGACGCCGCCACCGCCGGCAACGGCCGTCTGGCCCGCAACAAGCTGGAGCAGGCCATCCTGAACCAGAGCCGCCGCCTGGTGGCCGAGCCGCAGGCCGCGCTGGACGAGCTGCTGTGGACCGACTTCGAGCTGGACGACTGAGGTGGCCGGTATGATACACGCACTTGTGGCGGGCGCGGTGGCGCTCGCCGTGGCGGTGAGCTGCCGCACCCGCATCAACATCGGACTGCTGGCCATGCCCGCCGCGTGGCTCATCGGCTGCTGGGGGCTGGGCATGACCCCCGCCGAGGTCATCGGGACCTGGCCGGTGAGCGTCATGTTCGTGGTGTTCGCGGTGTCCCTGTTCTACAACTTCGCCCTGCTCAACGGCACGCTGGAGACCACCGCCCGGTGGATGCTGTACGCCTTTCGGGGCGCGCCGCGGCTGCTGCCCTACGCCCTGTACGCCGCCGCCGCGGTGATCGGGGCCATGGGCGCGGGCTACTTCGCGGTGATGGTGCTGATGATCCCCATCGCGCTGCTCATCTGCGGCGAGTCCGGCCACGACCCTCTGGTGGGGGTGGTGGCGGTGAACTGCGGCGCGCAGACCGGCGGCGACTTTATGATCAGCGGCAACGGGGTGGTATTCCGGGGGCTGATCGCCGGGGACTACGGCGAGGAGGCCGCCTTTGGCCACAGCTTCGGCATCTTTGCGGCGGCGCTGGTGTTCTCGGTGCTGCTCATCGGGCTGATGAGCGCCCTGCTGCCCGGCAAGGGCGCCGCCGCCCGCTTTGACCGCCCCGCCCCCTACACCCCCAAACAGCGGCTGAATCTGGCGCTCATTCTGGGGATGATGGCGGTGCTGCTGGCGGGGCCTGTGCTGCAGGCGCTGCTGCCCGGCACGGCTGCGGCGGCGCTGGCCGCCCGGCTGGACACCGGGCTGGTGGCGGTGGCGTTCTCCGTGGCGGCGCTGGTGCTGAAGCTGGCCCCTCAGGAGGAGGCCATCGCCCGGGTGCCGTGGAACATCGTCCTGATGGTGGGCGGCGTGGGGATGCTCATTCAGGTGGCCATCCGCGCGGGCAGCGTGGACGCGCTGGCGGCGCTGCTCACCGGCAGTCTGCCCCCGTGGCTGCTGCCCCCGGCCTTCGCGCTGGTGGGCGCGCTGCTCAGCGGCTTTTCCAGCCTGATCGGGGTGGTATGCCCGGCGCTGTTCCCGCTGGTGCCCACCGTGTCCGCCGCGGCGGGGCTGTCCCCCGCGGTGCTGTACATCTGCATCATTCTGGGCGGCCACAGCGCCACCCTCAGCCCCTTCTGCAGCGGCGGCGGGCTGGTGCTGGGCGGCTGCGAGGATCCCGCCCTGCGGGAGCAGCTCCACGGCCGCCTGCTGACCACCGCCGTGCCGGTCACGGTGGCGGTGGCGCTGGCCTGCTGCCTTGTGCTGTCGGCGCTGCTGTGAGCCGCACCCCCATACAACAACAGACCGCCGCCCGGCAGGAGAGACGCCCTCTCCCCGCCGGGCGGCGGTTTTGTGTTTTGCGGGGCGTCCTGTGCCGTTCTTCCCCCGCAGGGCGGGCCGCCAAATTTTTACAAATTTGCCTGCCCCTTGTTTTTCGCTTAACACTCGTTAGTCTATAGCCTAACAGTCCCCGCCAAACTGTGAAAAACGGCGGGGTTTGTTTTATTTTGGCTTAACTTGTCTTAAAAACAAATGTAATTTACAAACAAACGCCGCGCGGCTATGCTGAAAGTACAAAGCAAGCCGGCTTTTCCCTTTTTCATCCCTCACCTTTCACCCCGCTGCAGCGCAAGCATAAGGAGACATCATGCAACAGACCGAAACCAGACCCGGCGCATTGAGCGATCTGGTGGTGCTGGACCTGACCCGCGTGGTCGCCGGCCCCTTCTGCGGCTCGATCCTGGGCGACATGGGCGCACGGGTCATCAAGATCGAAAACCCCAAGGGCGGCGACGACAGCCGCGCCTACGGCCCCTACGTCAACGGCGAGAGCGCCTACTTTGCCCTGCTCAACCGCAGCAAACAGGGCATCACCCTCAACCTCAAGACCGAACAGGGCAAGGCCATGTTCCTGGAGCTGGTCAAGCAGGCGGACGTGCTGCTGGAGAACTACCGCCCCGGCGTCATGGACAAGCTGGGGCTGGGCTACGACGTCCTGAAGGAGGTCAACCCCCGGCTCATCTACGCGGCGGTGTCCGGCTTCGGCTCTTACGGGCCCTACTCCCAGCGGCCGGGCTACGACATTCTGGCGCAGGCCATGGGCGGCCTGATGAGCCTGACCGGCCCCAAGGGCGGCGAGCCCACCCGCGCCGGCAACGCCATGGGCGACATCCTCGCCGGCATGAACATGACCATCGGCGTGCTGGCGGCGGTGAACGCCCGGCGGCTCACCGGCCGCGGCCAGCGGGTGGACGTGGCCCTCGTGGACTCCATCGTGGTCAGCCTTGAGAACGCCTTCACCCGCTATTGGCACACCGGCAAGCTCTACGAGCGCAACGGCAACGCCTACGCCGCGCTGGCCCCCTACGACACCTACCGCGCCAAGGACGGCATGGCGGTCATCGCCTGCGGCAACCAGAGCCTGTTTGAGAAGTTCGCCCTGAATGTGGCCCACCGCCCCGAGTGGGTGGCCGACCCCCGCTTTGCCAGCAACGTGCTGCGCGTTGAGCACATGGACGAGCTGAAGGAGCTGATCGAGGGCTGGACGGCGCAGTACACCGTCAATGAGGTCGTGGACATGGTCATGGCCGCCGGCGTGCCCGCCGGGCCGGTGTACGACCTGTCCCAGATCGTCACCGACCAGCACATCGCCGGGGCGAGAGATATGTTCCCCATCGTGGAGCACCCGGTCATCGGCCCCATGCACGTCAACGGCGACGCGGTGAAGCTGATGGACACCATGCCCCATGTGCAGTGCCCCGCCCCCCTGCTGGGTCAGCACAACGCCGCCATCTACGGCGAGCTGCTGGGGCTGGACGAGGCTGCCCTCGCCAGGCTAAAGGAAGAGAAGGTCATCTGACCTGCTGAAAAAATCAGAACACGCCCGCACACCGGGGCCGCGCGGCCCCTGAATTTTAGGAGGAATCGACTATGCTAGCAATCGTTGGTCTCGCCAGCGTTTTGATCGTGCTGGTGCTCATCATGTCCAAAAAGATGACCACCATGAACGCCCTGATCGTGGTGCCCGTCATCGCCTGCCTGCTGGTGGGCCAGGGCGCGTCCATGGGCGGCTACATCACCAGCGGCATCAAGAGCGTTGCCGCCACCGCCGCCATGTTCATCTTCGCCGTGGTGTTCTTCGGCATCATGAGCGACGTGGGCGCCTTTGAGCGCATCGTGAACCGCATCATCAAGATCATCGGCACCGACCCGGTCAAGATCTGCATCGGCACCCTGGTCATCACCATCATGACCCATCTGGACGGCTCGGGCGCCACCACCTTCCTCATCACCGTGCCCGCCCTGCTGCCCATCTACGACAAGCTGAAGATGGACCGCCGGGTGCTGGCCACCATCGTGGCCATGGGCGCCGGCACCATGAACCTGGTCCCCTGGGGCGGCCCCACCGTCCGTGCCGCCACCGCTCTGGAGGTCTCTCTGACCGAGCTGTACAACCCCATGATCGTTCCTCAGGTCTGCGGTCTGATCGTCTGCCTGGGCATCTCCATCTTCTTCGGCGTCAAGGAGAAGAAGCGCCTGGGCGATACCCTGGCCAACATCGACCTGACTCCCGCTGCCCTGAGCGAGGAGGAGGCCGCCCTGCGTCGTCCCAAGCTGTTCGTGTTCAACCTGATTCTGATCGTGGTCACCATCGCCGCTCTGGTCGCTGAACTGCTGCCTCCCGCCGGCTGCTTCATGGTCGCCCTGGCCATCGCCCTGATGGTCAACTACCCCAACGTGGACCTGCAGCGCAAGCTGGTGGACAAGCACGCTGAGGCCGCCCTGATGATGGCCAGCGTCCTGTTCGCCGCCGGCATCTTCACCGGCATCATGAAGGAGTCCGGTATGCTGGCCGCCATGGCTGAGGCACTGGTCGCCATCCTGCCCGCTGCCATCGCCAAGCACGTTGCCCTGCTGGTCGGCGTGTTCAGTATGCCTCTGTCCCTGCTGTTCGACCCCGACAGCTTCTACTACGCCGTGCTGCCGGTCATCAGCAGCGCCGCCGAGGCCTTTGGTGTGGAGGCCATCGCCGTGGGCCGTGCCGCCATCTGCGGTCAGATCACCGTCGGCTTCCCCATCTCCCCGCTGACCCCCTCCACCTTCCTGCTGATCGGTCTGTCCGGTCTGGATCTGGGCGACCATCAGAAGCACAGCTTCGTGCCCCTGTGGATCGTCTCGCTGGCCATCGTCGCGGTGGCGGTGGTGCTGGGCAACATCCCCGTCTGAGCCTGAAAGGAGCCTTCCATGAAACACATCCAGCGCTGGTACACCTTTGACGATCTGGACGTGGGCGACGA
>JBGVKB010000032.1:0-9883 GCA_045118955.1 Oscillospiraceae bacterium | reverse complement strand
GACATCACCATCGTGCCCGAGCAGAAGTACCCTGACGGCAACTTCCCCACCTGCCCCTACCCCAACCCCGAGATCTTCGAGGCTCTGCGGCTGGGTCTGGAGCTGGCTGAGAAGGAGGGCGCCGACCTGATGCTGGCCACCGACCCCGACGCCGACCGCGTGGGCATCGCCATGAAGTGTCCCGACGGCAGCTATGAGCTGGTCTCCGGCAACGAGATGGGCGTGCTGCTGCTGGACTACATCTGCGCCGGCCGCATCGAGAAGGGCACCATGCCCGCTGCCCCCGTGGCCGTCAAGTCCATCGTGTCCACTCCTCTGGCCGATGCGGTCGCCGCCCACTACGGCGTGGAGATGCGCAACGTGCTGACCGGCTTCAAGTGGATCGGCGATCAGATCGCCCGTCTGGAGGCCGCCGGTGAGGTGGATCGCTTCCTCTTCGGCTTCGAGGAGAGCTACGGCTATCTGGCCGGCCCCTACGTCCGCGACAAGGACGCCGTCATCGGCTCTATGCTGATCTGCGAGATGGCCGCCTACTACCGCAGCATCGGTTCTTCTCTGAAGCAGCGCATGGAGGAGATCTACGCCCAGTACGGCCGCTACCTGAACAAGGTGGACAGCTTCGAGTTCGAGGGTCTGTCCGGCATGGACAAGATGGCCGCCATCATGGCCGGTCTGCGCCAGACTCCCCCCACCGAGATGGCCGGCTACAAGGTCGTCAAGGTCGTGGACTACAAGAAGCCCGAGGAGACCGGCCTGCCTGCCGCCAACGTGCTGATCTACACGCTGGAGGGCGGCGCTTCGGTCATCATCCGTCCCTCCGGTACCGAGCCGAAGATCAAGGCCTACTACACCACTCTGGGCAAGGATCTGGCCGAGGCTCAGGCCCAGAAGGACGCTCTGGCCGAGGCTGTCAAGCCCCTGCTGGCCTGATGACCCCGCTCCCGTGAGCATTTGCTGAATCCGCCCCGCCGCAGGGCTTGCCCCCTGCGGCGGGGCTTTTTTGTGTTTTTGCGGAGAAAATCCCCCGGCGGATGCAATATCCACCCCCAAAAAGCCGTGTTACAGGTAAAGAACAAACGAACGGAGGCGATCGGAATGAAAAAGAAGATGATCGGACTGCTGCTGGCACTGACCCTGCTGGCGGGCTGCGGCGGTGTGCAAAGCCCTGCGCCCGGCCCGGAGAGCACCGAGCCGCCCGCGGCCGAGCGGGTGGGGGTCGTGTGCCGCATCGTGGACGGGGCCGAGGACGGCAGCCTGATGCTGGCAGGACAGGGGGAGTACCCCGAGGTCTACCGGCTGACGGTGGGGGACAAGCCTGTGTTCGTGGACGGTGAAGCGGCCACCGCCGCCGACCTGCGGGACGGGATGCTGGTGGAGGTGGTCGCCGACGGCGATGTGCTGGCGAGCTACCCGGCGCAGTTTTCGCAGGTGTATGAGCTGCGGGCGGTCAGCGAGGGCGTGGACGACGTGTGCGGTCTGCTGCTGGAGGTGATGGACACCCTGTGGGGGGAGGACGACGCGCTGAACCACGAGGCGACCATGGCGGGCATTTATCTGCCGGAGAGCATCCCTGTGACCGGCACGGACGGACGGCCCCGCCCGCTGAACACCGCCGAGCGGGGCGCAGTGATCTGGCGCTTCGGCGAGACCCACGGGGTGGAGCCGCTCAGCGGGAGCTGGCAGGAGCTGGCGGACGCGGGCTACATCAACGAGGCCGAGCTGTACTGGGAGGACGGCGTGTACCTGAGCGTGGAGCCGGCCGAGACGGTGGAGGTGCTGGAGGGGCATATGCATTTCAATGCCCAGAAATGGCGCGGCGGACTGGGTGCCATCTTCTACACCGACTGCACCGCCCGGCGCGCGGCGGACGGGAGCTGGAGCTGGGAGCCGGGCGGGTTTGCCATTGCATAAAAAAGGCAAAAAAATCTGCTTTTCAGGGGCAAAAACTCGTTGACAAGGGATGTGCGGCGTGCTATAATTTTCAGGCAATCGTTCCCAAGGCTGCTCCGCGGGCGTATGAACCGCGCTGGTGGCTGATATTGAAGGTTGTGATTGGGCGCATGTATCGAGCATGGCCCCACGAAATCATATACCAGAAAGAGGTGAATGAAACCATGAAGCAGGGCATCCATCCCAAGTATGTTGACTGCAAGATCACCTGTGCCTGCGGCAACGTGATCGAGACCCGTTCCACTCGTCCTGAGATCCGCGTCGAAGTCTGCAACCTGTGCCATCCCTTCTACACCGGCAAGCAGAAGCTGGTCGATACCGGTGGCCGTGTTGATCGCTTCAACCGTCGTTTCGGTCGCAAGTAAGAATGTGCCTACCCCAGGCGGTTTGCCGATGTGCAAACCGCCTTTTTTCTGTAAGAATCACCCCGCGAAGGAGGAAGCCCCATGGAGGATTACCGCACCTTGCAGGGCCAGGGTCTGGCCGAATATGAGGAAAAGCGCAGCCGGTTCATTGCGGTGGCCGAGTTTGCGGACACCGAGGAAAAGGCCCTCGCGGTGCTGAACCGCGTGCGCGCCGAGAACCGCACCGCCCGTCACAACGTCTACGCCTATGTGCTGCGGGAGGGCAACCGCACCCGCTATTCCGACGACGGCGAGCCGGCCAAGACCGCCGGGATGCCGGTGCTGGACGCCATCCGCCACGCCGGGCTGACCGACTGCGTGGTGGTGGTCACCCGGTACTTCGGCGGCATCCTGCTGGGCACCGGCGGGCTGGTGCGCGCCTACAGTCAGGCTGCCAAGATGGCGCTGGAGAACGCCCCCAGCGGCGTGATGCGGGTCTGCGTGCGGCTCACTGTCACGGTGGAGTACCCCCTGTATGAGCGGGTGGACCTGCTGCTGAAGGAGGCCGGCGCCCGCATGGAGGAGCCGGTGTTCACCGACCGGGTCACCCTGAGCTGTGTGCTGCCAAAGGGCGATGAGGAGCCGATCCTGCCCAAGCTGCAGGAATGGAGCCGCGGCGCGGCGCAGGCCGAGGTGAGCGAGGGCTTCTACACCGCGTTTTGAGGCGGGGATGTACATAAAACGCCGAATTTTGGAAAATATTTTCCCGAAAAGGGCGGCCGGAAGGCAAAACCAAAATTTTTTGAAAAATTTTCGCAAAATAAAAAAGGGTTTTGCCTTCCTTTGTCGTATATATAATTAGAGCACGAATCGCCTGTTGCAGAGGGGAGGGGACGGCCCATGGACATCCGGGAACAGACCCTGCGCATTGAGGAAGGCTTCCTCAGCGAGCGCGCGGCCCGCAGTGGGGCGACCCGCGGCCGTATGCGGCCCGAGGAGCCATGCCCGCTGCGCACCGAGTACCAGCGGGATCGGGACCGCATCCTTCACTCCAAGGCGTTTCGCCGCTTGAAGCAAAAGACCCAGGTCTTTCTGTCGCCGGAGGGCGACCACTACCGCACCCGGCTCACCCACACGCTGGAGGTGAGCCAGATCGCCCGCACCATCGCCCGGGCGCTGCGGCTGAACGAGGACCTGACCGAGGCCATCGCCCTGGGACACGATCTGGGGCACACCCCCTTCGGCCACGCCGGCGAGCGGGCGCTGGATCGGCTGGCCCCGAACGGCTTTGCCCACTACCGGCAGAGCCTGCGGGTGGTGGACAAGCTGGAAAAGAACGGACAGGGCCTGAACCTGACGTGGGAGGTGCGCAACGGCATCGTGACCCACACCAAGGGTGTGTGGCCCGCCACCATGGAGGGCAGGGTGGTGCGGTACGCCGACCATATCGCCTTCATCAACCACGACATCGAGGACGCGGTGACCGCCGGGGTGCTCCGGCTGGAGCAGCTTCCCCGCTACGCGGTGGAGACGCTGGGGGACACCAAGTCCCGGCGCATCACCACCATGATCGAGGATCTGGTGGCCACCAGTCAGGCGGACGTGGCCTTCAGCACGCCGGTGCATCAGGCCTACGAGGAGCTGAAGAGCTTCATGTACAGCACCGTCTATGTGGACGATGTGGCCAAAAAGGAGGAGCAGAAGGTGGACGGGATGGTGGAAGCCATCTACCGCTGCCTGTGCGACGACCCCAGCCGGATGCCCACCTTTTATATGGAGCTGGCGTGGCAGGACGGTGTGGAGCGCGCGGTGGCCGACTATATCAGCGGCATGAGCGATGAATATGCCACACGCACCTTCGAGGAGATGTTTGTGCCCCGCAAGTGGCACGTGCTTTGACCCTGTGACGGGCCGCGAAAGGAGGGGAGGGGCATGATCCCGCAGGAATACATTCAGGAAGTGGTACGCCGCACCGACATTGTGGAGCTGGTGCGCAGCTATGTGCAGCTTCGTCACCGGGGCCGCACCCACACGGGACTGTGCCCCTTCCACAACGAAAAGACCCCCTCCTTTGTGGTCTACCCCGAGAACCAGAGCTTCTACTGCTTTGGTTGCGGCGTGGGCGGCGACGCGATCACCTTTGAAAAGAAGATCAGCAATCTGGATTATGTGGAAGCGGTCAAGAGCCTTGCTGCCCGGGCGGGTATGCCCATGCCCGAGGAGGACGACCAGGCCGGTCGGATGCGCAGCCGGGTGCTGAACGTGAACCGGGATTCCGCCCGGTTCTTCTACGCCCAGATGGCGGCCCCCACCCCGGAGGGCCGCAGGGCGCTGGCCTACTGGCGGGGGCGCGGCTTGTCCGACAGCACCATCCGCCGGTTCGGGCTGGGCTACGCGCCGGACAGCTTCAGCGCGCTGCGGGATCACCTGCGGCGGCTGGGCTACGAGGACGAGGAGCTTTTGGAGGCGGGCGTCATACGGCGCAGCGCCAAGGGCAACCTGTTCGATACCTTCCGCAACCGGGTGATGACCCCTATCTTTGACCTGCGGGGGAACATCATCGCCTTTGGCGGGCGCGTGATGGGGGATGAGAAGCCCAAGTACGTCAACACCCCCGAGACCATCGTCTACAAAAAGAGCAAGGCCATGTTCGCGCTGAGCGTTGCCAAAAAGAGCAAGTCCCGCCGGTACATTCTGTGCGAGGGCTACATGGACGTGATCAGCCTGCATCAGGCGGGCTTTGACACCGCCGTGGCGGCCTGCGGTACCGCCCTCACCGCCGAGCAGGTGAAGCTGCTCACCGAGTACGCCGACGAGGTGGTGCTCTGCTACGACACCGACGAGGCGGGCCGCAAGGCCACCGCCCGCAGTCTGGAGCTGTTCAGTCAAAGCCCCATCCGGGTGAGCGTGCTGAATCTCCCGGGCGCGAAAGACCCGGATGAGTTCATCAAGCGGTTTGGCAAGGAGCGCTTTGAGGCCCTGCTGAACGGCACCAGCAACGCCATCGAGTATAAGCTGGCACGCATCCGGGAAAAACACGATGTGGCGACACCTGCGGGGCGGCTGGATTACATCAAGGAGGCCATCCAGCTTCTGGCGGGGCGCATCACCCCCACCGAGCGGGATGTATATACAGGCCGCCTTGCCGAGGAGACCGGCGTCTCCCGGGCGGCCATCGAAGCCCAGCTCAAGAGCGCGGTGACGCAGGCCGAGCGCAAGGCCCGGCGGGAGCGCCAGCAGCAGCTCATGCAGCAGGGCGTGGCATCGCAGATCAAGGTGCCCTACACGCTGGGCGGCAGCGAGGCGCTGGGTGTGGCCAACGCCGAGCAGCAGCTCGTCTGCGCCCTCATCAAGCGCCCCGAGCTGGTGGCGCGGGTGAAGCAGCGCATCCAGCCGTCGGGCTTTCTGATGGAGGATATGCGCAATGCGTATGAGGCCATCTGTTCCTGTCAGGCGCGGGGCGTGACCCCGGAGCTGGGGGTGCTGAGCAGCCTGCTCAGCGAGCAGGACATCGCGACCCTGAGCCAGCTTCTGGCCCGCAACTACGACGTGCCCCTCAGCGATGAGGACGTGGAGCTGTATGTGGACCGGATGGAGCGCAGCCTGCCCAAGAGCCGGCAGGCCGGCAAAATGACCGCCGAGGAATTGGACGCTTATCTCGAGAGCCTGCGCCGCAAAAAGGGCGCGGGGGAATAGGACGGGTATGGACAAGGAATCGTGGGCCCGCCGTCAGGCGCGGGTGCTGCAGATCATAGAGGAATCGCCGGAACCCCACATCCCTGTGGCTGTGGTGGAAGCGGCGTTGAAACATAAAAAGGCAATTGTGGGAAGTGGGCTGCACGGCGGCCCGGACGCAAAAAGAACAGGAGAGAGACATATGGCAGAAAAGAAGAATGTGCTGCGCGAACTGCTGGAGAACGGCAAGCGCAACGGCAAGCTGACCAGCAAGGAGCTGACCGACGCCATCGAGGAGAGCGGCTTTGACGTTGAGCAGATGGACAAGCTGTACGAGACGCTGGAGCGCAACGGCATCGAGGTGGTGGATGAGCCTGACACCGAGGGCGAGCATCTGACCCTGACCGAGGAGAGCGTGGAGCAGTTCGAGAGCAGCCTTTCCGCCGAGGGCGTGGCCATCGACGACCCCGTGAAGGTCTACCTGAAGGAGATCGGCCGTGTGCCTCTGCTGACCAGCGAGGAGGAGGTCCAGCTTGCCAAGGACATTCAGGAGGGCGGCCCCAGGGGCGAGCGCGCCAAGCAGCGCCTGAGCGAGGCCAACCTGCGTCTGGTGGTCTCCATCGCCAAGCGCTACGTGGGCCGCGGTATGCAGTTCCTCGACCTGATCCAGGAGGGCAATCTGGGTCTGATCAAGGCGGTGGACAAGTTCGACTACACCAAGGGCTTCAAGTTCTCCACCTACGCCACCTGGTGGATCCGTCAGGCCATCACCCGCGCCATCGCGGATCAGGCCCGCACCATCCGCATCCCCGTCCACATGGTGGAGACCATCAACAAGGTGAAGAAGGTCTCCAGCCAGCTTCTGCACGAGAACGGCCACGAGCCGACCGCCGACGAGATCAGCGAGGCGCTGGATATGCCCGTGGACAAGGTGCGCGAGATCATGCGCGTGGCACAGGAGCCTGTGAGCCTGGAGACCCCCATCGGTGAGGAGGAGGACAGCCATCTGGGCGACTTCATCCCCGACGAGGACGCCCCCGTGCCCGCCGAGGCCGCCAGCCACACCCTGCTGAAGGAGCAGCTCGGCAGCGTGCTCAAGACCCTGACCCCCCGTGAGGCCAAGGTGCTGAGCCTGCGCTTTGGTCTGGACGACGGCCGCCCCCGCACTCTGGAGGAGGTCGGCAAGGAGTTCAACGTGACCCGTGAGCGCATCCGCCAGATCGAGGCCAAGGCCCTGCGCAAGCTGCGCCACCCCAGCCGCTCCAAGAAGCTGCGCGACTTCCTGGATTGATCGGAACGTTTTGATGAAATGAGAACAGCCCGCCCGGCATTTGAAGTGACCCCAAAAAGTTAGACAAATATTTCCAACTCAAATTGTTTAAACAGCCAAGAGGGCTTGCTGTCTGTGAATCGCAGGCGGCAAGCCCTTTAGTCTTTCTTTAATACGACGGTTATTGTAATAATCCAGATATTCTATCAGTTCCACTTTGAAGTGCTCCATGGATTCAAATTGCTGCAAATAGAGCAGTTCACTTTTGAGTAAGCCAAAGAAATTCTCCATTGCTGCATTGTCCAGACAATTTCCTTTTCGGCTCATACTCTGCCGTATTCCCTTCTGGGTAAGCATCCTTTGGTATTGGTTGTGCTGGTATTGCCAACCTTGGTCTGAGTGCAAAATGAGGTTCACGTTATCCGGAATTGTACGAAAAGCTTTATCCAACATAGAAGTAACCATATTCAAAGACGGTCGTTCTGAAATGGTATAACTGACCAGATATCTACTGTGGAGATCCAGAACGGGAGAGTTGCTTAAACTCTGGTGTATATCGCTTGTTCGCTACTCCTTTTGGCATAACAAAACACCCACTTGTTAGATAGTATATCATACTGTCTAACAAATGGGGTGTAGTTCAGATGCCGGGCGGGCTGTTTTACCCCCTTTACAAACGACGCTCTTTTTGCCATAATATATTATAATGGTATAGTTAAAGGAGCAAGGCTCATGCATATTACACAGGAATCCGATTACGCCGTGCGCATCGTATACTGTCTGGCCAAGGAGGGCCGGCGGCTGGATGCCCGCACCATCAGTGAGCAGATGGCGGTCAGCCTGCGCTTTTCGCTGAAAATTCTGGGCAAGCTGGCTCAGAACGGGCTGGTGGTGAGCTATAAAGGCAACCGGGGCGGCTATGAGCTGGCCCGGCCCGCCGGCGAGATCACCCTGCGGCAGGTCATCGAGGCGGTGGAAGGGCCGTATCGGCTGTCCCGCTGTCTCGGCGAAGGGGAGCAGGCCGGCGAGTGCAGCCGCGGTGCTTCCGGGTGCTGCGCCTTTCAGCGGGTGTTCGGCCGGATCAGCTCGATCATCAATCAGGAGCTGGACGCGGTGAACTTCGCTTCCTTCGTGGAGGATGCCAACGCCGCGTGCAGGTAAAAAGATTACACGGAGCCGGGAGTTTCATTTTGACTCCGCGCCTTTCACAAAAAGATAAAAAACCTCTTGACATAGACTTTTTTTGGTATTATACTACTGGCATATACGATAATGGATTAGAACGCCCTGAACCACCTTGCGTGTACAAGAAACCGTCAAAAGTTTGTGAAAAATCCACAAAAACGGCGGGGATACGCGGGGGTGGTTTTGTGCGCTTTGCCATGATATTCCAAATTTGACGAAGAGGAGAGGACGCATTTTATGATGAAGGTCAAGCCCGTACAGCTCGGCAAAACCGAAAGAATGAGCTTTTCCCGCATCGATGAAGTCATCGGAATGCCCAACCTGATCGAGGTCCAGAAGAACTCGTACCAGTGGTTCCTGGACGAGGGCCTGAAGGAAGTCTTCAAGGACATTTCCTCGATCAGCGACTACACCGGCAATCTGGTGCTGGACTTCATCGACTATCGGCTGGACAAGCAGCCCAAGTACACCATCAAGGAGTGCAAGGAGCGCGACGTGACCTACGCCGCCCCCCTGCGCGTCACCGCCCGCCTGCTGAACAAAGAGACCGATGACGTCATGCAGCAGGAGATCTTCATGGGCGACTTCCCCCTGATGACCGAGTCCGGCACCTTCATCATCAACGGCGCCGAGCGCGTGATCGTCAGCCAGCTGGTGCGTTCTCCCGGCGTCTACTTCGGCGAGAGCTACGACAAGACCGGCAAGAAGCTGTTCACCGCCACCATGAACCCCAACCGCGGCGCTTGGCTGGAGTACGAGACCGACTCCAGCGACGTGTTCTATGTCCGCATCGACAAGAACCGCAAGCTGCCCGTCACCACCCTGATCCGTGCGCTGGGCATGGGCAGCAACGCCCAGATCCTGGAGTACTTCGGCGAGGATGAGCGCATTCTGGCCACTCTGGAGAAGGACACCACCAAGAACGAGGCCGAGGGCCTGATCGAGGTGTACCGCAAGCTGCGTCCCGGTGAGCCTCCGACGGTGGAGAGCGCCCAGAACCAGCTCGATATGCTGTTCTTCGACCCCCGCCGCTACGATCTGTCTAAGTTCGGCCGCTACAAGATGAACCGCAAGCTGAGTCTGGCTCGCCGCATCGAGCACTTCGTGGCCGCTCGCGACGTCATCGCCCCCCTGACCGGCGAGATCCTGATCGAGGCCGGCACCCAGATCACCCGCGAGGCCGCTCTCGCCGCCGATCAGGCCGGCGTCAGCATGGTCTGGCTGATGATCGACGAGAAGGAAGTCAAGGTCATCACCAACGGCTGTGTGGATCCCCAGCCCTTCTTCAGCTTTGATGTGGCTGAGTGCGGCATCAACGAGCGCTGCAGCTTTGCCATGATCCAGGCCATTCTGGACGAGGCCGACGGCGATGTGGAGAAGCAGAAGCAGCTGCTGACCGAGAAGCACGACGAGCTGATCAGCCGCACCGTGACTGTGGACGACATCTTCTCCTCCATCA
>JBGVKB010000031.1:0-7632 GCA_045118955.1 Oscillospiraceae bacterium | reverse complement strand
GTGGAGTATATGGGCGTCATCACCGCCCACGTGGACATGGACCACCCGGTGCTGATGGACAAATATATCACCGGCATCGAGTGCGAGGTGGACGCCATCTGCGACGGCGAGGACTTCCTGATCCCCGGCATCATGGAGCACATCGAGCGCACCGGCGTGCACTCCGGCGACTCCATCAGCGTTTACCCGCCCCAGACCCTGAGCCAGAAGGTCATCGACACTCTGGTGGACTACACCGGCCGCTTCGCCCGCGAGCTGAAGGTGGTGGGTCTGGTCAACGTGCAGTACGCCGTGCAGAACGACAAGGTGTACGTCATCGAGGTCAACCCCCGTTCCAGCCGTACCGTGCCCTACATCAGCAAGGTCACCGGCGTGCCCATGGTCGAGCTGGCTGTGCGCTGCTGCCTGGGTGAGAAGCTGCGCGACATGGGCCACGGCGTGGGTCTGCACGCCAACGCCCCCTATGTGGCGGTCAAGGTGCCCGTCTTCAGCTTCGAGAAGCTGCACGGCGTGGACACCCAGCTCGGCCCCGAGATGAAGAGCACCGGCGAGGTGCTGGGTCTGGCCCCCAACTTCCACGACGCCCTGCTGAAGGGTCTGGTGGGCGCCGGCTACGAGTTCAAGCACCCCGGCCCCGGCAGCTGCTGCATCTTCACCGTGAAGGACAGCGAGAAGGCCGAGTGGGCTGAGGTGGCCTACAAGCTCAAGCAGATGGGCTACAAGCTGTACGGCACCAGCGGCACCGCCCACTACTTCCACAAGGAGATGATCGCCTGCAGCGAGGTGCGCGGCATGAGCGGCGAGCGCCCCAACGTGGTGGATCTGCTGGAGAGCGGTCTGGTGGACTATGTGTTCACCACCAGCGCCCACGGCCGCGACCCCAAGCGCGACAGCGTGAAGCTGCGCCGCAAGGCGGTCGAGCTGAGTCTGACCTGCATCACCGCCATCGACACCGCCAAGGTGCTGGTGGACACCCTGCTGGGCGACCATTCGCTGAAAAATGTGCCCCTGGTGGACATTTCCAAGCTGTAAGTGACAGGGTTTTCCCGCGGCACACAAAATGTGCATATCAATGACAAAATTTGATGTGCAAAAACGGCTGTTTTGTGTGCAAGCTCTTGAGAAAACACAAAAAAATGGTAACATATTGACGGACGGCCGCTGAGAATTGTAAGGTTCTCGGCGGCCGTACGTTGAGGGGCCCCCGGATGCATCGGCGCCGGTTGGAGAGGCGCACAGGGGCGGCCGCACAGGGAATGCGGCGAGCAATTTTTTGTGTGAAAGAGGAGCTTTTGGGAAATGACGAGATCTCAGTTGATTACTCAGGTGGCTCAGGTCACCGGGATGACCGAAGCGGTCGTGGAGACCGTGATGGACGGCGTGTTCGACACCATCGTGGATAAGCTGCGGGAGGGCGAGAAGGTCACCATCGCCGGTTTTGGCCGGTTCGAGATGCGTGAGCGCAAGACCAAGTCCTTCACCAACCCCAAGACCAAGGTGGCCAGCCAGCTGGCTCCCACCACCATCCCCGGCTTCAAGGCCAGCGGCCGCCTGAAGGAGCGCCTGGCCGAGGAGTAAGCGAACGCTTGCGACTTCGCTGAACCGAGAACAGAACAAAAGCCCCGGCGCGCGTTTTGCGCGCCGGGGCTTTGCTGTGGTTCGCTCACTTTTAATTTAACGTGCCGGCCATGCTCGCTTTGAAAAATGTTCGTCGAAATGACAGAAAAGGCTCCGGCCTTTCGGACAGAGCCTTTTTAACAGACCGACAAATCGGAGGCTCCGGCGCTGTCCGGCGGTCGCCGTCCCTCTTGCCTCTCCCTCTGGGAGAGGTGCCCCGGTTCGCAGACCGGGGCGGAGAGGGCAGCCGCGGCCAAGCCCTCTCAGTCACCTTCGGTGACAGCTCCCCCAAAGGGGGAGCCAAGTGCCGTATTCGGTGCACCGCACTCTTGCGGTTCAGTAAATTCTTATTTACCTTTGCGTCTGCTCTGCCATATCTCACTCAAGGCTTCAACGCTTATTGAAGTTTCCGGGGTTGGAATCTATCCTTCCAAAAGCAAAAAGGATCATCGTTCGCCGCGTGTTGCCAGACCACCCCGCTTGTGCTATACTAACTATGTATGTCTGAACCGGCCGCACCACCCTGCGCGGCCGTCCCGATAGAGAACGAACGAGAAAAGGAACGCGAACCTATGTTGTACAAAGACCTGACCGTCAGCCCGGAGATCCTGCAGGCGGTGGAGCGCATGGGCTTTGTGGAGATGACCGAGATCCAGGAGAAGGCCATCCCCGTGATGATGTCCGGCAAGGACGTGATCGCCAAGGCCCCCACCGGCACCGGCAAGACCTGCGCCTTCGGCATCCCCGTCATCGAGCAGCTTGACAAGGAGGCCGCATGGCCCCAGACCGTCATTCTGGCCCCCACCCGTGAGCTGGCTCAGCAGATCGCCGAGGATCTGCGGGATCTGACCCACTTTATGCCCAAGGTGCGCACCGCCTGCGTCTATGGCGGCGCCAATATGCAGAAGCAGATCGACCAGCTCAAGAAGGGCTGCCAGATCGTGGTGGCCACCCCCGGTCGCCTGATGGACCATGTGCGCCACCGCACCATCGACATCAGCCATGTGACCACCGTGGTACTGGACGAGGCGGACGAGATGCTGAACATGGGCTTCTACAAGGACGTGCGCCACATCATCGACCTGATGAAGGCCCGCAAGAGCCTGTCCATGTTCAGCGCCACCATCAGCCGCGAGGTGATGGACATCGGCTGGCTGTACCAGAAGGACCCCGCCGAGATCTCGGTGCAGCCCGTGCTGGAGAGTATGCCCAAGATCACCCAGTACAAGCTCAAGACCACCGGCCGGGACAAGCTGGCGGACGTGGCCCAGATCATCCTGTCCGGCGGCTACGGGCGGGTGATGGTGTTCTGCAACACCAAGTTCACCACCGCCACCCTGTGCAACCAGCTCGCCCGCCTGAACTTCCAGGTGGACTGCCTGCACGGCGATCTGTCCCAGGCGGAGCGCAACAAGATCATGGGCACCTTCCGGGAGGGCAAGCTGCACGTGCTGGTGGCCACCGACGTGGCCGCCCGCGGCATCGACGTGGAGGACGTGGACGCGGTCATCAACTACGACGTGCCCGACTCCAACGAGTACTACACCCACCGCATCGGCCGCACCGGCCGCGCCAAGCGGGAGGGCGTCAGCTACCTGCTGTACACCCCCGACGAGGAGAAGCGGGTGGGCGAGCTGCTGCGCCTGACCCGCAACGAGGCCACCCCCGTCCACTTCGACTTCAACCACGAGAAGCTGGTGGTGGAGCAGGTGGAGAAGAAGGATAAGTTCAACATCAAGGCCTATTTCTGAGGCGCGGAAAAAAGTTTTAAAATTTTTCCGGTTTATCCGATAAAAGACTGGCGCGGTCGAATGATATGGTGTAAGATAACCATAAGGATAAAATGGCGGCGACCCACCTCGGGGCACCCCAAGGATAAAGGACACAGGAGGAACATGTTATGATTCGTGCGACCCGTAAGATGCTCGACTACTTTGAGAGCAAGAAGATGAAGTGGCTGTCTGACATCGACACCACCAAGGCCGGCAAGGACGTGGTGACCGTCGTGTACAACTGCGACAACATCGACAAGATCCGCTTCAAGATTTTCGTGGATCCCGATGAGGACAATGTGGCCATCCGTGTGTGGAGCATCGCCAAGGCCAACGGCGCCGCCAAGGCCGCCGCCATGCAGCTGGTGATGAACGAGCTGAACAGCAGCTACCGCTGGTACCGCTTCTACCTGGACGAGGACTCCGAGGTCACCGCCGCGGTGGACTGCGTCATCACCCCCGACACCATCGGCCCTGTGGTCTACGAGCTGGTGCAGCGCGGCTGCAACATCATCGACGAGGGTTACCCCAAGATGATGCAGGCTCTGTGGGGCGGCAAGTAAGCCACCAAGCACATACAACAGCCCGGAGACAGCCCAGAGCGGCGGCCTTCGGGCTGTTTTTTGCGGCTGTCAGCGGCTGGAGCTTCTGGAAATTTTTTAAAAATACGCAGCATCGCGATTTGAAATTTCACATTTTCCCTTGACCTTCCACCGGGTGGAGGGTCTAAGATAAGGTCAAACAGGAGGTGAGGTGCCATGCGCATCCAACAGGTGGAGCAGGAGGTCGGCATCAGCAAGACCAACATCCGCTTCTACGAGGCCGAGGGGCTGATCAGCCCCCGGCGGGAGGGAGCCAACGGCTACCGGGATTACTCGCAGGAGGACGTGGCGGCGCTGCGGCGTATCAAGCTGCTGCGCAAGCTGGACGTGCCCCTGCCCGAGGTGAAGGCCATGCTGGCGGGGCAGATCACCCTCGCCGAGGGGATGCGCCGCCACCAGCTTCTGCTGGAGCATCGGCAGGCGGATCTGGCCGCGGCGCGGGAGCTGTGCGAGTCGCTGGCCCAGCGCCCCGGCCCGCTGGGCGCGCTGGATGCCGAAGCCTTCCTGGAGACCATGACCCGACAGGAGGAGAAGGGAGTGACGTTCGTGGATGTGAGACAGAACGACCGAAGGGATCAGTACCTGGGTGCTCTGCTGGGCGGCGGCAGCTTCGTGCTGCTGATGCTGCTGTCGGTGGGGCTGATCCTGTGGGCGATGTCGGTGGATCCGATCCCTTGGCCGGTGGCGGCGCTGCTGCTGGCCATCCCGCTGCTGTGCATCTTCGGCACGGTGGTGGTGTTCGTTCAGCGTGTTTTTGAGATCAAAAAGGGGGAATTCGATGCTTATCGTCAATATTGATCATCTGCCCGGCAAACAATATGAGGTGCTGGGACTGGTACGAGGCAGCGTGGTGCTGAGCAAAAACTTTGGCAAGGACTTCCTCAGTGCCATGAAGACGCTGGTGGGCGGCGAGATCACCGCCTACACCGAGCTGCTGAATGAGGCCCGGCAGATCGCCATGGGCCGCATGGTGAAGGATGCCGAGGCGCAGGGAGCCAATGCGGTGCTCAATATGCGCTTTGCCTCCAGCAGCCTGATGCAGTCTGCCGCCGAGGTCATCGCCTACGGCACCGCCGTGCGCATCCTCGAGGAATAAGCCGGATGCCCGGTGTCCGGGCAAAGGAGAGCGACCATGAAACAACTTTGGAACGACCGACCCCTGTGGGTCTACCTGCTGCTGAGCTTCGGCCTTGCGTGGGCGGTGTGGCTGCTGGGCGGCCTTCTGTATGGCCCTCTGGGGATGCTGCCGGCGCCGAGCGCGCAGCTCTTCACCGCGCTGGGGATGTTCGCGCCGCTGGCGGCGGCGCTGCTTACGGGGCGGCTGTGCCCCGGCGGGCGGGAGCCGACCGGCTGGAAGCCCCGCCTGCGGGGGAACATGAAGCGATACCTGCTGGCCCTGTGGGGGCCGGCGGCGGTCACCGCGCTGGGCGCGGTGCTGTACTTTGCGCTGCTTCCCCAAAGCTTTGACCCGAACATGGGCTACATGGAGACCGTCTATATCGCCCAATTCGGTGAGGAGGTCTATCGGGCGCAGGGCGGCGCGGAACTGCTGCGGCTCAGCATGGTGAGCCAGATCGCCATGGCCCTCACCGTCGCCCCCTTCATGAACCTGCTGTTCGCGCTGGGCGAGGAGGTCGGCTGGCGGGGCTGGCTGTACCCCCGGCTCATCAGCCGTCTGGGCGTGACCCGGGGCGTGCTGGCGGGCGGCGTCATCTGGGGGCTGTGGCACCTGCCTGTGACCGTGAATGGCCACAACTACGGGGTGGGCTATCCCGGCTGGCCGGTGGCCGGCGTGCTGGCCATGTGCCTGTTCTGCTTCAGCGCGGGTGTGTGCCTGTGCTGGCTCACCGTGCGCAGCGGCAGCATCTGGCCGGCGGCGCTGGCCCACGGCGCCATCAACGCGGTGGGCGCGGCGGGGCAGTTCTTCCTGCCCGCCGAGGGTGCGAACCTTCTGTTCGGTCCCGCGCCCGCCGGCGTGCTGGCGGGGCTGCCCCTGCTGGCGCTGGCGCTGCTCGCCCTGCGTCATCTGCGGAAGCTGGAGCACACCCCCATGCCCATCCAAACCGAAGAACTCTGACCCAAACACAAAACAACAGGCGGCCGCCCGGCAGGGAGGCCGCCTGTTGCTGTCTGCGCGGGATGAGAGGGGTGGACCTGTGAAAAAAACCAAAATGACCGTGAGCGGAGGATAATGGCCCGAAAGTCTAAAAGGGAAAGCTTCTCGCAGACCACAAGGCAAAAAATGGGGAGCGTTTTTGTACAGAATTTTGTTGTGCATTGCATTTGAATTTGATATACTGAACATAAATTAGCACATTTGATGACAACATCGACCGGATTTGGTGTACAAAAGGCCGACTTGTTCATCAATGATAAACAAGCGGATGATCGTGTAAACCAATGGAGGGCAGGCTCATGCCGAAACCGAACCGCTTCCGCCTTTGGCGGGACATCACCTGGCTGACCCAGCTTGGCATCAGCATGGTGGCGCCGCTGTTCCTGTGCATCTGGGGCGCGTGGCAGCTTCAGACCCGGCTGGGCCTCGGCCCATGGGTCATGCTGGCGGGCATCCTGCTGGGGATGGGCGGCGCGGCGGGCAGCGTGTGGAGCTTCGCCCGCATGGCGCTCAACCGTGCCAGGCGGGAGCAGGCACCCCCCGGCTTCAACGATCACCGCTGAACCTATCTGTCTTTTAAAGGAGGGACTGCTTATGAGACTTCAGCCTGCCGTGCGGCAGGAGACCATCCGCATTGCCGTGGGCACCGCCGCGCTGTGCGGCGTGATGCTGGCGGTGCTGGCGGCGCTGGGGCACTTTGACCACACCGCGCTGCTGGGCGCGCTGCTGGGCTGGGCGCTGGCCGCGGGCAACTTCCTGCTGCTGGGCATCACCGTGCAGCGGGCGGCCGCCGCGGATGAAAAGCGCGCCAAAGCCATCATGCAGACCTCATACACCCTGCGCAACCTGCTGTGTGCGCTGGGGGTCATCCTGGGCTTCGTGGTTCCGGTGTTCAACTGGGTCACGGTGATCCTTCCCCTGTTCTTCCCCCGGGTGACCATCCTGCTCATGCAGCTTACAGGACATTACAAACCCGGCTCGGCCGGGGACGAAGGGGGGGAATAAGAGCATTGGAAGTCAACATTCAGGGCGCACCGATCTACTTTACCATTCCCATTCTGGGCGGCATCCCCATCTCGGCCACGCTGGTGGTCACATGGCTCATCATGGCCATCATCACCGGCCTGTGTCTGTGGCTCACCAGTGATCTCAAGGTGACCGATGTGAGCAAGAAACAGGCAGTGGCGGAGTTCCTTGTGGAGACCGCCCGCAACTTCACCATCGGCAACATGGGCGAAAAATTCGCCTACTTCATCCCCTTTGTGGCGGCGCTGTTCAGCCTGTCGATCTTCTCCAACCTCATCAGTCTGCTGGGCGTGTTCAGCCCCACGGCAGATCTGTCCACCGAGGCGGCGTGGGCGGTGGTGGTGTTCATCCTCATCACCTACAACAAGATCAAGGCCGGCGGCGTGCTGGGCTACCTGAAGGGCTTCACCGAGCCGATCCCGGTGCTGACGCCCTTCAACATCCTGTCCGAGCTGGCCACCCCCATCAGTATGGCCTGCCGTCACTTCGGCAACATCCT
>JBGVKB010000030.1:0-35166 GCA_045118955.1 Oscillospiraceae bacterium | reverse complement strand
CGAGCTGAACCGGGCGCACGGCGCCTACACCCTGCAGGAGGCCATGCTGGATCACCACCTGCATATGCTGGGCCTCAAGACCGACAGCATGCTCGAGCTGACCTACGCCGAGCGCAAGCGGGTGCACAACCTGAAGTACTACACCTGGGTGGAGCAGCAGGGCCGCACCGCCGACGAGCTGAACGCCCTGTGGTACGACACCGAGGGCACCTGGGACGCGGTACACGCGCAGGCCGCCCAGCTGGACGAGCTGATCTGCGCCTTCAACGAGGCCACCGGCGTGCTCAAGACCCTGTAAGCCCGCATTTTCAGAACGGCATAACAAAACAAAACGCTCCCCGCGCCTGTCCAAACGGACGGTGCAGGGAGCGTTTTGTTTTGTCATTTGCGGGTGATCAACCTGTGCGCCTTGCGTCGCACCGTCTCGATGAGAGCCACCACCGGCATCCCGATCAGGAGCATGGCACTCAGGTCCGCCACATAGCCCTCCACAGGGGCCAGCGAGAACACCACCGCGCAGGGCACGCAAGCCGCCAGACTGATGGCCCAGACCCAGAGCAGGCGGGGGCGCTTGGGCACCGCGCCCAGCGCCCACGCGTACAGGCACAGCAGCAGATACGCCGCCCCCACGCCCGGCCCGGTGGCCGCCATGAAGACGTAGAACCAGAACGCCTGTGTGCCGCGCAGCACCCACCAGGTCAGCTTTTCATGGCGGGACGGCACGCCCCACCGGCGGCTGACGTGGGCGAGCACGGCAAAGCCGTAGGCCATCATCGCCGCCGAGATCAGCCAGAAGGCCGGGCCGCCGTCCGCAAAGCGGGCGTCCTCGGGCAGAACGATGAACGCCATGCACAGCAGCGCCAGCGCAAGACAGTTTCGGGTGGTTCGCCGGTTGAGATGGGCGTTCCAGCGAAGCTTCAGGGTCTCACTCTTCCGCCGCAACAGCTCGCGGAAGCCCAGCAGCATCAGCCCCACGGCCACGCTGGCGAACAGGCTGACGGCGATCCCGTACTGAGAATTCAAAGTGGTGAAGACCACCTGCATCACGGCCAGGATGGTCGCGAAGCCCACCACCCGCAGGGAGCCAGACTTTTGGCCGCCGTCCGGCTCATTGTGCCACTCCGCGTCCATCGGGTCAGCACCCGGCGGGTCAGCATGGGGCGGGGCGGACGGCACAGCGGCGGGCCAGTCCGCCGCGCGCTCCCGGTCGCCGCCGATGAGCAGTGCCGGGTCGGGCAGGCGGCCATACTTGAGGGGGTACAGGATGGCCGCCTCGCTGTTCTCGTAATGGATGCGGCGCACCACCTCCTCCCGGGTGACCGCAAAGCCCTCCGGGGTGGGTTCTTCCTGCTCCTGCCACAGGCTGTCCGGCCCGGCGGGCAGATCGCCGAAGTCGTACTCCCCCGCGTCGGGCGCAGGCTCCGCCGGGGGCGGGGCGCTCTCGGCGGGCACAGGTTCATCGTCCGGCAGGTTCTCATCTGCCGGGGGCGGGGCGGGCGGCTCCGACCGCAGCCGGGCCAGCAGCTCCCGCAGGTGCTCCTGCATCTCCTGCCGGGTGTGGGGCACCCCGTCCCGATCCCCCTCGGGGGGCGGCTCGCCGCGCCCCATGTGCAGGCGGGCAAAGCTCTCAAAATCGGGCAGCTCGTCCCCAATGGGAGGTTCCGCAGCGGGCGGCTCCGGCGCGCCGCCTGCGGGCGGGGCCTCACCGAACCGGTAATCCGCAAACAGATCCTCCTGCCCGGGCAGCTCCCGCATGGGGTCGGCGGGGGGCGCGGGCGGCTCCTCCGGCGGGGGTGCGTCCCCCGCGGACGGGGCGGTTTCATCAAAGCGGTAGCCCGCGAACAGATCCTCCCCCGCTTCCGGTTCGGGTGCCGGGTCAGCGGGCGGCTCCGGGTCGGACAGACCGCCGAAGTCGTACTCCCCGCCTGTCTGCTCAGGCGGGTCGATCTCCTGCGGCTCCTCCCGACCGGGGCGCACCGGCTCCGGGGGCAGGCCCTCCGCGGCGCGGCGCGCCTGCTCACGGGCGTAGCGCATGGCCTCAGAGTAGGCCTTGTGCAGCTCGGCAAAGCCCTCCGGATCCTCCTCCGGGTGGCAGGTCTGGGTCTTTTTTGCGTAGGCGGCGCGGATGGCCGCTTTGTCCGCCGTAGGGGCGATGCCAAGGACAAACCAGCAGCGCATGGCTTACTCCTCCCCGTCCCAGCTCTCCGGCAGGTCGTCGTCCTCTTCCTTAAAGAAGAACGGCACATCGTCCTGAACGGAGCGTTCGATCTCATCCATCAGCCGGTTGCCCTCCCGGATCATGCGGCTCAGCACCCCGGCGGGGGCCTGTCGGGTGACCGCGGCCTCGAACTTCAGCAGCATGGCGGCCACCGCCTGCTGCTTGTCGCCGGTGGTCTCGGTGAACAGCTTCTGCGCCCGGGCCATGAACAGCTTATTGCGCTCCTGATCCCGGGGATGGGTCTTGAGAGCGTCCAGCTCCGCAAGGCGGCGGCGGGCCTCCTCGTCGGTCAGGCCGCTGCCCTGACCCACCAGCACGGTGCTGGTCTTTTCCTTGGTGGTGACGCTGCTCACCTCCACCTCAAGGATGCCGTTGATGTCGTAGGTAAAGCGGATCTCCACGCTCTCCTGCCCGGCGGGGGCGGGCGGCACCGGCAGGGTCAGACTGCCCAAGCACAGGTTCTCGTCACAGTGCATCCCCTCGCCCTGATAGATGGAGATGTCCACCTGCTTCTGGTTGTCGCTGACCGTGCAGAACCGCTGGGTGCGGCTGACGGGCAGGGCGCTGTTGCGGCGGATGATGGGGGCCATCAGGTCGCGGGCGGGGTCGGCCCGGTTGATGATGTTGGTGCCCAGCGTGAAGGGGCAGATGTCGGTGAGGATCATCTCGGTGATGCCGGCCTTGCGGGCCTTCATAGCCGCGTACATTCCCGCGCCCAGCGCCACCACCGTGTCGGGGCGGGCGTTCTGGCGGGGCGGCTTGCCCATCAGATGGGTAAGGTACTGCTGCACCAGCGGCATCTTGCAGCTTCCGCCCACCGGGATGATGCCCGCCAGCTCGCTGCGGCCCACGCCGCTGTCCCGCAGGGCCTTGGCGATGGGGGCGCGCATCCGCTTGAGCAGCTCCTGACTGTGATCCACCAGCTTTTTGCCGTCCAGCGTCATGGCGCCCTTGGCCCCGGCGGAGTCCAGCACCATCATGGCCATGCGGCTGCGGCTCAGCGCCTGCTTGCAGTTCTCGGCCTGCTCCAGCAGGATGGCGCGGGTGGTGTTGTCCAGCTCGGTGAAGCTCAGGCCGTTCTCCACACAGAACAGCCGGGCGATGATCTGATCGAAGTCGTTGCCGCCCAGCCGGTTGTCACCGCTGACCGCCAGGATGTTCACCACATTGTCGAAGCACTCCACCACCGACACGTCCAGCGTGCCGCCGCCGAAGTCGAACACCAAAAAGCTGGCCTCCCCCTTGTCCGGCTCGTAGCAGGACAGGGCTGCGGCGCTGGGCTCGTTGACCAGACGCTCCACCCGCAGGCCGGCAAGCTGACCCGCCCGCTTGGTGGCGGCGCGCTGACGGTCGTTGAAGTAGGCGGGCACGCTGATGACCGCCTCCTCCACCGGCTCGCCCAGATAGGCCTCGGCGTCCGCCTTGAGCTGGCGCAGCACCAGCGCGCTCAGCTCCTCGGGGGTGAAGCTGCGGTCGGCAAGCCGGTACACCTTGTCGGTGCCCATGCTGCGCTTAAAGGAGGCGGCGCTGCGCTCGGGGTGGCTCACCACCCGCTGGCGCGCGGTGGCGCCCACCAGCACGGTGCCGTCCTCGTCGATGCTGACCGCGCTGGGGGTCAGGTATTCGCCCAGAGCGTTGGGGATGAGCCGGCTGGCACCGTCCTTCCAGACGGCGGCCAGACTGTTGGTGGTTCCAAGGTCGATGCCGATGATCGCCATGTATCTCTACCTCCTTGTACAGGGGCGGGAACAAAAAAGCCCGGCACGGCTGCTGCCGCGCCGGCGCCCCTGTGGTTCTATGTGTAAGCTGTGCTGTTCAAAAAGCTTCTCGCCCGGCGGCGGGTATTCTCGGTCGGGTCACTCCAGCCCAATGCGGGCGGCGTACGCCTCGATGATCTCCCGCTCCAGGAAGGGGGTCTTGACGCCCTGACGATCCCGGTAGGTCTCATGCCCCTTACCGATGACGCAGATCAGGTCGCCCTCCTCGGCGTGGTCGATGGCGTAATGAATGGCCTCCTCCCGGTCGTGGATCTCCACGGCGGGTACGTCCGCGCGGCCCTTGGCGATGCCGGTGCGGATGTCCGCGATGATGTCCTCAATGGCCTCAAAGCGGTTGTTGTCCTCGGTGAGGATGAGGAAGTCCGCCAGCTTGCTGGCCACCTCGCCCATGCCGTAGCGGCGCTCGCGGGAGCGGTTGCCGCCGCAGCCGAACAGGCAGACGATGCGGCCGGGGTCGTAGGCCTTCAGGGTGGTCAGCAGGCTCTCGGTGCTGGCCTCGTTGTGGGCGAAGTCGATGAGGATGGTGAACTTCTTGCTGATGGGCACCATCTCCACCCGGCCCTTCACCGAGATGTTCATCAGACCGTCGTGGATGGCGGCGTGGGGCAGACCCAGCACCCGGCCCACCGCGATGGCGGCCAGACTGTTGTACACGCTGAACGCGCCGGGCATATTCACCTTCACGTTCATCTGCTCCCGGCCCTCCACCGCGAAGTGGATGCCGAGGAAATTCTCCGCCCGCACAAGCTGCAGATCCTTTGCGCGGAAGTCCGCCCGCTCGTCCATGCCGTAGCCCACCAGCTCGCAGGTGTGCCCCTCCAGCAGGAGGGCGGTGTTGGGGTCGTCCACGTTCACTACGCCCACGTCGCAGCGCTTGAACAGCTCGCCCTTCCAGGCGCGGTACTCCTCAAAGGTCTTGTGCTCGCCGGGGCCGCCCACGTGGTCCATGTACAGGTTGGTGAATACGCCCACATCGTAGTGGATGCCCGCCACCCGCTGGTTCATCATGCCCTGACTGGACACCTCCATCACCAGCGCGTCGCAGCCCGCGGCCACCATGTCGGCGAAATACTTCTGCAGGTCGTAGCTCTGGGGGGTGGTGTTGGGCAGCTCGGCAAAAAAGCCGGGATACTCCACGCCGATGGTGCCCACCAGACCCACCTTGCGCCCCGCGGCGGTCAGCACGCTGCGGATCATGTGGGCGGTGGTGGTCTTGCCCTTGGTGCCGGTGACGCCGATCATGGTCATCTTCTCGGCCGGGTGGCCGAAGAGGTTGGCGCTGAGCAGGGCAAGGCCCTCCTTGGTGTCGGCCACCTTCAGCACGGCGCAGCCGGCGGGCAGCTCGGGCAGGTCGTGCTGGATGAGCAGCGCCCGCGCGCCCTTCGCGATGGCGTCGGCGGCCATGTCGTGGCTGTCCCGGGTGTAGCCCTCGATGCACACGAAGATCTCGCCGCCGGTGATGGCGCGGGTGTCGTAGCGCACGTCGGTGATGTCGGTGTCCAGGCTGCCCTGCAGCAGGGTATAGTCAAGGCCCTCGGCCAGCATTGCCAGTTTCATTGGGTTCTCCTCTCTGTGGGGGCTTCTGCCCCAAGCCTATGCGCTCAGCGCTTGACGAAATACTCGTTGTACCAAACGAGGAAGATGAACACGCACCAGATCTGCCGCCAGTTGTCCCGCTTGCCGCTCATGTGCTGATCCAGCATCTTCAGCAGCTCGTCCTGCTTGAAGAACTCCGCCGCGGCCTCGCTCTCGAACATGGCCCGCACGTTGGCGGCGTACTTCTCGTCCCGCAGCCACGCGCGCACCGGCACGGGGAAGCCCAGCTTCTTCTTCTGGGCGGTCTGGGCGGGGATGCTGCGCAGGGCGGCCCCGCGCATGGCGATCTTGGTGGCGTCCCTGTTGGCGCGGCAGGTCACCGGGATGCGGCGGGCCACCTCAAAGACCTTGCGGTCGAGGAAGGGCACCCGCAGCTCCAGGCTGTTGGCCATGCTCATCTTGTCCGCCTTCAGCAGGATGTCGCCCACCATCCACAGGTGCAGATCCACATACTGCATCCGGGTCACAGGATCCTGCCCCTTGGTCTGCTCGAAGTAGGGGCGGGACAGGCTCTCGGGCTTCACGCTGCCCTTGTACAGGCGCAGAAGCTGCTTTTTGCGGCGCTCGTCCATCAGGTTGGTGTTGCCGATGTACCGCTCCTCCAGCGGACGGCTGCGGCGCACAAGGAAGTTGATGCCGTGTACCGGGGGCAGACAGCCCGCCACCGCGCCGATGGCGCGGCGCAGGAACAGGGGGATCTGGTCGTACCAGGTGACGGTGAACGGCTCTTTGTAGATGTTGTAGCCGCCGAAGAACTCGTCCGCGCCCTCACCGGACAGGCAGACCTTCACCTGCTTGGCGGCCTCCCGGTTGACGAAGTAGAGCGCCACACTGGCGGCGTCGGCCAGAGGCTCGTCCATGTGGTACTGGATGTTGGGCAGGTTGGCCCAGTACTCCTCGGGGGTGATGCGGTAGGCAAAGTTCTTGACCCCGATGTGGCGGCTGAACTCGGCAGCGTAGTCGGTCTCGTCGTACTGCTTGTCCGCGAAGCCCACGGTGAAGGTCTTGTCCACCTTGGCAAGGCAGGCCATGTAGCTGGAGTCCACGCCGGAGGACAGGAAGGAGCCGACCTCCACGTCGCTGATCTTGTGGGCGGCCACACTGTCCTTCATGGCGGCCTCGATGGTCTCCTCCCATTCGGTCAGGCTCTTGTCGCCCTGCGGCTCAAAGCTGGGGGTCCAGTAGCGCTCCACGGTCAGCTCGCCCTCGTGCCAGGTCATGCAGTGGGCGGGCAGCAGCTTCTTCACGCCCTTGAAGAAGGTGTTCTCGCCGGGGGAGTACTGGAAGGTCAGGTACAGCTCGAGCTGATCCCGATTCAGCTCCTTCTTGAATTCGGGGTTGGGCAAAAAGCTCTTGATCTCGTTGCCGAACAGCAGGGTGTCCCCATCCTGATAGTAGTACAGGGGCTTGATGCCGAAGTGATCCCGGGCGCAGAACAGGGTCTTTTCGTTCTGATCCCACAGGGCGAAGGCGAACATACCCCGCAGGCGCTGCAGCAGCTCCTTGCCCCACTGCTCGTAGCCGTGCAGCAGCACCTCGGTGTCGCTGCGGGTGGCGAAGGTATGACCCAGCGCCTGCAGCTCCTCCTTGAGCTGCTGGAAGTTGTAGATCTCGCCGTTGAACACCACCACAAGGCTGCCCGTCTCGTTGTACATGGGCTGGGCGCCGCCCTCCAGATCAATGATGGACAGGCGGCGGTGACCCAGCGCCACCAGCTCGTCCACATAGCTGCCCTCGCCGTCCGGGCCGCGGTGGGCGATGGCCTGCATCATCTCACGCAGCACGGTCTGCTTGTCATATTCTTTGGATCGGCTTGCAAAGCCAACGATTCCACACATAGTCGTTCCTCTCCGCGGCTCGCTGCGGAGCCGCCCTCTGCCCCGGGCGCGCCTGCGGCCCGAAGCGGGCGGGCGGCGGCGGGGCGATACGATATTCCAATTTATTATACTACACCTGCGCTTATTTTAAAAGACGGCACAGCAGCTTTTGCCCGGTCAAAACCGCAAAACAGGGCCGCACCGCGGCACGCTCGGTGCGCGGTACGGCCCTGCGGGTCGTCATTCGATGCTGCCCGGCGAGAACACCGGGTTGATGGTGCCGCCCTCGTTCATGTGGCTCACGTCCAGCGTGCCCCGGTCGGAGGCGGACAGGCCGTCCGCCGCCAACACCACCCGGGCGGTGAGCCGGAGCTTGTAGTCCAGATTGTTGCTGGTGCCCAGCCGCACCTTGAGCCGGTCCTCATAAACAAAGGAGAACTCGTTCAGGTCGCCGAGCTGCACGGCGGTCAGACCGTCCAGCAGGCCGTTTGCCTCCAGCTCACCCAGCAGCAGCTCCAGCGCCTGATCGGGGGTGGTGCCGCTCACGGTGGCGTCGCTGGTGGCGGCGGGGTCGGGCGAAGCCGCCAGTTGGATGCGCACCCCCGGGTCGGCCACGGTGGCAGCGATGCCCTGCAGCTCCACCAGACCGGCGGGGCGGCTGTCCTCGATGCGCATCACCTTGCAGCTCTCGCTCAGCACCGCCCACTGGGTGCCATAGGCCACGGTGTAGGCGGCGGTGGCGGGGGTGGCCTGCACCACCACGGTGCCGGGCAGGCTGCGGCGCACCTTCACGCTCTCCAGCTCGGGCAGGGTGCGGCTGATGAGCAGCTCCCGCTCGGCGGCGCTGAAGCCGAAGATGCTGTCCCCCCTGCTCACCGCCAGCGCGTCGATGACCTGCTGCACGGTGTAGGGGCCGAGGTCGGCGGTCTCCACCGTCTCGCCCGCCTCGTTCACGCTGCTCAGCACCGCGCCGGTGGGGTTCTCCACCCGGTAGTCGGTCACCTTGAACAGCACGGTCATCGCCAGCACAAGGCCGGTCAACGCCAGTACAAGGCCGATCAGCATGGTGAACAGCTTCAGCCGCCGTCTGCGCCGGCGCATCAGCCCCTTGGCCTGCCGGCGGCGAGCCTGCTCATCGCTTGCGCGGCGGGGGTTGGGGCGGTAGCTCCCCTTGGAAGGGGTCTGCCGGGGGGCACGGGGCTGGTTTGCGGCGGCCCGCACGGCGCTCTTTTGCCGTCGGCTCTGATTCTTTTGATCCATGCGGGCCTCCTTTCAGCGAAATATCGTTTGTTGTTAAGGTCAGTCCACCAGCTCCAGCAGCTTGGCGGTGATCTTCTCAAGGCTGCGCTCCTCGCACATGGCGCGGGCCTTCTGCCCCATCAGGCTCAGCTTGCCCGGCTCGGCCAGCAGGCTCTCCACCGTCTGCACCAGATTCTCACCGGTGAGGTGCTTCTCCTCGATGACCACCGCCGCGCCGGCCTTTTGCAGCTCCAGCGCGTTGTAGTACTGGTGGTTCTCGGCCACGTTGGGGCTGGGGATGAGGATGGACGCCCGCCCCGCGGCCTGCAGCTCCGCCAGCGTCAGCGCACCGGCGCGGCTGATGACCAGATCCGCCGCCGCCAGAAGCTGGGGCATATTCTCGATGTACTCCTTGACCACAAGGCGCTCGCCGTACGCAAAGCCCTTCTGCTCGGCCAGCTCCTTGAACAGCTCCACACCGTAGCGGCCGGTGGCGTGCAGATGCAGCACCGGCTTGTTCTTTTTCTGTTCCCATGCGGCCAGATCGGCCACCACCTCGTTCACCCGGCGGGCGCCCAGACTGCCGCCGAAGCTGAGGATGACCGTGCGGTCGCCCGCACCCACGGCGCGGCGGGCCTCCTGCCGGTTCTGGGCGAACACCTCCGGGCGCACCGGATTGCCCACCACAAAGGTCTTGTCGGGGGCGCCCAGCTTGGCCACGGCGGCCTCCACCGCCGCGAATACCACGTCCACGTCCTTGGCCAGCAGCTTGTTGGTCACACCGGGGAAGGCGTTCTGCTCATGGATGGCGGTGGGGATGCCGGCCTTCGCCGCCGCGCGCACCACCGGGCCGCTGACGTAGCCGCCGCAGCCGATGACCAGATGGGGCTTGACCTCCTTGAGAATGGCCTTGGCGCGGGGGCCGGACAGAGCCAGATGGTACAGCGCCTCCACGTTGCGCACCACGTTTTTGGGGGTCAGCTTGCGCTGGATGCCGTTCACCTCGATGTGGTGGAAGGGATACCCCGCCTTGGTGACCAAACCGTACTCCATGCCCTCGCGGCGGCCGGCGAAGTGGATCACCGCGTCCGGGCGGGCCTCCTTCAGCGCCCCGGCGATGGCCAGAGCCGGGTTGATGTGGCCGGCGGTGCCGCCGGCGGCGATCAGAACTCTCAGTGCCATAGTCTACTTTCCTCTCTTCCCTCTCGTGGTGTCAGCCGGAATACCGCCAGCTCTGCCGGGCATTGGGGCCGCCGCCCTGCGGGGCGGGCTGGCCGGATGGGGTGCGCCCGGCAGCGCCCGGCGAGGGGGCGGTCTCGCCCCCGGCGGCGGCATCCCGGCGTGCCGCGTCGCCGGCGCGGGCGATGCTGAGCAGAACGCCCATCTCGCCCAGGATCATCACCAGACTGGTGCCGCCCGCCGAAAAGAAGGGCAGGCTGATGCCGGTGTTGGGCATCAGGTTGGTGGCGACCGCCATGTTCAGCACCACCTGCATGGAGATGTGGGCCGCGATGCCCACCCCCAGCAGAGCGCCGTAGCGGTCGGGGGCGGTCAGGGCCACCCGGATGCTCTGCAGGATCAGCGCCGCGAACAGCGCGATGCAGGCCAGCGCACCCAAAAAGCCCAGCTCCTCGCACAAAATGGCGAAGATGAAGTCATTCTGCGGCTCGCTGAGCCACATCGCCTTTTGATTGGAGTTGCCGATGCCCACGCCGGTCAGACCGCCGTTGCCGATGGAATAGACGCTCTGGCGGGTCTGGTCGCTGGCAAGGGCCAGGTCGGTGAAGGAGGCGAACCAGTCCTGCAGACGGCTCGAAGCGTAGTCATCCTCACTGCCGTGCAGATAGAGCATATAGGTCGCGCCCAGCGCCAGCACTCCGCCGCCGCCCAGAATAAACCAGCGCAGCGCCACACCGCCGCACCACATCATGACCACCACAAGGCCTGCCATCAGCATGATGGCGGAGTTGTGCGGCTCCAGGCGCAGCAGCACCACGATGGGCACCAGGAACGCCAGCGGCACCAGCACACAGTAGATGATGTTTTTCAGGTGCCGCTCGTGGGCGGTCAGCAGGTGGGCCATCAGCAGGATGACGGCGAACTTGGCGATCTCGCTGGGCTGGATGGTGCCCACACCGAGGGACAGCCAGCGCTTGCAGCCGTTCAGCTCGGTGCCCGCCACCAGCACCGCGATGAGCAGCCCGATGGCGATCAGGTAGGCTCCATAGGTCCAGCCGCGCAGCCAGTGGTAGTCCACCATACTGACAAGGAACATCACCGCCACGCCGAGCGCGGCGTACAGGAGCTGAGAGCGGATAAAGTGGTAGCTGTCGCCGTTGTAGCGGTAGTAGGCCATGGCGTAGCTGGCGCTGAACAGCATGACCAGACCGAACACCACCAGAATGAGGATGTTGACGGTCAGCGCGCCGTCCAGCCGGCCGGGCTTGCGGTAGAAAAAGCGGGGCCGACGCCGCCGGGTTGCGTGATGGGTTGGCATGGGGCGAGGCCCTCCTTTCACCGTTGTACGCGAAAAAACAGAAAACTCAGCTCAGCCGCAGGAAGGTCAGCCCCAGCGCCGCGGCGGCAAAGGCCGCCATGCTGAAGCCCACGCAGATCTTCTCCTCGCTCCAGCCGTCCATCTCAAAGGAGTGGTGGATGGGGGTCATCTTGAAGATGCGTTTGCCGTGGGTGAGCTTGAAGTAGGTCACCTGAATGACCACGCTGCCGGCCTCGCAGATGTACACAAAGCCGTAGAACAGCAACAGCTCCGGGCGCGCCATGCAGAAGGCCAGCGCCGTGACCGCGCCGCCCAGATACATACTGCCGGTGTCGCCCATGAACACCTTGGCGGGGTGGAAGTTCCACAGCAGGAAGCCCACGCAGCCGCCCGCCACCGCGGCGGCGAAGATCGCAAGCTGGAAGAACTCCAGCACCACGGCGGTGACGATGTAGGCCAGCATCACCACAAAGGTGACCGAGCTGGCAAGGCCGTCCACACCGTCGGTCAGGTTGACGGCGTTCACCATAAAGATGATGCCCAGGAAGGCAATGGGGTAGAACAGCCAGCCCAGATCCACAAAGCCAAAGACCGGCAGCACCACCGCGGTGGTGAGCATACCGTTCAGGTGCAGGCCGTACAGGAAGGCCACGGTGATGGCCACCTGCAGCACGATCTTCTGCATGGCCTTCAGGCCCAGATTGCGCTTTTTGACCACCTTGATGTAGTCGTCCAGAAAGCCCACCACACCGAAGGCCCACGCCGCGGACAGCGCCAGCATCACGTTAAAGGCCTGCTGGTTGCTCATGGCGTCCGGCTCGGCCATACCGACGTACAGCCAGCCCACGCCCAGACCCAGCGTGCTGCCCATGATGAAGCACAGGCCGCCCATGGTGGGGGTGCCCTGCTTGTTCTTGTGCCAGGTGGGGCCGATCTCCTTGATGGTCTGGCCGTAGCGCAGGCGGTGCAGGAAGGGCACCACCACAAGGCCCGACATACCCGTCAGCACAAAGGCAAACAGGGCGGCCAGAGTCAATGCGTAGGTAGAAAGCATAGATTCCACAACTCCTCACAGGTTTGGGGCATTTTCCTCCCCCAAACGATTTATAGGTCACAGTTTATCATACAGCTCTTTGAGGATTTCTTCAAGCCTCATCCCGCGGCTGCCCTTGGCCAGCAGGCCATCGCCGGGCTGCAGGCGCTCCGCAAGGGCCTGCACCGCTTGGGCGCGGTCGGTGCAGTGCAGCACCTCCACGCCCAGCGCCGCGGCAGTCTCGGCGGTGCGGGCGCTCTCGGGGCCGTAGGCCGCCAAAAAGTCCACGCCGGCCTTCGCCGCCAGCTCGCCGGCCTCCCGGTGGGCCTCGGCGCTCACCGCGCCCAGCTCCAGCATATCGCCCAGCAGGGCGAAGCGGCGGGCGCAGGGCACCCGGCCGAAGGCATCAAAGGCCGCCCGCATACTGTCCGGGCTGGCGTTGTAGCAGTCCTCGATGAAGGTCACGCCGCCCCGGCGCACCAGCCGCTGGCGCATCCCCGCGGCCTGATAGTCCGCCAGCGCCGCAGCCGCCCGGGCCGCGTCCTCCCGGCCAAAGGGGTGCCCCAGCTTTTCGGCGGGGATCTGGGTGGCGGCGCCGTAGGCCAGCAGGGCGTCCCGCACGCTGTGCAGCCCCAGCACCGGGATGTACACCTCGAAGTCCCCCAGCTCGGCGTCCCGCAGGGTGAACCGCTCGCCCTCCGCCTCGTGGCGGATGTCCACCGCACGGATGCGGGCGCGCTCGTTGTCGATGGCGCACCACACCGGCCGCACATGGGCGGGCAGGGCCGCACCGGTCAGGTAGGGGTCGTCGCCGTTCAGGATCAGCGCGCCGCCCTCGGGCAGACCGTCGCAGACCTCCAGCTTGGCCTTGAGGATGTTCTCCCGGCTGCCCAGATTTTCCAGATGGGACACGCCGATGCCGGTGATGATGGCGGCGCAGGGGCGGGCGGTGGTGCTGAGCCGGTGGATCTCCTCCAGCGCGCTCATGCCCATCTCGATGACCGCATACCCGGTGCCCTCCTCCAGCCGGAACAGGGTCTCGGGCATTCCGATCTCGTTGTTGCGGTTTCCCTCGGTCTTGAGGGTCTCGCCGAAGGCACCCATCACCGCGGCGGTAAACTCCTTGGTGGTGGTCTTGCCCACGCTGCCGGTGATGGCGGTCATCCACGGGTCGTACCGGCGGCGGTAGTTGGCCGCCATGGCGCACAGGGGGCGGCGGCTGTCCGCCGCGAGGATGGTACGCTCGGCGGGCACGCCCTCCACCGGGCGATTCGCCACGATGTACGCCGCGCCCTTTTCAAAGGCACCGGCCGCAAAGTCGTGACCGTCCACCCGCTCACCGGGAAAACACACGAACACACAGCCCGGCTGAACCTTGCGGCTGTCGCTCACCACATCGGTGATGGTCTCATCGCCGGCGGCGCACAGGCCCTCCAGCAGACGGTTTGCGGCAATGGGTCTCATGGTCATTCTCCTTTGCATCAGCCAAAACGGCTATAAAATCTTATGCGCCCCGCGCCGGTGTGATAAGCGCGGGGCGCGTAACAGCGTTGATTCAGCCCTCCGGGGCGGGCGGTTCCGCCTCACCGCAGGTGATGGTCACCACGGTGCCCATGGGGGTCTGGGTACCCGGCTCCGCGTCCTGCCCGGTGACCGCGCCGGTGCCGACCACCTGTACGTTCAGCCCCGCCGCCTTCAGCATGGTGGAGGCGAACGCCGCGTCCCGCCCGGTCACGTCCGGTACGGTGGCCAGTATATCCTCGGTGCTCTCGGTGTACAGGTACACGGTGGAGCCGGCGGGCAGATAGGTGCCGCCCTCCGGGTAGGTGTGGGTCACGGCAGAGCCGTTCTCCAGCGTCTTGTGCTTCAGGTTCAGCTTGTTCAGCTCCACCTGCGCCTGGCTCCACTCGGTGCCAACCAGCGTCCAGGGCACCCGCACGGTGGTGTTGGCCAGCTCTTCCTCGGTGTACTGGGTCTTGATGCCCAAATAGGGGGCCACCTCGCTGATGATGTTGCCCGCCACAGGGCCGGACAGGTACAGGGAGGAGTCGGTGTCGGTCTCGGGATCGTCCAGAACCACCAGCACGGCGATCTCGGGGTCATTGGCGGGCACCACCGCCACAAAGCTGGAGGCGAAGCGGTAGCCGCCGTAGGGACGGCTGGCCTCGTCCAGCTTCTCACTGGTGCCGGACTTGCCGCCCACCCGGTAGCCCGCCACATAGGTGTTGCGGCCGGGGGCGCGGTCGGTGCCGTCGTCCACCACCGTCTCCATCATGGCGCGGAGCTGGGCGCTGGTTGCCTCGCTGATGACCTGACGCTTGGTGGTGGTGTCGGCGGTGGAGATCAGGTTGCCGTCCGCGTCGGTGATGGTGTCCACCACATGGGGCTGCACCAGATAGCCGCCGTTCACCGCGGCGCACACCGCGGTCAGGGTCTGCAGGGCGGTGACCTTCTGCGCCTGACCGAAGCTGGAGGAGGCGAGCTGGGTCTCGCCCAGACTGCTCTCATCGTAGTACTGGATCCAGCGCGCCTCGCCGGGCAGGTCGATGCCGGTGGCCTCGGTGAACCCGAATGCCTTGAAGTAATCAAAGAAGGTGCTGCGGCCCAGCCGCTGCCCCAACTGGATGTAATAGATGTTGCAGCTGTTGCGCAGGGCCATGGCCATGTCCTGCTCGCCGTGGCTGCTGTTGCTGGCACAGCCGTAGGACAGGTCGGCCACCTGATAGGCACCGTAGCAGTTGAAACTTGTGTACTGGGTGGCAAGGCCGCTGTCCAGCGCGGCGGCGCTGGTGACCACCTTGAACACCGAGCCGGGATAAATGGGCTTGGTGATGCAGTCGTTCTTCCACTGGCTGTAGCGCATCAGGCCCTGCACGGTGGAGTACTCGCTGTCGTCGATCAGTCCGTCCTCCAGGATCGGCACAAGCTGATCCGGGTGATCCGGGTCGGGGAACCGGGGCTGCATCCCCAGCCGGCGGCGCAGAATGTACATCTGGTCGGCGGTCAGGTAGCCCTCGTGCTCCAGAATGCCCCGGAGCTGCTCATCATAGATGGTGTAGGGGTCGTTGGGGTCAAAGCCGCCCTCCACCGCCATGGCCTTGATGGCGCCGGTGTTCACGTCCATGACGATGGCCATGGCGCGCTGCTGCACGTTGTGGTTCTCCACCGCGTTTTTCAGATATTTTTCAGCGATGGCCTGTACATTCACGTCGATGGTCAGGTGCAGGCTGCTGCCGTCCACCGCCGGGTAGGTGGTGGCTGTGTCGTCGGGCAGTGCGTCGCCGAGGGGGCTGCGCAGGGTGATGGTGCGCCCGGGGGTGCCGGCCAGCACATCCTCGTACTGGACCTCCAGCCCGTATGCGCCCTTGCCCTCCTTGTTGCAGAAGCCCAGCACCGTCGACATGAAGTTGCCGTAGGGATACTCCCGGCGGGAGTCACGCTCCACATTGATGGGCAGGCGGCCGCGGGTGTAGCCGTCCACCACGTTGCCCTCGGAGTCCACCGCCCTCTTGGACTTGGCGTACTCCTCCACCAGCTCGCGCACCGGCTGATCCACCTGCCGGGCGAGGACCTTGTACTGGCTGTCGCTGTCCGAGAGCTTCTCGCACAGCTCCTGCTCGTCCACCCCGAGGATCGCCGCCAGATCGGCGGCTACCGTCTCCGGCTCCACCCGCTCGTTCACCAGATTCCCGTCCTTGTCGCGGCGGTACATCTTGGCCAGCTCCATGGGGTCTACGGTGATGCGCCACACCACGCTGCTCTTGGCAAGCACGCTGCCGGTGGCGTCATAAATATTGCCCCGCAGCGGGGTGATGGACTGGTCCAGAAGCTGCTGCGAGGCGGTTTGAGTCTGCATATCTTCGTGATCCGCAAGCTGGATGTAGCCCAGCCGCAGGATCAGCGCCCCCATGCCCACCACCATGATCAGCGCCCAGAGGATCTGGGTGCGCAGGACCATCTGCCCGGTCACGGTGCCATCGGGCGAGCGGCGGCGGGGGGTGTTGTGCTGTTGTGCCATATGGGTCTCTCCTTGCCGTGGGTCAGGGGTCCACGCTGTCCATCAGGCTGAGGATGCCTGCCTGCAGCATACCCACCAGCTTCTGCACGCCGCCGGCGGGGCGGTCGATGGTGCCCTCCTCCTCCAGCGTGATGTAGGTGATCTGGCTGGGATCCGCCTTGATCATACCCAGTTGGCCGGTGGCGATCTCCTCCACGTTGCGCATATTGGTCTTGCTGTCCAGCTCACCGGTCAGGTAGCTGTTCCAGCTCTCGGCCTTCACCAGCAGGGCCTTCTGGTCCTGGATCTGGCCGGTCAGCTCGGTGAGCTGGACGTTGCTGTAGATGACGCTGCACACCAGCATCAGCATCACCGCGCCCACAACGGCGCGGGTCATGGCCCGGCGCAGGGCGGCGGCCTTGCGTCGGCCGTTGCCACGGCGCACCTGCAGCCGGGGAGCTGCTTTTTGCCGTTTCTGTCGGGCAGTGTTCAAATCATAGGCGGCCTGCATCTGCGTCCACGCTCCCTTCTCCGCCCGGGTGGGCGGCGTTCGAACAGGGCCGGCGGGCGGCTCTCCTCTGCGCCCGGCACGGCCTGTCCATTTTCAAAAAACTGCGCTGTGTTACAGCTTCTCGATCACCCGCAGCTTGGCACTGCGGCTGCGGCGGTTCTCCTCCAGCTCGGCCTTGGCGGCCTCGATGGGCTTGCGGGTGATGAGCTTTGCCTTCGCCTTGCCGCCGCAGACGCACACCGGGAACTCCGGCGGGCAGGTACAGGCGGTGGCCCACTGGCGGAAGCGGTTCTTCACCGCCCGGTCCTCCAGCGAGTGGAAGGTGATGATGGCGAACCGCCCGCCGGGGGCGAGGCAGTCAAAGATGCCGTCCAAGCCCTCGTTCAGGGCGTCCAGCTCGCCGTTGACCGCGATGCGCAGCGCCTGAAAGCTGCGGCGGCTGGGGTTCTTGTCCTTGCGGCGCACCGCCGGGGGCAGCGCGCTGGCGATCACGTCGGCAAGCTGCAGGGTGGTGCGGATCGGCTCCTGTTCCCGGGCGGCCACGATCTTGCCGGCGATGGCCCATGCGTAAGGCTCCTCGCCGTACTCCCGCAGAATGCGGGTCAGCTCCTCCCGGTCGAGGGTGTTCACCAGATCGGCAGCGGTGGGGCCGCTCTGGCTCATGCGCATATCAAGGGGCGCGTCGGCCCGGTAGCTGAAGCCCCGGTCCACCGCATCGAGCTGGTGGCTGGACACGCCCAAATCCAGCAGTGCGCCGTCCAGCGGGGGGATGCCCCGCTCCTCCAGCACCTGCTTGGCATAGCGGAAGTTGGTCTGAATGAGGGTGGCGGGAAGCCCCGCCAGCCTTGCCCCGGCGGCCGCGATGGCGTCCGGATCCTGATCCAGCGAATAGAGATGGCCGGTGGTGAGCCGGCGGGCGATCTCACCGGAATGGCCGCCGCCGCCGGCGGTGCCGTCCAGATAGGTGCCCTCGGGCTTGATGGCCAGACCGTCCAGGCACTCCTGCAGCAGGACGGGAACGTGACTGAATTCCATATCTGCTTGTCCCCTCCTCAGCGAATGTTCATCATGCGGATGGCCTGCTCCAGAGCGCCGTCGTCCCCGGCGGCCTCGTGGGCATCCCATGCGGCGGTGTCCCAAATTTCGGCGTAGCGGCCCATGCCCACCACGGTCACGTCCTTGGACAGACCCGCGTGCTTCATCAGGGCGGGGCTGAGCTGGATGCGGCCCTGCTTGTCCGGGGTGACCTCAATGGCGTTGGGGAACAGCTTGTGCTGCACCGCCCGGGCGTCCGCCAAATTGCAGGCGGCGAGCTGGTCGGCCATGTCCTCCCACTTGGAGGAGGGGAAGGCGATCAGGCAGCCGGACAGCCAGCAGGTGACCACAAAGGTCTCGCCCATCTCGGCGCGGAAGCGGGCCGGGTAGTTCAGCCGGTTCTTCGCGTCCAGCGCGTAGTCGTATCGACCGATCAGCATCTGCGGCCCACCTCCCTCCGGTTTCTCGTCGTTCGCGGGGCTTTGTCGGTTCAAATTCCCCACTTTTACCCCTTTTAGGGTATATTACAGGTTAAATTATAAAAGGTTTACCCACAAAAAGCAATATCAGCCCCGATTTTTTCACCAAATGGGGCGCAACTTTTTCACCGCGCCCCACCTCTCCCCACCCGAAAAAGCACAAAAACGCCCGCACCGGGCAGATCCCCGGTGCGGGCGTTCCTATTTGTCAGAATTTGGTCGGCGTCAGCCGCGGCCCACCTGGCGCAGGTTCTCGCGCACGCCCTTCACCTCGGCGGCGCTGCGGGTGAGCTGCTCGAAGGTGGCGCGCAGCATATTGTCGCAGTACTCGATGGTCTTGGCGCGCAGCTCGCGGGCCTGGGTCTGGGCGGTGGCCACGATCTCGGCGGCGCGGGTCTGGGCGGCCTTGACCACGCTCTCCTCGCTCACCAGAACGCGGGCGCGCTCCTCCGCCTTGGCCACGATGGACTCGGCCTCCCTGCGGGCGCCGTTCACGATGTCGGCCCGGTCGTTCACGATGGCCTTGGCCTGACGCAGCTCGGTGGGCAGGTTCAGGCGGATCTCGTCCAGGATCTCCTGCAGCTTTTCCACATCCACCATGCGCTTGCCGCCGCTGAAGGGCACGCCGGTGCCCTCCTCCAGAGTTTCGTCGATCAGATCCAACAGTTCATCCACGGTCATGGGACGTTCTCCTTTCGGTTCTTGTGCGGTCGTACGGCTTACTCGTCGGTCCCCTTCTGATATCGGGTGACCAGCACGGTGCCATAGCGGTGCTGTTTCTTTTTCACAAGGCCGCCGCACTCGTCAGGCAGGGCGGCGGACACCTCGCTCTCACACACCACGGTGCCGCCGTCGGCGGTGACCTTCGCCACGGCGGGCAGGATCTTCTCCAGCGTGCCGTGATTGTAGGGGGGATCCAGCAGGATCACATGGTAGGTGTCCTTGGTGTTGGCCAAAAAGCTCTCGGCGTTGCCCAGACTGACGCGGCAGCGGTCAAACACGCCGGCGGCCTTGCAGTTGCCGGTGATGACCTGCACCGCCTCGCGGTTTTCGTCGATGAAGGTGCAGACCGCCGCCCCGCGGGACAGGGCCTCGATGCCCAACTGGCCGCTGCCGGCAAACAGATCCAGCACCCGTGCGCCGGGCAGCACGAACTGCAGCGGGCTGAACATGGCCTCCTTCACCCGGTCGATGGTGGGACGGGTCACGTCCTCACCGGGCAGGGCGGTGAGCTTGGTGCCCCGGGCCGTGCCGGAAATCACTCGCATGGCGGTACCTCCTTGTTGCTGCGGGCCTTCACTGCGGCCCGTCCGTTGCTTCATTATGATGGGTTTCACAGGCTTTGTCAAGCACCGGCCCGTTGAAATGCTCGTAGATGCGCTTCGCGGCGGCGGGGCCGACCCCCTTCACCTGCTCCAGCTCCTCAACGGAGGCCGCCCGTACCGCCGCCACGGTCTTGAAGTGGGCGGTGAGCGCCTTGGCGGTGGCCGGGCCTACGCCGGGCACCTCGGTGAGGGTGGAGGCATAGGACTTTTTCTTCTGCTGCTGGCGCTGGTAGGCGATGGCGAAGCGGTGTACCTCGTCCTGAATGGCGGTGACGAAGGTGAATACGCCCCGGTTCAGGTTGATGGCGATCTCCCGCCCCTCGCCGGTGACGATGGCGCGGGTGCGGTGGTGGTCGTCCTTGACCATGCCGAACAGAGGCACCCCCGCCAGCTCGGTGCCGGCGATGGCCGCCTGCACGGCGGTCACCTGACCCCGGCCGCCGTCCAGCAGGATCAGATCCGGCAGCACGCCGAACTGCCCGGCCGCGCCGCTCTCGTACTCGCCGGCACGGCGGCTCAGGGCCTCGGCCATGCTGGCGTAGTCGTCGGTGCCCGCCACGGTGCGCATCTTGAAGCGGCGGTATCCCGCCCGCTTGGGCTTGCCGTTCTCAAACACCACCATGCCGCACACCGAGGTGCCGTCGCCCCAGTTGGAGATGTCGTAGCTCTCGATGACCGCCGGCGCCTTGCCCATGCCCAGAAGCTGGGCCAGCTCCTCCAGCAGCTTTTCCTCACGGGCGTAGCGGCCGCTCTCCCGGGCCAGCCGCTCCACACCGTTGGTGTAGGCCATCTCCACCAGCTTTTTCACGTCGCCGCGCTGGGGCACATACAGATGCACCTGACTGCCCCGTGCCTCGTTCAGCGCCTGATTCAGCGCCTCGGCGTCCTCGGGCAGGGCATCCACCGCCACCGTGCGGGGCACCTCCTCACCGCCCAGATAGTACTGAGCCAAAAACTGCTCCCGCACCTCGTCCAGATCGGCGGTGTCGTGGAACAAAAACTCCCGCTTGTCGGTAAGCCGCCCGTCCCGGTAGCGCAGCACCGCCGCGCACACCGCGTGGCTGGTGCCCGCAAAGGCGATCACGTCCATCTGGGTGTCCTCGCCCACCACCACCTTCTGACCCGCGGCCACCTTGGTGATGGCGGCGATCTGATCCCGGATCAGCGCCGCCCGCTCGAAGTCCAGCCGCTCGGCGGCGTCGGTCATCTGCTGCTCCAGATTCTTCACAATGTCCTTTTTGCCCCGGCGGATGAGCCGCAGCGCCCCCTCCACCGCCTGCCGGTAGTCCTCCTGCCGGATGCGGCCGCTGCACACCGCCATGCACTTGCCGATGTGGGCGTTCAGGCAGGGGCGGGCCTTGCCGATGTCCCGGGGGAACTGCCGGCTGCAGCGGGGCAGGCGGAACACATTCTGGGCGGTCTCCACCATCTCGCGCACCGCAAAGCTGGAGGTGTAGGGGCCGATGTACTCCGCGCCGTCCTCCTCCTTTTGCAGCACCGCGCTGATGCGGGGCCACTCCTCCCTCGTCACCCGCACATAGCTGTAGCCCTTGTCATCCTTTAAAAGAATGTTGTACTTGGGGGTGTGGGCCTTGATCTGGCTGGCCTCCAGCACCAGCGCCTCAAACTCGCTCTGGCAGACGATCACGTCAAACTGGAAGGCATGGGCGATCATCTGGGTGACCTTGTTGTCGTGGGGCACCCCCTCGCGGAAGTACTGGCTCACCCGGGTGCGCAGGCGCTTGGCCTTGCCGATGTAGATGATCTGATCCTTTTTGTCCCGGATGATGTACACGCCGGGCAAAAGGGGCAGCATCTTCGCCTTTTCGTACAGCTCTGCCTTGGTCAAACCGTTCACCTCCCCTGTCAGTATAGACAAAAAAGAGGGCGGATCGCTCCGCCCCCTATATGCTCAAGGATCTCGATGCAAAGGAAATTACTCCGCAAAGCCGCTGTTGACCAGCTTGACCAGACCGTCCACGGCGGCCTGCTCATCAACGCCGTCGGCGATGATGCGGATGGTGGTGCCGCCCACGATGCCCAGAGACAGGACACCCAGCAGGCTCTTGGCGTTCACACGGCGCTCCTCCTTCTCGACCCAGATGGAGGCCTTGTACTCATTGGCCTTCTGGATGAAGAAAGTAGCAGGACGGGCATGCAGGCCCACCTGATTCTCAACGGTAACTTCTTTCACAAACATGTTCCTACGCTCCTACTCTTAAATCAATTGGTAGATTCGATATGGGGTTTAATGCTATTTTAGCGCATCGTTTGACCGTTGTACAGAGGATTTTCGCAAATTTGTAAGTTCTGCCAAACCTTTCCTGACCCAACTGTGTTCTTTGTATAAAACAACCAGTATTTTTGGGGTGTTCTCTGCATTTTGGCCAAGAGTTTTCAACATATTCTCAACCGGGCGGGGTTTTGTTGCAGCAATGTCCTCACAAAGGGCACATTCGGCCGCCGTTTTCACAGCGTTTCACACGCCCGGCTCCGCCTTTGGCACGGCCGTTTTGTGCAACACGACGAGCGCTCAGCCCTTTCCGTCCTTCTTATCCTGCCCCGCGATCCACCGGGCATACAGGTCGGGACGGCGCAGCTTGGTGCGCTCAACGCTCTGCTCGGCGCGCCATTTATCAATGTTGCCGTGGTGGCCGCTGAGCAGCACCGGGGGCACCGGGCGGCCCTCCCACACCTCGGGGCGGGTGTACTGGGGGTACTCCAGCAGGCAGTTCCAGTGGCTCTCGTCCTCATAGCCCCGGGCCTCAGCCAGCACGCCGGGCTGCAGGCGCAGCACACTGTCCGCCACTACAAGGCTGGCCAGCTCGCCGCCAGTCAGCACATAGTCGCCGATGCTGATCTCCTCATCCGCCAGCGCCTCGATCACCCGCTCGTCCATGCCCTCGTAGTGGCCGCACACCAGCAGCAGGCTGTCGTACTGCGCCAGCCGCTTGGCGTGCTCCTCGCTGTAGCGCTGCCCCGCAGCGGTCATAAAGACGATGTGGGGGCGGGGGCGGCCCTGCTCCTCCACCTGGCGGATGATGTCCATGCAGCAGTCGTAGATGGGCTGGGCGTTCATCACCATGCCGCAGCCGCCGCCGTAGGGGTAGTCGTCCACCTGTTTCTGACGGTTCAGCGTATAATCACGGATCTGATGGCAGTGAGTCTCGATGTAGCCCTTCTTCGCCGCACGGCCGATGATGCTCTCGTGCAGGAAGGCGTCGCACATCTCCGGGAACAGGGTCGCAATGTCAACGCGCATCATTCCGCATCCCCGCTTTCCGCCTCGCCGAAGAGACCGGGGATGGGGGTGACCAGAATAAACCGCTCCTCGATGTGCTTCTCCTTCACGAACTGGGGCACCGCGGGGATCTGCCAGTGGCTGCCGGCGGCGTCGGTCACGGTGTAGATGTCCTGCGCGCCGGGGTGGGTTACGTCGGTGACGGTGCCGTACACCCGGCCGGTGTCCGCGTCCTTCACCTCGCAGCCCAGCAGGTCCTGAATGAAGAAGGCGCCCTTGGGCAGCTTGGCGTCCGCCCGGTCGATGTACAGCACCTTGCCCACCATGGCGCGGGCGGCGTCCATGCTCTCCACGCCCTCCAGCTTCACCAGAGCCATGCCCTTCTGGGGGCGCACACCCATCAGCTTGCGGGCGGTGCCGCCCTGTGCGCTCAGGTACACCCGCTTGCAGGCGGCCAGAAACTGCACGCTGTCGCACCACAGCTCCATCTTCATCTCACCCATCACGCCGTGGGTGGTCACGATCTTGCCGGCTTCCAGATATTGCTGCATCCTTTGCTCCTTTTCTATCGCTTGCGCGTAAGCGGGCGTACGGCCCGCGTTTTCTCTACGAAAAAGAGCCCTTTGCAGCTTGCAAAGGGCTCTTGGGTACTCAGTCGATCTCGACCATCACTTTTTCGCCCTGACGAACAGCGGCGGCGCGCATGACCACGCGAATGGCCTTTGCGATGCGGCCCTGTTTGCCAATGACGCGCCCCATGTCGCTCTCCGCCACGCTCAGGTGGTAGACGACAGTACCGTCCTCGCGGGGGGCGTCCACCGTCACGGCGACGGCTTCCTTCTCCTCAACGAGGCCGCGGGCGACGGCCAGCAGCAGTTCCTGCATGAATCTTCCTCCATTCAATTACAGAATCTCGGACTTCTTCAGCAGCACGCGCACCGTATCGGTGGGCTGAGCGCCGTTGGCGATCCACTTCTTAGCCTTCTCGGCATCGATGTTCACGACCGCGGGCTCCTTGGTGGGATCATAGTAACCGATCTCCTCGATGAAACGACCATCGCGGGGGAAGCGGCTATCAGCAACCACAACACGGTAGAAGGGAGCCTTCTTAGCGCCCATGCGGCGCAGACGAATCTTAACAGCCAAACCTGTCACCTCCTGTTTTTTGATTGACGGCCCGGCCACTTGCGTGGCGTAGGCAATTTATTGTATTAACCCCGGGCCGTTTGGTTGGCTGGGTCATACCAGGAAAGGGCGGGCAGCTTACTTCAGCTTGCCCATGGGGATACCGAGCTTTCGGCCGAAGGCCTTGGGGTTGCGCTTCATCTGCTTCATCATCTTCTGCATCATCTCAAACTGGCGCAGCAGCTGGTTCACCTGCTGAACGGTGGTACCGCTGCCCGCGGCGATGCGCCGCTTGCGCTTGGGGTTGATGATGCTGGGCTTGGCCCGCTCGGCCTTGGTCATGCTCTGGATGATGGCTTCGATGTGAACGAATTCCTTCTCGTCCACCTGGCTGGGATCGATGCTGTTGCCGCCGGGCAGCATGCTCAGCATGGCCGCCGCGCCGCCCATCTTCTTCATCTGATGGAGCTGCTCGAGCATATCGTTCATGTCGAACTTGTTCTCCATCAGGCGCTTGGCGGTCTCCTCGGCCTGCTTTGCGTCCTGCGTCTCCTGCGCCTTCTCGATGAGGGTCAGCACATCGCCCATGCCCAGGATCCGTCCCGCCATGCGGCCGGGATGGAAGACCTCCAGGTCGTCCAGCTTCTCGCCGGTGCCCTGGAACTTGATGGGCTTGCCGGTGACGGCCAGCACGCTCAGTGCCGCACCGCCGCGGGTGTCGCCGTCGGTCTTGGTGAGGATGATGCCGTCCACGGCCACCGCCTCGTTGAAGGCCTTGGCCACGTTCACCGCGTCCTGACCGGCCATGGCATCCACCACCAGCAGCACCTCGTCCACCGTGACGGCTTCCTTGATGCGGCCCAACTCGGCCATCAGTTCCTCGTCCACGTGCAGACGGCCCGCGGTATCGAGAATGACGATGTCGTTGCCGTAGTCCTTGGCGTGGGCGTAGGCCTTTTTGGCGATGATCTCGGGCTTCTCGGTGCCCATGGCAAAGACCGGCACGCCGGCCTGCTTGCCCACCACCTGAAGCTGATCGATGGCAGCGGGGCGGTAGATGTCACAGGCCACCAGCAGAGGACGGTGGCCCTGCTTCAGGAACCACTTGCCCAGCTTGGCGGCGTGGGTGGTCTTGCCGTTGCCCTGCAGACCGCACATCATCAGCACGGTGGGACCCTTGCTCTTGATGTGGATGTGGGCGGCTTCCTGACCGCCCATCAGAGCCGTCAGCTCCTCGTTGACGATCTTGACCACCTGCTGGGCGGGGGTCAGGCTCTCCATGACCTCCTGGCCCATGGCCCGCTCGCTCACCTGCGCACAGAAGTCCTTGGCCACCTTGAAGTTGACGTCGGCCTCCAGCAGCGCCATGCGCACCTCGCGCATCGCGGCCTTGATGTCCGCCTCGGTCAGCTTGCCCTTGCCGCGCAGGCGCTTGAATACGCCATTCAGACGGTCGGAAAGAGATTCAAATGCCATATCGTCCACTCCTTCCTCACTCGCTGATGCGGCCGATGATCTCCAGCATCTCCCGGGCGTCCCGGTCGATCTTCTGGGAGAACGCATAGTTGTTGATGTTGCAGAACTGGATGTCCTTCGCCAGCTCCTCCAGCCGGGCGATGCCCTCCTGAACGGCGCGGTAGCGGGCCGCGAAGCCCACCTTCGCCTCCAGCTCCAGCAGGACTGCCTCGCCGCGCTTGATGGCGTCGCGCACGCCCTGACGGGTGATGCCGAAGTTGTCCGCGATCTCGCTGAGCGACAGATCGTCGTTGTAGTACTGCTCCATCACGTCCCGCTGTTTTTCGGTGAGCACATCGCCGTAGAAATCCAGCAGATAGGAGATCTCCAGATTCTTAGCCATGTTCCCACCTCCCTGCGGGGCGGTGTAAAGTCAATCCCTTTACAACCCGAGCGTTATTTTACCAGATGGATATGGGGATGTCAAGGGGCATTTTTACTTTTTTGCAATTATTTTTTGCCGCCCCTCCGCGGCTTTGGGTTTTGGGGGTGCGTGAGGCATTTTTCATCCGAAATCAGCGCAAAATCCGCGCCGCGAGGGGTGCGGCGGGCAGCTTTGCCGCCCATGCCCGCCGCTTGACGGCGCTGCCCCGCGCCACTATTATATATTATTATACCTAATATATAGGCAGGAGGGAAGGTCATGGCCATTCTGGGCAACTACTACGCCCATCTGTACAGCAATTGCCCGGTGGTGGAGCTGCGGGGATACTGCGCCCGACACAGGCTGCCCGGCAGCATTCTGGCCTATTTGGACTTCGGCGGGGCCACCGGCAGCGCCAAGGACGGGCTGGCGGAGGGGATGCTTGCCCTCGCCGCCGAGGCCGGCCTGCTGAAAAAGGGCCAGCCGGTGGTGGAGGCCAGCAGCGGCACCTTCGCCGTGGCGCTGACCATCGCGGCACGGCACAGCGGCCACCCGGTGACCCTGACCATGCCGGACAGCACCCCCGACGAGCGGCGGCAGCTTCTGCGGGGGCTGGGCGCGCAGATCGTCACCTGCAGCCCGCTGGAGGGACGCCGCGGCTGTGAACGGATGGCCGCTGAGATCGCCGCCGATGAGGGCGGCTGGTTCGTGAATTATTTCGCCAACGACCTGAACCCCGAGTACCACCGCCGGGTCACCGGGCCGTCCATCCTGCGCCAGACCGGCTCCGACTTTGACGCGGTGGTCATCGGGGTGGGCAGCGCCGGCACCGTCACCGGCGTGGGCGAGTACCTGCGGGCGTGGGAGCCTCAGATCAAGGTGGTGGCGGTGGAGCCGTACGAGTGTCAGGCCATCGGCGGGGGCTTCCCCGGCAAGCATGGCATCGGCGGGCTGGGCGCGGGCTTTGTGCCCGAGAACTACAACCCCTATGTGGTGGATCGGGTGGTGGCGGTGAACACCGGCGAGGCTCGCCGTGCCGCCGCCGAGGTGCTGCGCGCCGACGCCATCCCCGCCTGCGACAGCGCGGGCGCCACCCTTGCCGCCGCCCGCCTGCTGCTGGAAAAGGGGCAGGCAAAGCGGCCGCTGTGCATCTTCGCCGGGCGACAGGCGGTGGAATAACCGCCCCGCAAACTCCGCACAGACGTTCGCCGGGCAGTGCGCCCGCCTGCACAGGGCAGCGCGGCCGCCCATTTTTTGTCGCTGCATCGTCTATGTAACCGACGGTTGCCGAAATGCCGCCGACGGTTGGTTGCGCGTCCCCGGCCAAATACCCTATACTGAAGGCACAAAACACCGCACCGACCGCGCCAAAGGAGGAATGACCCATGACCATCGGCCAGCGCATCGCCCGGCTGCGTAAATCCGCCGGACTGAGCCAGGAGGCACTCGCCGCCCGGCTGAACGTGAGCCGTCAGGCCATCGGCAAATGGGAGGCGGACACCAGTCTGCCCGGGCTGGACAATCTGCAGGAGCTGGCCCGCGCCCTGAACGTGAGCTGCGACGAGCTGCTCACCGGCCACGCCCCCGCGTCCCCCGCCCCGCAGCCCGCCGAAGCCCCCACCCTCTCGCTGGAGGGGGTCAAGGCTCTGCTGGAGGAGACCGAACACCGCCGCGCCGCCCATTATAAACATTATAAAAAGGCGGCGCTGCTGACCTGCGCCCTGTTTGCCCTGCTCGCCGCACTGCTGGCCGGAAACCTCACCGACACCGGCCGCCGGGTGGACGAGCTGCGCACACAGGTGGATCGACTCACCAACGAGATGAACAGCATCGAGAACGGCATCGCCACCCGCATGGATTCCATCGAGAGCAGCATCCGCCAGTCGCTGAACGAGGGCGCCAGCATCCTCGCCGACTGGGACTGCTCCACCGGGCGGTGCGACCGCGCCACCCGCACCGTGCCCATCCGCCTGCGGGCGGTGCCCCGGGCCATGAACGAGGACACTACCGCCTTTTTCCGCATCGACTTTGAGGGTCGGGATCCCATCACCCTGCCCGCGACACGGGCGGATGGAGCCTTCACCGCCGAAGGCGACCTGCCCCTCAACGACTTCTACACCGTCACGGTGGGCTTCACCTCCGGCGGGGTCACCCAGTCGGAGCAGCTCTACCAAGAGCGGGATATGGATCAGCAGTACACCATGGTGGTGGAATTTGAAAACATCGACTACACCTGCGGCGGCGTGGCCCACCACCCCGCCCGCGTTCAGGTCAACGACCTGTCCCTGAGCATCGCCTTCCCGTTCTGGTTTGAGGAGGGGGAAAGCAGCCTGGTCGAATACCCGGTACACGCCGAGGTAGAGTGTCTGCTGGGCGAAACACCGCTGTTTTCCTTCCCCATCGACGACGCGGCTCTGGCCGACCGGGTGGAGATTGCCCGGGGCGAGGGACAGACGCGGGTCGATCGCCCGGATTACATCGGCACGGCCAGCGTCTGGCTGGGCTTCGACCTCCGGGTGGATCAGGCGTTCCAGCTCGAGCAGACCGTGGACGAGATCAACACCGGCGGGCGGCTGCACTTCAGGCTGACCCTCACCGACAACCACGGCGACGTCACCGAACACTTTGCCCCCTGATCCACAGCGCCCCGCGGCCTTGCGCCGCGGGGCGTTTTTCATCCGTCCGCGGTGAGCGGCGTTCCCCCAAAAAGGACGATTTGTCTTTCCGGGCGTTTTGGTCATACTTCACAAATGACGCAAAAACGGCTGTTGTCCTCAGAAGGACAGATTTGTAAAAACTATACCGAATACCGCTCAAGCCCCTGTTTCTCCCTTGCACACATGTATGGAAGGCGTTCGATTAATTCTCTTGTAAATGGATTTTTCGCCCATTGCATTCGTCAATTTAAACAAAATGTTCTTTTATCAAATTCAAAAGTTTGCCGCAAAAACCAAATATGAATAATTTTTGAAGATAACGCTTTACCACTTCATTCCGGCTGTGTATAATACTTTTATGGAATAACGGGTGTTCCCATAACGGACAGCCCGATGTTTCTAAAAAGGAAAGGAGCGTACCCTATGTCTACTGAGACCAAGAAGAAGGGCCTGCTTGACCGAATTCTCGACGCCATCGAGCGTGTCGGCAACAAGCTGCCCGACCCCATCACCCTGTTCCTGGGTCTGGCTATTGCAGTTGTGCTGATCTCCGCACTGTGCAGCGCCCTGGGCGTGTCTGCCATCAACCCCGCTGACGGTTCCACCGTTGAGGTGTTCAACCTGATGAGCTTTGAGGGCATCCGCTACCTGTGGAGCAACGTCATCACCAACTTCTCCGGCTTCGCCCCTCTGGGCATGGTTCTGGTCGCTGTGATCGGTTCCACCGTCGCTGAGAAGAGCGGCTTCCTGATCGCTCTGATGCAGCGTCTGCTGGGCAAGGCCAGCCCCGTGGTCGTTACCGCCGTCGTGATGTTCCTGGGCATCAACCTGAACATCGCCGGTGACGCCGGCTTCATCGTGCTGCCTCCTCTGGCCGCCATCCTGTACCTGTCCATCGGCCGCAGCCCCCTGCTGGGCATCTACGTTGCCTATGCCGCCGTGGCCGCCGGCTTCTGCGCCAACGTGCTGCTGGGTCTGTCTGACGCTCTGGCCTACGGTTTCACCGAGCAGGCCGCCCGCATGATCGACCCCAACTACAGCGCCTCCATGGCCATCAACTGGTACTTCCTGATCGCCTCCTGCTTCCTGCTGACCATCGTCGGCACCGCTCTGGTGGAGGGCTTCGTTGTGAAGCGCTTCCCCATGACCCCGGAGAAGCTGGCTGAGTACAACTATGACGAGAACGCGGGCAAGCTGTCCGACGTGGAGAAGAAGGCTCTGGTTAAGGCCGGCATCGCCTTCGCCATCTACGTTGCTGTTCTGCTGGTCATGAGCCTGCCCCTGTTCGGCGACCGCGCCATCCTGGCTGACGAGACCGGCTCCATCACCAACAGCGCCGCTCCCTTCACCAAGGGCATCGTGTTCACCGTCACTCTGGGCCTGTTCATCCCCGGCGTCGTCTACGGTGCTGCCATCGGCAAGTACAAGAACGACAAGGACCTGTGGGCTGACATCAGCCAGGGCTTTGCTGAGATGGGCAACTACGTGTTCATGTGCTTCTTCATCTCCATCTTCACCAACTTCTTCAGCGTTTCCAAGCTGGGCACCATTCTGGCCATCAAGGGCGCTACCGGCCTGCAGGCCATCGGTCTGACCGGCGTGCCTCTGATGATCGGCCTGATCATCGTGGCCTGCTTCGTCAACCTGTTCATCGGTTCCGCCTCTGCCAAGTGGGCCATTCTGGCTCCCGTGTACGTCCCCATGATGATGCTGATGGGCTTCGACCCCGCCATCACTCAGGTCGTGTACCGTATTGGCGACTCCATCACCAACCCCCTGAGCCCCCTGTTCACCTATATGCCTGTCGTTCTGGGCTTCGCCCGCAAGTACGACAAGGAGGTCGGTCTGGGCACTGTCATCGCCAACATGATCCCCTTCTCCGTCACCTTCGCTCTGACCTGGATCGTGCAGGTCATCGTCTGGGTGTCCCTGAGCCTGCCTCTGGGCCCCGGCGGCGGCATCTACCTGTAAGCCTCGCGCCTGCAGTAGCTTAAACATCGCATAAAGTTCGGCCCGGCTCCGTTTTCGGATCCGGGCCGTCTTTGAATGTATCCGAAATCGAACCAGCCAAACCGTTTTTGATTGGAGAGATCGCTATGAATTTCAAAAAACCGGCCGAAGCCATCCAGCCCTGGCTGGAGGAGCAGCGCCACTGGCTGCATCGCCACCCGGAGCTGTCCTTTCAGGAGTGGGAGACCACCAAGTACATCGTAAGCCAGCTCGAGGCCATGGACATCCCCGTGACCACCTTCCCCGACTACCCCGGCTGCATCGGCCACATCAAGGGCAGCAAGCCCGGCAAGACGGTCATGCTGCGCGCCGACATCGACGCCCTGCCCACCGTGGAGAACAGCGGTGTGGAGTTTGCCAGTGAGAACCCCGGCGTGATGCACGCCTGCGGCCATGACTGCCACGCCACCAACCTGCTGGGCGCGGCCAAGCTGCTGAAGGCGGTGGAGAGCGAGCTGTGCGGCAGCGTGGAGCTGCTGTTCCAGTCCGGCGAGGAGGACTTCACCGGCAGCCGTTACTACGTCCACAACGGCTATCTGGACGACGTGGATTTTGTGTACGGCATGCACGTCTGGCCCAACATCCCCTCCGGCACGCTGGACATCAGCGACGGCAAGCGCATGGCGAGCTGTGACAACTTCATCGTCACCGTGCACGGCGTCTCCGCCCACGGCAGCCAGCCCCACAACGGCAAGGACGCCATTGTGGCCGCCAGCAGCATCATCATGAACCTGCAGACGCTGGTCAGCCGCATGAACGACCCGCTGAACCCGCTGGTGGTCACCGTGGGCAAGATCACCGCCGGCACCCAGTTCAACATCATCACCGACACCGCCGTACTGGAGGGCACCATCCGCGGCTACAGCCGCGCCATCCGCGAGCAGGTGAAGGAGGAGTTCCACAAGCTGGTGCGCACCACCGCCGAGAGTCTGGGCTGCACCGTGGACATCGAATACCGCTGGCTGGAGGACCCCATCAGCAACGACGACCACAAGGTCAACGCCATCGCCCGCGCCGCCGCCGCCAAGCTGGTGGGCGCGGAGAACGTCCGCACCCTGCCCGCCGGTCTGGGCAGCGAGGACTTCGGCTATCTGGTCAACGACCGAACCGGCACCCGCCCTGTGCGCAACTGCGCCTTCGGCTTTGTGGGCTGTTACGACGAGAGCTGCGGCGCGGTGTGGAGCATCCACTCGGACAAGTTCAAGATCAACGAGGCCATTCTTCACATCGGCGCGGCTCAGTACGCCCAGTTCGCCTATGACTATCTGGAGGAAATGGCAAAGGAGGCGGCAAAATGACCATCAAAGAGCTTGCAAAGCTGAACGCTGAGTACGTGGTGGCCACCCGCCGCCACCTGCACAAGCACCCCGAGCTGAGCACCAAGGAGTACGAGACCACCGCCTTCATCAAGGCCGAGCTGGAGAAGCTGGGCATCGAGGTGCAGACCTTCGACGACATCACCGGCTGCATCGGCACCATCCGCGGCGCAAAGCCCGGCAAGACCGTCATGCTGCGCGCCGACATCGACGCACTGCCCATTCAGGAGACCAACGATAAGCCCTATTGCAGCGTCAACCCCGGCGTGATGCACGCCTGCGGCCACGACGGCCACGCCGCCATGCTGCTGGGCGCGGCCCGCATTCTGGTGGAGAAGAAGGACGAGATCCAGGGCACCGTCAAGCTGATCTTCCAGATGGCCGAGGAGATCGGCCGTCAGAGCGAGAACTATGTGAAGAAGGGCTGTCTGGAGGGCGTGGATGCCATCTTCGGTATGCACGCGTGGAACGACGTGGAGGCTGGCAAGGCCAACGTGGTCTACGGCGAGCGCATGGCCTGCAGCGACCGCTTCACCATCCAGATCCACGGCGAGCCGACCCACGGCAGCACCCCCCATCTGGGCCACGACGCCATGGTGGCCGCCGCCGCGGTGGTCATGAACCTGCAGACTCTGGTCAGCCGCGTCAACAGCCCCCTGAACCCTCTGGTGGTCACCGTGGGCAAGATGAACGGCGGCCAGCGCCTGAACATTCTGGCCGACCATGTGGAGCTGGTGGGCACCACCCGCGCCTTCAACCGTGAGCTGCGCAGCAGCCTGCCCGCCATGATCGAGAAGGTGGTGCTGAACACTGTGGCCGTGTACGACTGCACCGCCGAGTGCGACTACTACTTCGGCCCCGACCCTCTGATCAACGACCATCAGGATCTGGTGGACATCGCCCAGCAGGTGATGAAGGATCAGGTCGGCCCCGACTGCCTGACCGATCTGGAGAAGATGATGGGCGCGGAGGACTTCTCGGTGTTCATGACCGAGATCCCCGGCGTGTACGCCTATCTGGGCAGCCGCAACGAGGCCAAGGGCCTGACCGCCAAGCACCACCATCCCCTGTTTGACATCGATGAGGACGTGCTGCACACCGGCAGCGGCGTGTACGCCCAGTTCGCCATCGACTACCTGAACGCCAAGGCCGGCGAGTAACCGCCGCCACAGCACAGAGCGCCCCGGCAATGTGCCGGGGCGCTCTCTTTGTCTGCGGGCGTCCCCGCAAAACAAAAACCGGCCCCGCCGGGAGGTGCGTGTCCTCCCCGGCAGGGCCGGTATTTTTATGCGTTTGTGCGCGGAGCTTTAGTTCTGCAGGCTCTCCACGTAGGCGCGGTACTCCTCCAGAGTCATCTTGGCGGGGCTTTCGGCCAGGATCTGCTTGGCACCCGCGGCGCCGTCCTTCAGCAGATGATAGGTCAGCAGAGCCATCATCTGGGCGGGCATCACATGGGCCACATACTCATCGGTGATCTTGTAGTCCTGACTGTGCAGGGCGCCCACGCTGCCGCCGAAGGTGAAGTTCAGCACCGGCATCATGGCGGCCAGATCGCCCACGTCGGTGGAGGCGGCGTTCTGCACGCCCAGAGGGATGCTGCCCACCTTCATGCCCCGGTCGGCCAGCGGCTGGGCGGCCTCCCACAGGATGGGCTGGGGCGCGGTCTCGAACACCGGCATATAGCCCTGTGCATTGACGATCTCGCACTCGGCACCGATTGCCAGCGCGCCGCCCTTGAAGGCGTTGTCCACCTTGGCGCTGGCCTCGTTGATGGCGTTCATGTTGGCAGCGCGCACCATCATGTCCACGATGACCTCGCTGGGCACGATGTTGATGGCGTCGCCGCCCTTGCGGATGTAGGGGTGGACGCGGATGTAATCCTTCTCCTGGAAGGTCTCGCGGATCATACCCACGGCGGCCATGCCCAGACTGGCGGCGTTCAGCGCGTTGACGCCCGCGTGGGGAGCCGCAGCGGCGTGGGCAGCCTTGCCGTGCATATACACGGTCTTGCCCACAAAGCCGGAGCAGGCGCTGTTGCCCAGCATCAGGTCCAGGTCGCTCTCACCGCGGCCGGCCATCAGGCTGTGGTTGGTGATGGCCATGTCGATGCCCTCGAACTCGCCCCGGCGGATCAGCTCGCACTTGCCGCCGCTGCACAGCACGCCGTGGCTCTCCTTGACCTCGGCGCGCACCGAGGCATCCAGATACTCCTCGGCGGGCACCGCGAAGATGGTGGCGGTGCCGTTCAGAGCCGCCTTGACCTCGGGGTCGTTCAGCGCCAGCGCCGCGCCCAGAATGCTCACCATCTGGTCATTGTGGCCGCAGGCGTGGGCAAAGCCGTTGCAGGCATGGGGATGGCTGGGGCAGCCCACCGCGTCCAGCTCGCCGATCAGCGCCACGTTGGGGCCGTCGCCGGCCTTGATGGGGGCCTTCAGGCCGGTGATGGCCAGACCCTCGGTGGTCTCGAGGCCCAGCTCCTTCAGGAAATCCGCCGCGACCTTGGCGGTGCGGTACTCGTGGTAGCCCTGCTCAGCGTGCTCGAACAGGTCCTCAGCCAGCGCCTTCAGACGGTCGGCGTTTTGGTCAATGATCTCAAGGATGCGTGCTTCAATGCGATCCATGGTGGTTCCTCCCAAAATTGTATTTTGTATGCGGACACTTTCGGGCATTCGCCCAAACCCAGCGGCCGCTCAGAGCGATTTACCGCTCATAAATTGGTGCCGGTGCAAACGCACAGCTAAACTATTGCTTATTATAATACAATTCCCTGCTTTGTGCATACTTTTTTTGAAAATCCCGGGAAAAGTTTCCACCCGCCCCACCGTCCGCCGAATTTGCGGTTTACAAAACCCGCCGGGTCTGGTACCATCACAGGTAAGTACATCTGACAAAGCAAAGGAGCTGCTCGTATGGAGATCCGCAAGACCCGCATGGAAGAACTGGACCGGCTGATGGACATCTACGCCAACGCCCGCGCCTTCATGGCCCGCACCGGCAACCCCCACCAGTGGGGCGACGGCAATTACCCTGACCGGGCGCTGATCGAGTCGGACATCGCCGCCGGCCACAGCTACGTTCTGGTGGAGGGCGAGGAGATCCTGGCCACCTACTTTCTGGCCGAGGGGCCGGACCCCTGCTACAGCGTGATGCTGGAGGGCGCGTGGCTGGATGAGGAGCCCTATGTGGTCATCCACCGCATCGCCAGCAGCGGCACCCGCCGGGGCGCGGCATCCCACTGCATCGAGCAGGCGGTACGGCAGTACGGCAACCTGCGCATCGACACCCACGACGACAACCTGCCCATGCAGCGCGCGCTGGAGCGTCTGGGCTTCACCCGCTGCGGCCGCATCCCCTTCGAGGACGGCACCCGCATCACCTACCATCGGCACGACCGGTAAAAAAGGCCGGCCTGC
>JBGVKB010000029.1:0-14385 GCA_045118955.1 Oscillospiraceae bacterium | reverse complement strand
ATTCTGAACCAGTGCATCCACAACGGCTTCGGCCTGCACACCTTCAAGGAGGAGCTGACCGGCCCCGAGTACGCCGGCCGCTTCATCGAGCAGGTCAAGGAGCTGGGCATCCCCTACAAGCTGAACACCATGGTTCTGGATCTGGCAGAGGACAAGACCGTCACCGCCATGAACCGCGAGGATGGTATGTTCCAGCTGCATCCCAAGGCTGTCATTCTGGCCATGGGCTGCCGTGAGCGTCCCCGCGGCGCGCTGGGCATCCCCGGCTACCGCCCCGCCGGCGTCTACACCGCCGGTACCGCCCAGCGTCTGGTCAACATGGAGGGCTATATGCCCGGCCGCAAGTGCGTCATTCTGGGCTCCGGCGACATCGGCCTGATCATGGCCCGCCGCATGACTCTGGAGGGCGCTGAGGTTCAGGTCGTTGCCGAGCTGATGCCCTACTCCGGCGGTCTGAAGCGTAACATCGTGCAGTGTCTGGACGACTACGGCATCCCCCTGAAGCTGAGCCACACCGTCGTGGACATCGAGGGCAAGGACCGCGTCACCGGCATCACTCTGGCCCGCGTTGAGAACGGCAAGCCCGTGCCCGGCACCGAGGAGCACTATGAGTGCGACACCCTGCTGCTGAGCTGCGGCCTGATCCCCGAGAACGAGCTGTCCAGCAAGGCCGGCGTCAGCCTGAACCCCATCACCAACGGCCCCGCCGTCAACGAGAGCCTGGAGACCAACATCCCCGGCGTGTTCGCTGCCGGCAACGTGCTGCACGTGCATGATCTGGTCGACTTCGTGTCCGAGGAGGCCGCTGCTGCCGGCCGCCACGCCGCCGCCTACATCCAGAGCGGCTGCGAGAGCAAGGAGGCCAAGGCTCTGCCCATCCAGTGCGAGAACGGCGTGCGCTACACCGTGCCCGTGGCCGTCCGCCCCGAGCTGGCCGACCCCAATGGCACCGTGACCCTGCGTTTCCGCGTGGGCAACGTGTACAAGAACAAGAAGATCGCGGTCTACGCCGGCGATACCTGCATCTTCAGCCGCAAGCGGCCGGTGCTGGCCCCGGGTGAGATGGAGACCGTCCAGCTGAAGACCCAGCTGCTGCTGGATCATCCCGAGGCTGACCACATCACCGTGACCCTGGAGGAGGCGTAAACCATGGAAAAAGTGAATCTGATCTGCATTGGCTGCCCTCTGGGCTGCCCGCTGACCGTGGAGATGGAGGGTGCTGAGGTCGTTTCCGTGTCCGGCAACACCTGCCCCCGCGGTGATGCCTACGCCCGCAAGGAGCTGACCAACCCCACCCGCATCGTCACCAGCACCGTGCGCGTGACCGGCGGCACCCTGGCCATGGCCTCGGTCAAGACCGTGAGCGACATTCCCAAGGGCAAGATCTTTGACTGCATCAAGGATCTGCAGAGCATCGATGTGCCCGCCCCCGTGACCATCGGTCAGGTGATCGTTGAGAACGTGGCCGGCACCGGCGTTGCCATCGTCGCCACCAAGAACGTGCCCGCGAAGTAAGCGGCACCCCATACGGACATAACGGCTGCCCAGCAGCCTTACGCTCCCTTGGCCCCCCGGCTTCTGACTGGCCGGGGGGCCTTTTTGTTTTTTGGGCAGGGGAGGGGCGCGCCCTTGTGCCCGGCCGCTGGCTGTGCTATGATAAAGCTGGTAAGAAAGTATACGTTCGAGCGCACAGATCCATGCTGCGCGCTGCCCGTTTTTGCCCCGCTTGTGAAAGGAGACCGCCCCATGATCTACACCGATTTCAAAGGCAAGCAGCTCTCGCTGCTGGGCTTCGGCGCCATGCGTATGCCCCTCACCGCCGAGGGCACGGTGGACGAGGCACAGGTGACCGAGATGCTGCGCCGCGCCCTGGACGCCGGCATGAACTACATCGACACCGCCTGGCCCTACCACGACGGAGAGTCCGAGAATGTGCTGGGGCGGGTGCTGAAACACTTCCCCCGGGAGAGCTACTATCTGGCGGACAAATACCCCGGCCATCAGGTCAGCAGCAGCTACGACCCCGCCGCCATCTTTGAAAAGCAGCTTGAAAAGTGCGGGGTGGACTACTTCGATTTCTACCTGCTGCACAACCTGAATGAAAGCTCGGTGGCGGTGTACACCGACCCGAAGTGGGGCATCATCGATTATTTCAAGGAGCAGAAGCGGCTGGGACGCATCAAGCATCTGGGCTTCTCCTGCCACTGCAGTCCGGACACCCTGACCGCCTTTTTGGACGCCTACGGCGACGCGATGGAATTCTGCCAGATCCAGCTCAACTGGCTGGACTGGACGCTGCAGGACGCTAAGGCTAAGTACGAGCTGCTGACCGGGCGCGGCGTCCCGGTGTGGGTGATGGAGCCGGTGCGCGGCGGCAAGCTGGTAAATCTGCCCGAGCAGGACCGAGAGGATCTGAGCGCCCTGCACCCCGACTGGTCGGTGCCCTCCTGGTGCTTCCGCTTTTTGCAGGGGCTGCCCGGCGTACAGATGATCCTCAGCGGTATGTCCAACATGGAACAGATCGAGGACAATCTGAACACCTTCGCCGTCCGCGCCCCGCTGAACGAGGCAGAGACCGACACCCTGCTGGACATCGCCGAGGGGCTGAAAAAGTCCGTGCCCTGCACTGCTTGCCGCTACTGCGTGGCGGGCTGCCCCATGGGGCTGGACATCCCCGGGCTGATCTCCATTTACAATGATATGCGGTTCGCGGTGTCCGCAAACCACGCCATCCGCATGGAGGGCATTCCCGCCGAGAAGTGGCCCTCCGCCTGCATCGCCTGCGGCAAATGCACCAAGAGCTGCCCCCAGAGCATCGACATCCCCGCGGTGATGAAGGCCTTTGCCGCCGAGGCCGTCAAACTGCCAAGCTGGGCGGAGATCTGCCGCAAGCGGGAGGAGGCCGAGCGGGCCAAGGCCGCCGCGGAATAAGCCCTTTTTTCAAACCAACCGTCCCCCCGGATGCTGCCGCGCCGGGGGGATTTTTATTGCAGGGAATGCGATAATGTGCTATGCTAAAGTGGAAACATTGACCGGGGGCTTTTGCGGAATTTTGCCCCCCAAAAACGGAGGAATCACACTTGCATTCAAAGAATTTGCGGGGCAGTCTGCTGTGCCTTCTGGCTGCCGCCATCTGGGGCGCGGCCTTTGTCGCCCAGAGCGTGGGCATGGATTATGTAGGCCCCTTCACCTTCAACTTCACCCGGATGCTGCTGGGCAGCGCGGTGCTGGTGCCGGTCATCCTGTGGCGGGACGGCCGAAGCCCCGCCCACCGCAAGGCCCACGGTCTGCCCGAGCTGGGCAGCCGCCGCACGCTGGTGGTGGGCGGTGTGTGCTGCGGCGTGATGCTGTTCATCGGCAGCACCCTGCAGCAGATCGGCATCCAGTACACCACCGCCGGCAAGGCGGGCTTTATCACCGCCCTGTATGTGGTGCTGGTGCCCATCGCCGGGCTGGCCTTTGGCCGCAGACCCCGCTGGTGGGTCTGGCTGGGGGTGGCGCTCAGCGCGGTGGGCCTGTGGCTGCTGTGCATGACCGGCCCCATGGGTCTGAACCCCGGCGACGGCCTTGTGATGCTGTGCGCGGTGGGCTTCACCTTCCACATTCTGGTGGTGGATCACTTCTCCCCGCTGGTGGACGGCGTGAAGCTTTCCTGCATTCAGTTCTTCACCTGCGGTATGCTGAATTTCATCCCCATGCTGCTCACCGAGCAGGTGAGCCTGACCGCCCTGATGGGCGCAGCCGCCCCCATTCTGTACGCGGGCATCCTGAGCTGCGGCGTGGCTTACACCCTGCAGGTGGTGGCTCAGAAGGACACCGACCCCACCCTTGCCAGCCTGATCCTCTGCCTTGAGAGCGTGTTCGCGGTGATCTTCGGCGCGCTGCTGCTGAAGGAGAGCCTGAGCACCCGGGAGCTGCTGGGCTGCGGGCTGATGTTCGCGGCCATCCTGCTGGCGCAGAAGCCCGACGACGACTGAACCTTATTTCATCAAAACAAACAGGAGGAACCACCATGCTGAATCCGCATTATCTGGATATGCTCGGGAAGAAATCGGTCATCCGCGAGATGAGTGTCTGGGCCACCAACCGCGCCGCTGAGATCGGTGCCGAAAACGTGTTCAACTACAGCCTCGGCAACCCCAGCGTGCCCGCGCCCCAGGCCTTCACCGCCGAGATGCTGCGCCTGCTGCAGAGCGAATCCCCCAAGGCGCTGCAAGGCTACAGCCCCACGCAGGGCATCCAGAGCGTGCGTCAGGCGGTGGCAGACTCCCTGAAGGCCCGCTTCGGCGTGCCCTACGAGGCCAAGCACATCTTTATGACCAGCGGCGCGGCGGGCGCGGTGGCCCACGCGGCGCGCGCCGTCACCCAGCCCGGCGACGTGATGCTCACCTTCGCGCCCTTCTTCCCGGAATATATGCCCTACATCCGGGGTGCCGGGGTGGAGCTGCAGGTGGTGCCCGCCTCCATCGAGGATTTCCAGATCCGCTTTGACGCCTTTGAGGAGATGCTGACCCCCAAGGTCACCAGCGTGCTGGTGAACACCCCCAACAACCCCTCCGGCGTGGTGTACACCACCGCCACCCTGCAGAAGCTGGCTGCCATCCTGCGGGCCAAGAGCGCGGAGTATGGGCACCCCATCTACCTGATCAGCGACGAGCCTTACCGTGAGATCCAGTTCACCGGGGTGGACGGCCCCTTTGTGGCCAGCCAGTACGAGCACACCCTGACCTGCTACAGCTTCTCCAAGAGCCTGAGCCTGCCCGGCGAGCGCATCGGCTATGTGGCGGTGAACCCCGCCGCCGAGGGCGCGGAGGTCATCGCCGATATGTGCGGCCAGATCAGCCGCGAGACCGGCCACAACTGCCCGCCCAGCATCATTCAGCTTGCGGTGAGCAAGGTGCTGGATAAGACCAGTGACCTGAGCGTCTACGAGACCAACATGAATCTGCTGTACAACGAGCTGACCGGGCTGGGCTTCCGCTGCGTGAAGCCGGGCGGCACCTTCTACATCTTCCCGCAGGCGCTGGAGCCGGACGCGGTGGCCTTCTGTGAGCGGGCCAAGAAGTTTGATCTGGTGCTGGTGCCCAGCAACAACTTCGGCGTGCCGGGGCACTTCCGCATGGCCTACTGCGTGGAGACCGAGATGGTGGAGCGCAGCCTGCCCGCCCTGCGCAAGCTGGCCGAGAGCTACCGATAAGACCCCACAGAAAAAAGCGCCCCTCTCCCGCCGCCCGGACAAGGGCAGGGGAGAGGGGCGCTTTTTCTCACTTTTAATTTGTAAGCGTGCGCTTACAAAAACTGTTCCAGCGCCCGCAGGTTGTCCCGCTGGAAGGCCAGCACCTCGTCCGCCAGCTTTTTCGCGCCGGCAGAGGCGCCCGGGTTGCGGTTTTGGGCCTGCACGCACTCGGTGATGCCCATGTTGGTGCCCTCCACCATCATCTCGGCCAGCTTTTTGGTGCTGCGGTCGCCCAGCAGGCGGCTGGTGACCCCCAGCTTTGCGCCCAGCTTTTCCAGCGTACCCGCGCCCTCTGCCTGCTTGCCCAGCGCTGCCACCGCGGTGTGGGCCTTCTGGTTCAGGGTGCGGTAGCCCCGCTGCTCCTCCAAAAGCTCCGCCCGCAGCAGACGATCCTCGGTCAGAGGGAGCATCTGCTCCAGCGTGTTCTTGCCCATCTCGGTGCCCCGCACCAGCTGCTGCAGCAGATCCAGATTCTCCTGCTGATTCACGTTGTCCATCCGTCGTTCCCTCCTTTTTTGAGGGCGGCATCAAAAACGCCCCCGGGAACAGTGTGTCCCGGGGGCGCTGGTTTATTCGGTTTACAGGTACTTCACCTTGCCGTCGGCGGCTTCCTTTGCCTCATTCAGGCGGCTCATCAGCAGGGAGAGCATCTCGTCCCAGGTGCCGTGCTCGGTCTCCAGCAGGCCGCCGATGGCGATGGCCAACTGGATGGGCACCAGCTTGTTGTTCATGGAACCGCACACGCACTGACCGCCGATGCGGTCGTACTCGTTCTGGATGGACGCCTGGAACTCAGGCAGGCTGCGGCGGCTGGGGTACTCCACCAGCAGGAACTGGTCGCCGTGGAATCGGGCCACAAACTGCCCGTCGGTCATGTCCAGACGGAACCAGTTGGGCACATAGCACAGCACCTGATCGGCCACCGAATCACCGTATTCCTGCGCCAGAATCTTAAAACGGCGTACATCCACGATGGCAATGTGTACATGCTGACGCTCCGCAAACATCTGGGGCAGCTTGTGGGCAAAGTATCCCTCCACATACTGGCGGTTGTACACGCCGGTGAGGAAGTCCCGCACCTGGTGCTCACTGTACTGATCCAGCATACGCTTCTGGGCGTCCGCCTGATGGCCCCAATCGCCCATCTGCGCGCTCACGTCCGAGGCAGTCTCCAGCACCACAGGGCGGCCCTCCAGACGCAGGGGGCGGGTGGTCACCGCGAACACGCGGCCATCCTCGCCCTCCAGCTTAAAGCTGGCGGCATCGTTGTGCAGTGACTGATAGGCGGCGCAGTTGGTACAGCGGCCCTCGTAGCCCCAGTGACAGCCGCAGCCGTCCGCAAAGGGCGCAAAGCCGTTGTCCTCGTCAAAATACTCGCCGGTTGCAGGGTCGGTGAGCTGCACCTTGTCGAACAGCGCTCTCAGTGCTTTGATGTGGTCGTAGAGTTCCTGGGCAGTGTAGTTTTTCATGGTACCAAGTGTCTCCTTCAAACCTTTGGGGCTGGGGATGAAAAACGGCCCCTCGAAACCGTCGCCGCAGGGCAGACTATTTGCCGTTTTTCATATTAATCCATAGTAATAGTATATCATGCACCGTCGTTTTGCACAATTCGCACATTGTGGAAACAAACGTCCGAGGTGGTGATTTTTTCGACAATTTGACGGTATGAACGGGTAAAGTGTCAGGATTTCACAGCAGCCGTCGCCGTTTGGCGGACAGCTCTGCGGTATCCGTCAACTCCCTGCTCAGTCCAGCGCCGCGGCGAGGGCGGCGAAGAATTCGTCCTCCTGCGCAGGCAGCTCGCCCCGCAGCAGCTCGGACAGGGCGGCAGGCGCGATGCGGTGAGCCTGATACTCCCCGGTGGAGAGCCGCTCGGCGGCCAGGCCCGCCGCACCGGGGGCGGCGCCGGTGGTGGGGGCCAGCCCCGCCGCCGCCAGTGCGCCGCGGCCCTCCGCGCTGGTGAACAGCCACAGCAGGCAGGCTTCGCCCTGCGCGTCGTTCGCATCTTCGGGCAGCACTGCCCACGCGCCGGTGCCCGCCGCCGGCCACGCCAGAAGCTGCTGGGCGGTCAGACCGCAGCCGTTTTCGGGGGTCAGCCCCGGCTGCTTGCAGGGCAGCAGCACCGGGGCGCTCATCTGTGCCGCCTGCACGCTGCCCGCCCGGGCGAGCAGGGCCGTGCCTCCCAGCACCGCGCCCACCCCCTTGCCGGGGGCGGCGTGCTCCGCTTCCAGCTCCAGCACCGCGTACAGGCTCGCGCCCTCCGGGGTACCGCTGCCCGCGGCGGTGGCGGAGGGGGTCCACAGGGCGATGTCCCCCTCCGCGCCGGCCGGGGCGAACACCCCGGTCAGACCCTCCAGTGCGGGGCCGCGCTCGGCGGCGAGGGTGTAGCTTGTTCCGTTCAGGGTCACGGTGTCGGCCTTCGGGGCATCCGTCCAGTCCTGCACCGCCTCGGCGAAGTCCGTCCACTCCCGCCAGCTTGCCTGGCGCAGATCCTCCAGCTCCAGGCCGGGCACCAGCGCCTCCAGCGCAGCCCGCTCGGCCCAGTAGCCCCATGCCGCACCGCCCAGCGGCACCGCGCGGTTGCAGGCGCTCAGGCTCTGGGCAGCCATCAGGTCGGGCAGCAGGGTCAGCTCAGACGGATCCATCCAGCCGGTCTCTGCCGCGGGGGGCGCCGCCAGCACGGCCAGATCCGCCGTCTTGGGCGAGCCTGCCGGCTGAAGGGTCACGCCGCGTGCGGCGGCGTAGGCGTCAAAGGCAGGGGACAGCCCCTCCACCGCCTCATCCAGCCACAGCCGCAGCACACCGCCGGAGGCGCCGCCCTGCGCGGTGGGGGCTGGGGTGGCCGCGGGAGCGGGCGGGGTCAGGTTCAAACCGGCACAGCCCGCCAGCAGGCAGACGGCGAGCGTGCCGCACAGCAGAGTTTTCAGGGTGCGCAGCGCCATGGCGGGCACCTCCTTTTCGGTTCTCGGGGCGGCGGGTCAGCGCCCGGCCGCCAAGTGGTTTTATTATACAATAACTTTGCGTCTTTTTCCATCGTACGGGGGACAGGAAGGCGTGAAATGTGGTATGATTGTACTGCCGCGGGCGGCGTTCGCCCGCGCGGCTTGAACTTTTCCCAATGAGGTGACCGATATGGCTGAACTGCTTGTCCCCGAGACCCGCCGCCTGTACGATGCAGACCCGTGGCTCTCCCACTTTACCGCCGCCGTGCTGCGCTGCGAGCCTGCCAAGAAGGGCCAATACAGTGTGGTGCTGGATCAGACCGCCTTCTTCCCTGAGGGGGGCGGCCAGCCCGCCGACCGGGGCACCCTGAACGGCATCGAGGTGCTGGATGTTCAGGTGAAGGACGGCGTGGTGACCCACACCACCGCCGCCGAGCTGCCCCAGGGTGCGCAGGTCACGGGCGTTCTGGACATGGAGCATCGCATGGACAGTATGCAGCAGCACTCCGGCGAGCACGTGCTCAGCGGCATCCTGCACCGGATGGTGCAGTGCGAGAACGTAGGCTTCCACATCGGCGAGGAGGTCACCACGCTGGACACCAGTCTGCCCATCCCGCCCGAGGTGCTGGACGCCGCCGAGGCGGAGGCCAACCGGGTCATCTGGGCAGACGTGCCTGTGCGGGCGGAGTATCCCGACCCCACCGAGCTGGCCGCCATGACCTACCGCAGCAAGAAGGCCATCGACGGCGCGGTGCGCATCGTGGACATCCCCGGCGCGGACTGCTGCGCCTGCTGCGGCACCCATGTGTCCCACACCGGGCAGATCGGCATGATCAAGGTGACCTCCAGCATGAACTACAAGGGCGGCACCCGCATCACCATCGCCTGCGGCGGCCGCGCCTTGAAGCTGTTTGACGAGATGCTCACCGAGCAGGCCGCACTGCGCGCCCAGTTCAGCGCCAAAAACGGGCAGCTTGCGGCCGCCGCCGCCCGGCAGGCCAAGGAGCTGGAGGAGCAGAAGGCCCGCGCCGCCCGGCTGGAGCAGCAGGTGTTCCGCCACACCGCTGCGCAGGTGAGCGAGGGCGACCAGCCGGTGCTGCTGGCCGAGGGGCTCAGCCCCGACAGCCTGCGCCGTCTGGCGCTGGCGCTGGCCGAGCGCACCAGCCGCCCCTGTGCGGTGTTCAGCGAGGGCGGGCAGGGGCTGGCCTACGCGCTGGCCCAGAGCGGCGGCGACGTGCGCGGCCTGTGCAAGGAGATGAACGCCGCGCTGGAGGGCCGGGGCGGCGGCAAGCCGGAGCTGTGTACCGGCAGCATCGCGGTCACCGACCCCGCGCGCATCCAAGAGTTTTTTGCAGACGTCTGACCGACGAGATAAAGGAGAATCAACCATGCGTATGCGCTTCAAACCCTACGCCCGGCCGGAGCTGCTGGCCTGTGCGTTCCACGCCCATGACCCCATCGCCAACAAGGGACAGTGGGCCGCCCAGTTCGTGCGGAGCGAGCAGCCCATTCATCTGGAGCTGGGCTGCGGCAAGGGCGGCTTTCTGGCTCGCCTTGCCCTGAAGCACCCCGAGAACAACTATCTGGGCATCGACATCACCGACAAGGTGCTGATCCTCGCCAAGCGCAACATCGAGCGCATCTACACCGAGGCGGGCCGCCTGCCCGACAACGTGCAGATCATGTCGCTGGACATCGAGCGCATTCTGAACGCCTTCGCCCCCACCGACACAGTAGAGCGCATCTACATCAACTTCTGCAATCCCTGGAACAAGAAGGCCGGCCATAAAAAGCACCGCCTGACCTATCCCAAACAGCTCATCCTGTACCGGGAGTTCCTGAAAGCAGAGGGCGAGATCTACTTCAAGACCGACGATGACGACCTGTTTGAGGACAGCCTGCGCTACTTCCCCGCGGCGGGCTTTGAGATCGTGTGGATGACCCGCGACCTGCACGCCGATGAGCCGGACTGGAACATCCGCACCGAACACGAGGCCATGTACACCGCCGAGGGCATCCCCACCAAGGCGCTGATCGCCGTCAAGCGGGAGCTGAGCGCCGAGGATGCCGCCATCTGCGCCAAGTATGATAAGCTGGTGGACAAGGCGGACGTCCAGACCCTGTAAGCCCCAAAATCATCCGGTTTTGCAGTGCCGTTTCAACAAATTACTGGCACTTTTGTACAAATATCCTCCAAGATGATTGACATTTATCACAAAGGGGACTATACTTGCTACAGCAAAGCAAAGGTGCTGTCAGGGAGACCTGTCTGCGCCTTTGTTTTGTTTGGGGCAGGAACCGCACCTTGCCCCACGATCGATCCTCCTTTTTTCCATTTTTCACACCGAACAGGAACCGCCCACCTCTTTGTGGCAGAAGAGGTGGGCGGTTTCTTTGTCCTGCGCGCCTTGTCCGCAGGCGGCGGGCGTGGTATACTGGTGCTGATGAACCATCGTTTCAGGAGGGTACTGCCATGAAATTCGATCTGGAAAAAGCACTGGATGTGTGTGAGGCGGAATTTCTGCTGCCCAGAGAGCGGCTGACCCTGTCGGCGCGGTTCTGGCCGGATCTGGAAAAGGACAGCTACGACCGAATGTACCTGTCCATCGCGCTGGAGGAGGCCTTCGGGGTGGAGATCAACGACAAGGACCTCATCGCCTGCGAGACCCTCGGTCAGCTCCTGTATCTGGTGGAATACCAGCTCAAATGACCCCTTGCCGCCCGCACGGCAACCATTTCGTGGTATCGTTTTTTTAAAACCATTTTTTCAAACTGTGCATCCCGCGCTTAAAACCATCCCCTTGCCGCATACACTGTGGCAAAGGGATGGTTTTTTGTATAATGAAATGCTGACATTTCTTACCACGACCAATGTGCACTAAAAAGTCCAACACGAGCGTACCGCTTCCATGTTGGCGGCTCAGCCTGCGCTTTTTTCAGGCAGAGCGACCTCTGTCGGTGTCTGCAGCTCGGACAGGGATCCGAACTTTATGGGCCCCCTTGTGTTAAGGAGAGAGATCATGCTCGAAATCAATCTGAATATGTACCATGCGGTCGCTCTGGCCGCAGTGCTGTACTATCTGGGCACCAAGCTCTGCGAAAAGGTGCCTCTGTTCAACCGCTACTGCATCCCCGCTCCTCTGGTGGGCGGTGTGTGCTTTGCGGCTCTGAACACCGTACTGTATGCCACCGGCGTGGCCTACATCAACTTCGACTCCACCCTGCAGACCGTCTTCATGAACATCTTCTTCACCACCGTCGGCTTCACCGTGAGCCTGCCCCTGCTGAAGAAGGGCGGCAAGGCCGTGCTGCTGTGCCTGCTGCTGGGCTGCGTTCTGACCGTTATGCAGAACGTGGTCGGCTGCGGCATCATGGGCGCCTTCGGCCGTGACCCCCGTCTGGGTCTGCTGGTCGGTTCCGTGCCCCTGATCGGCGGCCCCGGCACCGCCGCTTCCTACGGCGCTCTGATGGACGGCATGGGCATCACCGGCTCTTCCGTCATTGGTCTGGCCGCCGCCACCTTCGGTCTGGTGGCCGGCTCCATCATGGGCGGCCCCATCGCTCGTATGCGTATTGAGCGCCACAAGCTGGAGTGCACCAACCGCAGCGCCTCCGAAGCTGAGGGTGAGAGTGAGACCTTCACCACCACCAGCGGCAACTTTGTCACCGGCTTCATGATGCTGATGCTGGCTCTGGGCATCGGCGACTGGGTCGGCGCTCAGCTGACCGCCCTGACCGGCCTGACCTTCCCCGGCTACATCGGCGCGATGGTCGTGGCCGCTGTGGTCCGCAACGTGGTCGATGCTCTGGGCGTTCACTTCCCCGAGCAGGAGATCGACGTGGTGGGCAATATGTCCCTGAACCTGTTCCTGTCCATGGCTCTGGCCGGCCTGAAGCTGTGGCAGCTGGTCGATCTGGCTCTGCCCATGATCGTCACTCTGGCTGTCCAGGTCGTGCTGATGTTCCTGTTCGCCTACTTTGTGGTGTTCAACATCATGGGCCGCGACTACGACGCTTCCGTCATGACCGCCGGTTTCATCGGCTTCTCCATGGGCGCTACCTCCAACGCCATGGCCAACATGCAGGTCGTCACCAAGAAGTACGGCCCCTCGCCCATTTCCTTCTTTGCCATCCCCATGGTCGGCAGTATGTTCATTGACTTCTTCAATGCACTGGCCATCACCACGATGCTGAACATGCTCTCCTGACCGGTTTCTCCACATAGCGTTTCGCCTTCACACAGCGAACGCGCCCATCAAAAAGGCCGTGCGGTCTTTTTGGTTTTTTCTCCAATACAAAACGCCCGAGGCCCTCTCCATGAGGCCCCGGGCGTTTTGTGTTTTGTTGAATTTACGCGCCGGTCTCCGGGGGAACAAAGCCCTCACCCATGACCTCGGCAGCATCGCAGATCATCACCATGGCATGGGGGTCCACCCGGAAGGCGATGCGCCGCACCTTGGCGATCTCGATCTTGCTGCAGGCGCACATCAGCAGATCCAGCCCCTGCCCGGTGTAGGCGCCGGTGGCGGGCAGCAGGGTCGCGCCCCGATCCACCTCGGCGCTGATGGCGTCGGCGATGGCCTGTCCGTGCTTGCTCACCACCAGCGCCATCTTGCCGCTCACCGAGCCGTTGACCACCCGATCCATCACCACCGTGGCGGCAAAGGTGACGATCAAGCCGTAAAGCACCGCGTCCATGCTGCCGTACACCGGCCAGCCGCCCAAAATGATGACCGCGTCCATCACGGCGGTGATCTGACCGAAACTCAAATAGGGGTTGTGCTTGCGCACCGCAGCCACCACGAAATCCACGCCGCCGGTGGAGCCTCCCCGGGTGTAGATGATGCCCATGCCCGCGCCCACCAGCAGTCCGGTGAACACGCTGGCCAGCAGGGGATCGCCCTCGTAGGAAGGGAGGAGAGGAAACACAAAATCGGTGAAGAAGCTGATGAAGGCAATGGCCCGCAGGCTGCGGATGAGGAAGTCCCGCCCAAGGCTGCGGAAGGTACACAGCACCACCGGCACGTTGATGGCGATGGTCAGCGCGCCCAGCGGCAGGCCGGTGTAGTGGTTGATCATCAGGGTGATGCCGGTCACGCCGCCGGTGGCAAAGCCGCCGTTCACCGCAAATAGGCACAGACCCATGGCGTACAGCGCTGCGCCCGCCGCCTCCATGGTCAGATCACGCATCAGTCCGTTGTTTTTCTCTCGCATTCCAGTGTCCCTTTCATCACTTTACCAGAATAACAAAAAGCAGCAGCCCGACCGTTGGCACAGGGACGCCTCGCCGGTCTGGCTGCTGCTCGTGATTCATCTGCCGTTGGGGGCGCCCGTTTTGCGCCAACTCCCTGTCGCTTCTCATTATAGCGATGCGGGAAACGCGCGTCAACCAAAAAAACAGGACGTTTTTGCGCTGTTTTATTTTACCAAAATGAAGCGGTATCAGGACACAGCGCAAAGCGCGCCCAATCGTCAAAACAAAAACAGCCCCCCACGGAAAACCCGTGGGGGGCTGCGGTGCTTGATTCAGCTAGGGCGCGTACAGGCAGGCGTAACGCTTACTTGTACAGCTCCACCAGACGGCTCAGATGCTCGTAGCGAGCCTGAGCAGCCTGCTCGTTCTGAACGAACAGAGCAGCGGCGCGCTCGGGGAAGGCGATCTTCAGGCGGCTGTAGCGGGTCTCGTTGCCCAGGAAGTCCTGATAGCTGCCGTCGCCGGGCTTGGACACCAGAGTGAAGGGGTTCTTGCCCTCGACCTTGTTGGCGGGGTTGTACTGGAACAGGTTCCAGTAACCGGCGGCCACGGCCTTCTTCATCTCGTTCTGGCAGTTGGTCATGCCGCCCTTGACACCGTGCAGCTCGCAGGGAGCGTAGCCGATGATCAGGGAGGGGCCGGGGTAAGCCTCGGCCTCGGCGATGGCCTTGACAGCCTGAGCGGGGTTGGCACCCAGAGCGATCTGAGCCACGTAGACGTAGCCGTAGGTCATGGCGATCTCAGCCAGGCTCTTCTTGCCGATCTCCTTACCGGCAGCGGCAAACTGGCAGACCTCACCGATGTTGGAGGCCTTGGAGGCCTGACCACCGGTGTTGGAGTACATCTCGGTGTCGAAGACCATCACGTTGACGTCCTCACCGGAGGCCAGCACATGATCCAGACCGCCGAAGCCGATGTCGTAGGCCCAGCCGTCACCACCGAAGATCCAGACG
>JBGVKB010000028.1:0-29321 GCA_045118955.1 Oscillospiraceae bacterium | reverse complement strand
TTATCACAAATAGGCGGTTGATGGACGGCTAGTGAGCCCCACCTGCTCACCCCTTACTGAACCCATGGTCTGCTGTGCCCGGGGGCGGGCAAGCGCCCGCCCCGCGGATGCAGCAGTAAGGAGAATCCTATGAGAAAACATTGTTCCACCCTGCTGCTCATCCTTGTTCTGCTCATAGGATTGTCCCTGCTGCTGTACCCGAGCTTCAGCGACTGGTGGAACTCGCTCCACCAATCCCGCGCCATCGCGGCCTACACCGGGCAGGTGGCCGCCATGGACACCGACCGCTACGAGGAGATGTGGGACGCCGCGTGGGAGTACAACACCTCCCTGCAGGCGCGCTCCAACGCATTCCTGCTCTCAGAGGAGCAGAAGGCCGACTACGAGGCCCTGCTCAACGTGGGCGGCAGCGGCATCATGGGCTACATTGAGATCCCCGCCATCGACGTGGCCCTGCCCATCTACCACGGCACCGACGAATCGGTGCTGCAGATCGCGGTGGGGCATCTGGAATGGACCAGCCTGCCTGTGGGCGGCGCGGGCAGCCACTGCGTGCTGTCCGGCCACCGGGGGCTGCCCAGCGCGGTGCTGTTCACCGAGCTGGACCGGCTGACGGTGGGGGATACCTTCCTGCTGCGGGTGCTGGACGAGACCCTCACCTATGAGGTGGATCAGATCCGCATCGTGGAGCCGGAGGACACCGCCGAGCTGCTCATTCAGCCCGGGCAGGACCTCTGCACGCTGGTCACCTGCACCCCCTACGGCATCAACAGCCACCGGCTGCTGGTGCGGGGCTGCCGGGTGGAGCGGGACCCGGTGCGCACCGTCCACGTCACCGCCGACGGGGTGCAGCTCGAGCCGAAGCTGGTCGCCGCGGTGCTGATGGCCCCCCTTCTGGCGGGGCTGCTGCTCACCGCCCTCATCCCCAAACCGAAGAAAACGAACCGGAGGGAACTGCTATGAAACAACGTTTGATCGCGCTGCTGGCCGCGGCGGTGCTGGCGGTGTGCCTGTGCACCACCGCGCTGGCGGCGCACCCCGTGCCGGAGCTTGGCCGCACCGGCAGCATCACCGTGACCATCCTGGACGAGGGGGAGCCGGTGCCCGACGGCCGCCTGACCGCCTACCGGGTGGGCGATGTGGCGGACGACGACGGCGACTTCTACTTCGCCCCCCGCCCCGAGCTGGAGGGCGTGGTGGAGGACATGAACGCCGTCCACACCCCCGGCATGGCTCAGGCGCTGGCGGACTACATCGCCGAGCAGGAGCTGTACGGGGTGCTGAAGCCCACCACCAGCGTCATCGACCGCAAGGGTCAGGCCTGCTTCGGCGGGCTGGAGCAGGGTCTGTACCTGATGGTGCAGCACACCGAGGCCCCGGGCTATCTGCCGGTGCTGCCCTTTTTGGTGACGGTGCCCCAGCTCATCGACAACGTGTACGTCTACGATGTGGACGCCACCCCCAAGACCTCCTCGCCGGGGCACACCCCCGAGCCGGAGCCTACCCCCGTGCCCACCCCCGGCCCCACCCCGGGCGTGACCCTGCCCCGGACCGGGCAGCTCAACTGGCCGGTGCCGGTGCTGACCCTGCTGGGCGTGGGGCTGTTCGCGGCGGGCTGGCTGCTGCGCTTCGGGCGGGGGCGCAGCCATGACTGACCGTCTGGGCAGCGCCCTGATGGCACTGGGCGCGGCGCTGCTGGCGGCGGCGCTGGCGCTGTTTGGCTGGAACCTGCGTCAGGCGGACGCCGCCGCCCGCGCGGCGGAGCGGATGATGCCCGCCCTGATGCAGCAGATACAGCGGGCGAGCGAGACCCCTGTGGCCGTCCCCCCGGGCGAGGCGCTGCCCGCCCTGCAGGTGGACGGCCACGACTGCATCGGCTGCCTGTCCATCCCTGCGCTGGGGCTGGAGCTGCCGGTGCTGGCGGACTGGGACGACCGCCTGCTGAAGATCGCCCCCTGCCGCTATTACGGCACGGCGCAGGGGGAGGATCTGGTGATCATGGCCCACAACTACGAGCGGCACTTCGGGCGGCTGGACGAGCTGACCGAGGGCGATGCGGTGCTGTTCGCGGACGCGCAGGGCAATGTGACCCGGTACGAGGTGACGGCGCGCAACCTTCTGCCCGCCGCCGCCGTGGAGGAGATGACCGCGGGGGAGTACGACCTGACCCTGTTCACCTGCAACTACAGCGGGCGCGCGCGGGTGACGGTGTACTGTGACCGGGCAGAGAATGGGTAAAACGACGTGAAACAGGATCAACGACCGAAGATCGACCTCGGGTACCGGCTGGGCCGGCTGACCGTGGCGCTGGACACCGGAAAACGCAAAAACGGCTATGTGGTGTGGCAGTGCGTCTGCGACTGCGGCGGCACGCTGGAGCTGGATACCCGCGCCTTGCAGCGGGCGACCCGGCGGGACTGCGGCTGTGTGACCCGGGTCAGGCCGGGGCAGCGGGATCTGACCGGGCAGAGGTTCGGGCGGCTGACCGCGCTGGAGCCCACCGACCAGCGGGACGGCAGCGGCACCCTCATCTGGCTGTGCCGCTGCGACTGCGGCAACGAGGTGATGGTCAGCGGCACCCAGCTCACCGGCGGCTATAAAAAGAGCTGCGGCTGCCTGAGTCACCCGCCGCTGAAGGATTATCTGGGGCGGCGGTTCGGCCGGCTCACCGTCACCGCCTACGCGGGCAAGCGCGCCGGGATGCACCGCTGGGAGTGCCTGTGCGACTGCGGCAGCACCACCGTGGTGGGCCAGACCCTGCTGCGGACCGGCAAGACCCGGAGCTGCGGCTGCCTGCAGGCGCAGGCGATCCGCAGGAATATGCGCTACGTGGACGGCACCTCCGTGACCCTGCTGGAGCGGGCGGGGCGGCGGCTGAGCCGCGCCAACACCAGCGGCTACAACGGGGTCTATCTGAACAAAAAGACCGGCAAGTGGGTGGCGCTGATCGGCTTCAAGGGCAAGCGGTACTACCTCGGCTCCTACGAGGAGGTGCAGGCCGCCGCCGATGCCCGCCGGCAGGCCGAGCAGCAGCTTTACGGCGAATTTCTGGACTGGTACTATCAGGCCTACGGCAAGGAGACCGTCCGCGCGGAATAAGCCGGTGCAAGACATAAGGCGCGCCCCACCGGGGCGCGCCTTGCTTTTTTGTCCGCTCCAACGAAAAAACGCGCCCGCCCTCCGTGGCTTGGAGGGCGGGCGCGTGTGGTTTTGTCAGAAGATGCTCAGGTACAGCCGGGCGGACAGCCGCTTGAGGATCTGGATGCCGGCCAGGCTGTTGCCCTTGGCGTCCAGCGCGGGGGAGTAGATGCCCACGCCCATGCGGGTGGGCACCACCGCCATGATGCCGCCGCCCACGCCGCTCTTGGCGGGCACGCCCACATCCACGGCGAAGTTGCCCGAGCCGTCGTACATACCGCAGGTCATCAGCACCGCGTTGACGTAGTGGGCGTAGCGGCCGGGGAACACCCGCTCCTCGGTCTGGGGCAGCTTGCCCCGGTTGGCCAGCACAAAGCCGATGTTGGCCAGATCCCGGGTGTTCACCGAGATGGAGCAGGCGCGGAAGTAGAAGTCCAGCACGTCCTCCACATCCCCCTCCAGCAGGCCGTGGCTCTTGAGCAGGAAGGCCAGCGCCCGGTTCTTGTGGCCGGTGGACTTCTCCGAGCGGTACACCGCCTCATCCATCACGATGTCCGGGTCACCGGCGAGGGTGCGGGTCAGCTCCAGCAGCCGCAGGAACTTCTCCTCGCCGTTGGCGCCCCGGATCAGCCCGCACATGGCGATGGCGCCCATGTTCACCATGGGGTTCAGGTGCTGGCTCATCAGGGTCTGGTCGCTCACGTTGATGGCGTCAAAGGGCTTGCCGGTGGCCTCCACGCCCACCCGGGCGCGCACATAGTCCTCGCCGTTGTCCATCAGCGCCAGCAAAAGCAGCATGGGCTTGACCACGCTCTGGATGGTGAACCGCTTTTTGTAGTCGCCCGCGTGGTAGCGGCGGCCGTCGCTGCTCAGCACGCACACCCCGAAGTCCCCCGGGTCGGCCTTGGCCAGGTCGGGGATGTAGGTGGCCACCCGCCCCTCGAGGGTGTAGGGGCGGCATTCCTCCAGGAGTTCTTCCAGCAGTCGTTCCATGACAGTTCATGCTCCTTTGTGTCTGCGTTTGTCGAATGAAGGGGGCTGCTTCCATTATAAACCGCCCGGCGGGATGTGCAAGCGAAAACTTTTTGTGCCCCGCACCCCGCGCCGCCCGCCCCACCTATAAAAATGTTGCGGAATTGTGGAAAACCTCTGCAAGGCTATGGACTTTTCGTCCCGGTTGGGGTTATACTGTTTGCGAAACTTTCAGAAACTTTTGGAAAAGCGGGTGAGTGAGATGGATCTGATCCAGCAGAAAGAATGGTTCGACTCCGCCGAGTTTGAGCAGGCGTACCACAGCGATGCGGCGCTGGGCGCGTTCTGCGGGGCGCAGGGGACGGTGTTCCGCCTGTGGAGCCCCACCGCCGAGGCGGTGACCCTGTCCCTGTACGCCGCCGGCCATGGCTGCGAGGCGCTGCGGGCGGTGCCCATGCAGCGGGCAGAGCGGGGCGTGTGGGTGTATGACTGCGCCGAGAATCTGGACGGCACCTACTATGATTACGTTGTGACGGTGGACGGCGAGAGCCGCCGCACCGCCGACCCCTACGCCCGCGCCTGCGGCCTGAACGGGCAGCGCAGCATGGTGCTGGATCTGCGCCGCACCGACCCGGCGGGCTGGCAGCGGGACAAGGCCCCTGCCCACACCCCCGAGCAGGTCATCTACGAGCTGCACGTGCGGGACTTCTCCTGGGACGAGGCGGGCGGCTTCGACCCCGCCGACCGGGGGCGGTACACCGCCCTGTGCCGCACCGGCACCACCCTGAACGGCGACGGGCTGCACCCCACCGGTCTGGACTACATGAAGCGGCTGGGCGTGACCCACATCCAGCTCATGCCGGTGTACGACTACGGCTCGGTGGACGAGGCCGACCCCGCCTCCGGCTACAACTGGGGCTACGACCCGGTGAACTACAACGTGCCCGAGGGCAGCTATTCCTCCGACCCCGCCCACGGCGAGGTGCGCATCCGGGAGCTGAAGCAGGCGGTGCAGGCGCTGCACGAGAACGGCTTCCGGGTCATCATGGACGTGGTGTACAACCACACCTACACGGTGGACTCCTGGCTGTGGCGCAGCGCCCCCTGGTACTACTACCGGCAGGACGGCACCGGCGCGCCCTCCAACGGCTCCGGCTGCAGCAACGATCTGGCCAGCGAGCGCAGTATGTGCGCCCGGTATATTCTGGAGTCGGTGCTGTACTGGGCGGAGGAGTACCACATGGACGGCTTCCGCTTTGACCTGATGGGGCTTCTGGACGTGCCCCTGATGGAGCGCATCCAGAAGGCGCTGGACGACCGGTTCGGCGCGGGGGAGAAGCTCATCTACGGCGAGCCGTGGGCGGCTGCCGAGACCTACCCCCGCCCGGGCACCGCCCTGTGCCACAAGGGCGCGCTGCCCACCCTGAACCCCCGCATCGGCGCCTTCTGCGACGCCACCCGCGACGCGGTGAAGGGCAACCTGATGGGCGAGGACACGGTGGGCTTCGTGAACGGCGGCGGGCTGAAGGCCGCCGACCTGCGCCGCTGCGTGGAGGGCTGGGCCACCGGCCGCGACGCCATGTTCGGGGCGGTGTCCCAGACCATCACCTACCTGTCCTGCCACGACGACTGGACGCTGTGGGACCGGCTGGTGGTGACGCTGGACAAGGCGCGCCGCTTTGAGGCGCTGACCCCCGAGGTGCTGCGGGCCAACCGGCTGGCGGCGGCCATCAACTTCTGCTGTCAGGGCAGGCCCTTCCTGCTGGCGGGCGAGGAGTTTGGCCGCACCAAGAACGGCGTGAAGAACAGCTTCTGCTCCCCCGCGGCGCTGAACCGCATCGACTGGGCGCGGGCGTGGGCTGCCCGGGACATGGTGGACTACTACCGCGGGCTGATCGCCCTGCGCATGGAGCTGCCCTGCCTGCAGGACAAGACCGCCGCCGCGGCGAAGCGCGTCCTGTCCGCGGCGGATCTCGCCGACGACTGCGCCGCCGTCTGCCTTGACAACCCGGACGGCCGCCGCTGGGATCGGGTGCTGGCGGTGTTCAACGCGGGGCAGACCCCCAGCACCCTCCGTCTGCCCGAGGGCGAGTGGCAGGTGCTGGCGGACGAGACCTCCTCCTTCTGCTGGAAAAAGCCCATGACCCTGACCGGCACGGCCTGTGCCGCCCCGATGGGTGCGCTGCTGCTGGGCCGGGTGCGCTGAGCCTGCGCAGAAACATACAAAAAATACAGCGGCCTCCGGGTATCCTTGAGATACACGGGGGCCGCGTTTGTGGTTTCAGGGGGCTGCGTTCGCCGGCTTCTCCGGAGGCGCGCCGCAGGAGGCCCGGTCCACGAGCTGCGGGTGCAGCAGGAAGGTGCTCAGCGACACATGGTTCAGATGGCTGGACAGGGCGAAGAAGGCGCTCTTGCCCAGATCGGTGCGGTCCTGCCGGATGGTGGTCAGCGGCGGGTCGGTGTAGCGGCACAGGGGGATGTCGTCAAAGCCGATGACGCTGATGTCGCCGGGGATGGCCAGCCCCAGCTCGGTGCAGTGGACGATGACGCTGTGCGCCAGCAGGTCGTGGCTGCACACGATGGCGGTGCAGCCGGCCTTCAGCAGGCGGGGCAGGTGGTTGGACAGACAGTCCGACGCGTGGAACGCCGCGCCGCACACCGTCTCGTCGGCGGGCAGGCCGCTGGCCTGCATACTGCGCAGGAACGCCTGATACCGCTGCCGGTACACATAGGCCTCCAGCGCGCTGCTCAGGTAGCCGATGCGCCGGTGGCCCAGCTCCTTCAGGCGGCGCACCGCCAGCGCCATGCCCTCCTCGTTGTCCACCGCCAGATAGGTCACGTTGGGGTTGCCGCTCAGCCGGTTGTCGTACAGCACGGTGGGGGTGCGGCAGCTCTCAAACTCCTTCAGCCACGGGTCCAGCAGGCTGATGCCCAGACACAGCGCGCCCCGGTAGTTGCGGCGCACCATGTACTGATCGTAGGGGGTGGCGGCCTGAAACTCCTTGGTGATGGGTACGATCTCCACCTTGAAGCCCGCCGGCTCCGCCGCCTTGCGGAAGCCGGTCACGATGTCGTAGCCGAAGTCCGAGGGCTTCTTGTACTCCATGTTGGTGATGAAAATGGCGATGCGGGGCGCCTCGTCGCTGCGGGCGATGCGCTGGTAGCCCAGCTCCACCGCCTTTTCCAGCACCTGCTTGCGGGTGGACTGGCTCACGTCCCGCGCGCCGCTCAGCGCTTTGGATACGGTGCCCTTTGAGATGCCCAGTGCGCGGGCGATGTCCTCCATGGTGGCCATTGGAAGGATCCCTTCTTTCCGCGGTGCGGCGCTTAGAGCCGCGATGCTGCACAAATTATAGCACGGCAGCGCACAAAGTGCAAATTTTTGTCGGCGACGCAAAAACAGTTTCGCGATGTTTCGACTTTGCTGTAAAAAAGTGTTGAAGGATTCGGTATAAATGCCTAGTTTTTTGCGGTCTGATTCGTTGTAAACGCCGAATAATTTTATTTTTTCATTGTCCGTTGACGAATTTCGAGGAAGAGTAGTATACTGTAAACCAAACGGGAATTTTGCGAAACATACATAAACAACCGGCCGGGCGGCCCTGCTGCCCGCCGATGCCTCGGAGGAGAACGGCCATGCGGTTTCTGTACGGCAAACAGGATATGCGCACCCTGAGCAGGGCACAGGAGAACAGCTTTCTTGTGACCAACGGTCTGGGCGGCTACGCCTCGCTCTCCTCCGCTTTTTCTGTTCCCCGGTGCGATCAGGGTGTTCTGGTGGCGGCGGTCAAGGCCCCCAACGAGCGTCTGGTCATGGTGCATCGCCTGCGGGAGGTGCTGGAGCTGGACGGGCGCAGCGAGTTTCTCTCCACCCAGACCTTCGCGGACGGCACACCCGCCGAGGAGGGCTACCGCCATCTGGCCTGCTTCGAGTTTGAGCGGCTGCCCCGCTGGAGCTACGAGGTGGGCGGCGTGCGGGTGACCCGCCGCCTGTGCATGGAGTGGGGTAAGAACACCACCGCCGTGCAGTACACGGTGGAGAACCGCTCCGGGCGGCCCTGCACCCTGCGCATCACCCCCATGGCCAAATTTGCCCCCAAGGAGGAGGCGCTGGAAGCCGCCCCCGCCTTTACTTATAAGAACGGCGGTCTCTCCGCCCGGTGCGCCCGGCTGGGCGGGCCGACGCTCGAGGAGCTGTTCGGGCGCGGCGGCCGCATCGTCGGGAAGGACCGGGTGCTGTACCTGCGCACCGAGGCCAAGGCGCGGGCGGTGCCCGCCCGCGCCGAGCGGCTGGCCTACCCGGAGGACGCCAAGGACGGCCGCCCCGCCGAGGGCTGGGCTGCCGGCTGCTGCGAGGTGGCGCTGACCGTCAAGCCCGGGCAGACCGCCGACTGCTGGATGGTGTTCTCCACCGACCGGGAGCCGCCCGCCGCCGACGCGCTGTTTGAGGCCGCCGAGCGCCGCCTGACCGAGCTGGAGCAGGCCTGCGGCTTCAAGGACGAGACCGCCCGCCAGCTCGCGCTGGCCGCGGACGCCTTCATCGCCCGGCGGGACTCCACCGCCGGCAAGACCATTCTGGCCGGCTACCCCCTGTTCAGCGACTGGGGGCGGGACACCATGATCGCCCTGCCCGGCTGCACGCTGGCCACCGGCCGCTTTCAGGACGCCAAGAGCATCCTGCGCACCTTCCTCGCCTACGAGCAGGACGGCCTTGTGCCCAACCTGTTCCCCGAGGGGAATGCCAAACCCATGTACAACACGGTGGACGCCGCCCTGCTGCTGATCGACTGCGTGTGGCAGTACGTCAAGCGCACCGGCGACCTTGACTTTGCCCGGGAGGCGTGGCCGGTGATGGAGCGCATCATCGCCGCCTACAAAAAGGGCACCCGCCACTCCATCCGCATGGACGCCGACGGCCTCATCTGCGCCGGCGGCGGCATGGATCAGGTCACCTGGATGGACGTGTGCGTGCAGGGCATCCTGCCCACCCCCCGCCACGGCAAGCCGGTGGAGATCAACGCCTACTGGTACAACGCCCTGTGCGTCATGGAGGCGCTGGCCCAGGAGACCGGCTGCGACGGCACCGCCTATGGCCGGCTGGCCGCCAAGGTGAAGAGGTCCTTCGTCAAGGCCTTCTGGATCAGGGAAAAGGGCTGGCTGCGGGACGTGGTCTCCGGCACCGCGGCGGACGAGCAGCTCCGCTGCAACCAGATCTGGGCGGTGTCCATGCCCTTCACCATGCTGACCCCCAAGCAGGAAAAGAGCGTGGTGGACGCGGTCTACCGCCATCTGTACACCCCCTGCGGCCTGCGCACCCTCTCCCCCGAGGACCCGGAGTACCACCCCACCTACGGCGGCGCTCAGGTGGTGCGGGACATGGCCTATCATCAGGGCACCACATGGGTGTTCCCCATGGGCGCGTACTATCTGGCCTATCTGAAGGTCAACGGCAGCAGCCCCGCGGCGGTGCAGACCGTGCGCGAGCAGCTCAGCGCCCTGCAGCCCATGCTGCGGGAGGGCTGTGCCGGGCAGCTCCCCGAGATCTACGACGGCGAATTCCCCACCGACAGCAAGGGCTGCTTTGCCCAGGCGTGGAGCGTGGGCGAGATGCTGCGGGTGTTCGAGGCGCTGGAGCGCGCCCCCGAGCCCAAGTGAGTGAGGTTCCCAATGGAGCGAATCAAGCTGGACAAATCCAAGCGCGGCTGGTGGCAGTCGGCGGTGTTTTATCAGATCTACCCCAAGAGCTTTCAGGACACCGACGGGGACGGCGTGGGCGACCTGCCCGGCGTCATCGCCCATCTGGACTATCTGGAGGCGCTGGGCATCGACGGCATCTGGCTCAGCCCGGTGTACCCGTCGCCGCAGGCAGATAATGGATACGACATCGCAGACTATTGCGCCATCGACCCGTTGTTTGGTAATATAAAAGACATGGATGCCCTCATCCGGCAGGCAAAGGCCAAGGGCATCTCCATCATTCTGGATCTGGTGCTGAACCACACCTCGGAGCAGCACCCCTGGTTCCGCGCCGCCTGCGAGAGCCGGGACAATGCGTACCACGACTGGTACATCTGGCGGGACGGGGACGAGAGCACCCCGCCCAACGACATGGGCTCGGTGTTCGGCGGGCCTGCGTGGACCTATGTGCCCCATCTGGGCCAGTACTACTTCCACCAGTTCTCCCCCGAGCAGCCCGACCTGAACTGGGACAACCCGGCGGTGCGCCGCGCCCTGTATGACTCCATCCGCTTCTGGGTGGAGCGTGGGGTGGAGGGCTTCCGCCTGGACGTGATCGACCAGATCGCCAAGGATCCCGACCAAAAGATCACCGCCAACGGCCCCCGCTTGCACGAGTTTCTGCAGGAGCTGAGCCGCGAGGCCTTCCCCGAGGAGGGGCTTGTGACCGTGGGCGAGGCGTGGGGCGCGGACGTGCCCCGGGCCAAGCTCTACAGCGCGCCGGACGGCAGCGAGCTGAGCATGGTGTTCCAGTTCCAGCATATGTGTCTGGATCAGACCACCTGGCAGAAGTGGGACTACGCCCCTCTGCACCTGCCCGCCCTGAAGGCCTGCCTGCGGGACTGGCAGCACGGCCTGTACCGCACCGGCTGGAACAGCCTGTTCTTCAACAACCACGACCTGCCCCGCATCGTCTCCCGCTGGGGCGATGAGGGCGAATACAGAGTCCGCTCGGCCAAGATGCTGGCCACCATGCTCCACGGAATGCAGGGCACGCCCTACATTTTTCAGGGTGAGGAGCTGGGCATGACCAACATCCGCCTGCCCATTGAGCAGTACGCGGATGTGGAGATCCAGAACCTCTACCGGGACTGGATCGCCGCCGGTCGCAGCCATGACGAGACCATGGCCGCCATCTACGCCCGCGGGCGGGACAACGCCCGCACCCCCATGCAGTGGACGGCCGGCCCCAACGCCGGCTTCACCACCGGCACCCCGTGGCTGCCGGTGAACCCCAACCACACCGAGATCAACGCCGCCGGCCAGCAGGCCGACCCTCAGTCGGTGTTCCACTACTACCGGCGGCTCATCGCCCTGCGCAAGACCCTGCCGGTCTTTAAAGAGGGCAGCTTCACCCTGCTGTGCCCCGAGGACGAGCAGGTGTTCGCCTACACCCGGGACGCGGGCGCTGCCCACCTGCTGGTGGTCTGCAACTTCTCCGGCGAGGCGGCGGCCTTCCCGCTGCCCGCGGAATACCGCGCCGCCGAGCTGCTGCTGACCAACTGCGAGGGCGGGGGAGACACCCTGCTGCCTTGGGAGGCACGGATGCTGTATTACGAGGACGGCCGCTGAGCCGCCCCCTTTCGCACGATGAACACTGGGATGAATAAGGAGCGTGAACCCTATGAAACGTGATACCGGCGTACTGCTGTCCGTCACCAGCCTGCCCTCCAAGTACGGCATCGGCTGCTTCGACAAGGCCGCCTACGACTTCGTGGACTGGCTGGAGAAGTCCGGCCAGACCTACTGGCAGATCCTGCCTCTGGGCGCCACCGGCCACGGCGGCTCGGACGACTCCCCCTATCAGGCGTACTCCGCCTTTGCGGGCAACCCCTACTTCATCAGCCTTGAGGCCCTCGTGGAGGAGGGCGTGCTCACCGCCGCCGAGTGCGACGCGGTGGACTTCGGCGCGGACGCCGCCAAGGTGGATTACGACAAGCTGTTCGCGGGCCGCTTCAAGCTGCTGCACACCGCCTATGAGCGCAGCGACATCAGCCGCGACCCCGAATTCCAGAAGTTCGCCGCCGAAAACGCCTGGTGGCTGGACGATTACGCCACCTTTATGGCGGTGAAGGAGTTCTTCGGCGGCGAGAGCTGGACCAAGTGGCCGGAGGACATCCGGATGCACTGGGGCTTCGCGCTGGACTACTACCGGGGCGAGCTGTACTTCGACATTGAGTTCCAGAAGTATCTGCAGTTCAAGTTCACCCAGCAGTGGAAGAAGCTGAAGGGCTACGCCAACAAAAAGCACATCAAAATCGTGGGCGACATCCCCATCTACGTCTCCATGGACAGCGCGGATGTGTGGGCGCACCCCGAGATGTTCCAGCTGGATGAGAAGAACCTGCCCTCCGCCGTGGCGGGCTGCCCCCCGGACAACTTCTCCGCGGACGGCCAGCTCTGGGGCAACCCCCTGTACCGCTGGGATTACCAGAAGGCCACCGACTACCAGTGGTGGATCACCCGCCTGTGGCACAGCTTTGAGCTGTACGACGTGGTGCGCATCGACCACTTCCGCGGCTTCGACGAGTACTTCTCCATCCCCGCCGGCGCGGCCAGCGCCAAGGAGGGCCACTGGGAGAAGGGTCCCGGCATGGAGCTGTTCAACAAGATGAAGCAGGCGCTGGGCGAGCGCAGCGTCATCGCCGAGGATCTGGGTCTGATGACCGAGGGCGTGCGCAAGCTGGTCAAGGACAGCGGCTTCCCCAACATGAAGGTGCTGCAGTTCGGCTTTGACTCCAAGGACACCGGCGCCACCAACGAGTACCTGCCCCACAACTACGGCACCAACTGCGTGGTGTACACCGGCACCCACGACAACGAGACCGTTGCCGGCTGGTTCGCCGGCCTGCCCGAGACCGAGCAGGCGCACATCCGCGCTTATCTGGCGGACACCGCCACCCCCGTCGCCGAGCTGCACAAGTCCTTTGTCAGCCTGGCCATGCGCTGCAGCGCCAAGACCTGCATCGTGCCCGCGCAGGATCACCTGGGTCTGGGCAACGACTGCCGCATGAACGCCCCCGGCACCGTGGGTGCCAACTGGCGCTGGCGGCTGCTGCCCGGCCAGATGTCCGACGCGCTGAGCGAGCAGGTGCTGGCCATGACCAAGCGCTATGGGCGCGCCAACTGGGACGCGCTGAACGCCCTTGAGAAGGCCGCCGCCGGCGAGGCGTAACGCCCGGCACCCCCTGCGGGGAAAAGAGGCCTCTTTTCCGTCCGGAAACGGTACCGTTTCCGGAAAAAGGCCGCCGCCCCGCCCCCAATTTGGCTATTGCGGAGTCTTCACCGCATTAGTATATTTTCTGTAAATTTCTTAAGGAGGAAACAAAACATGAAGAAGACGATTGCTATGCTTCTGGCTTGCGTCATGGCCCTCAGCCTGCTGGTTGGCTGCGGCGGCGCTGCCAGCAGCTCCGCCCCCGCTTCTGAGGCTGCCAGCTCTGAGGCTGCCGGCCCCGAGGCTGTTACCCTGAAGGTCTGGGCTCCCCAGGAGGACCAGGCTGACGACACCTGCTGGCTGCCCCAGATGCTGGCCAAGTTCGAGGAAGCTCACCCCGAGTACGACATCACTTGGGATCTGGGCGTCTGCGGTGAGGGCGATGCCGGCAACACCGTGAAGAACGACCCCGCTGCTGCTGCTGATGTCTACCTGTTCGCCAACGACCAGCTGGGCACCCTGATCCAGGCTGGCGCTCTGGCCAAGCTGGGCGGCTCCTACCTGGAGCAGGTTCAGAACGACGTGTCTGCCACCTATGTCAACACCGTGACCCACACCGATGGCGGCGTGTACGGCTTCCCCGTTGCCCCCAACACCTGGTTCATGTACTACAACAAGGACGTCTTCACCGAGGAGGACGTTAAGAGCCTGGATGCCATGCTGGAGAAGGGCGTTGTTGCCTTCCCCATGACCACCGGCTGGTACACCGGTTCCTTCTTCATGGCCAACGGCGGCACCCTGTTCGGTGAGCAGGGCGTCGACGGCGCTGCCGGCATCCAGTTCGGCGGCGAGGCCGGCGAGGCTGCCGCTGCCTACATGGTCGAGCTGGCTGCCAACCCCAACTTCAAGAACGACGCTGACGGCCTGGGCAACGCCGGCCTGAAGGACGGCACCGTGGGCGCCTACTTCAGCGGCTCCTGGGAGTACGCCGGTCTGTACGAGGCTCTGGGCGACAAGCTGGGCGCTGTCTCCCTGCCCACCGCCAACATCGGCGGCGAGGCCAAGAGCATGAAGTCCTTCGGCGGTTCCAAGGCCGTGGGCGTCAACCCCAACGCTGACAACCAGAAGGCCGCCATGGAGCTGGCTGCTTTCCTGGCTTCTGCTGAGTCCCAGCTGGTCCGCTTCGAGCTGCGCGGCATCACCCCCGCCGCCACCACTCTGGCTGACTCTGACGCTGTGAAGGCCAGCATCGTTGCTCTGGCTGAGAACGCCACCATGGCCAACACCTCCGTGGCTCAGCCCTCCATCCCCGAGATGGGCAACTACTGGACTCCCATCCAGACCTTCGGTGAGGCCGTCATCGCCGGCTCTGTCAACGCTGACAACATCGCCGAGCAGGTCGAGGCTATGATGGGCTCTCTGAACTCCAGCGGCCTGTAAGCTGAATTCCGATTCAACTGACCCGCCCCTGAGGATTAACTGAGAACACGCAGCGGCGGCCGGATAACGTGAGTTTCTGGCCGCCGCTTTTCTTTTAAAACCACAGAAGGGAGGGCGATAGCGTGCTTTACGAACGTAACGCAGGCAGCTATTCGCTTATCAATGCTTTGAAAAACGGCGGCCCCATCGTCTGGCTCTCCTGCATTGTGATGGGTCTGGGCAACTTGGTTGCCGGCCGCTTTATCATGGGCCTGCTGATGCTGGCCATTGAGATCCTTTGTCTTGGCTTTATGTTCCTGCCCGAGGCGGGCGGCTTCCACTGGCTCGGCCTGCTGCCCAGCCTGGGCGACCGCGCCACCGAGGAGGTCTGGAACGACGCCAAGGGCGTCTACGAGTACATTCAGGGCGACAACTCCCAGCAGATCCTGCTGTACGCCGTGGCCAGCATCGTGGTCCTGTGCGTGCTGGCGGTGATTTGGTGGTCTTCGGTGCGCAGCGGCTACTACGCCCTGTGCCTGAAGAAAGAGGGCAAGCACGTCCCCACCTTCTTTGAGGACGTGAAGAGCCTGCTGGATCAGAACATCCACAAGCTGTTCATGGTGCCCCCCTTCGTCACCCTGCTGATCTTCACCATCATCCCCCTGGTCTACATGATGCTGATGGCCTTCACCAACTACTCCAAGGTCGGTGACCATCTGATCCTGTTCGACTGGGTGGGTCTGGCGAACTTCGCCTCCCTGTTCAACGCCGGTTCCACCATCGGCAAGCAGTTCGGCAGCGTGCTGGGCTGGACTCTGGTCTGGGCCTTCTTTGCCACCTTCCTGAACTTCTTCCTGGGCACCTTTGTGGCGCTGATCATCGAGCGCAAGACCACCCGCCTGAAGGGCCTGTGGCGCACCATCCTGTCCCTGACCATCGCGGTGCCCCAGTTCGTGTCCCTGCTGATCATCCGCACCATGTTCAAGGAGAACGGCGCGGTGAACACCCTGTTCCAGAGCCTGGGCGTTCTGGATCATGGCGAGGTGTTCCCCTTCCTGACCGACGCCATGTGGGCGCGCGTGCTGCTGATCGTCATCAACCTGTGGGTGGGCATTCCCTACACCGTCATGCAGGTCACCGGTATTCTGAAGAATATCCCCGCCGACCAGTATGAGGCCGCCCGCATCGACGGCGCCAACGCGGTGCAGCAGTTCATGAACATCACCCTGCCCTATATGCTGTTCGTGATGACCCCCTACATCATCACCCAGTTTACCGGCAACATCAACAACTTCAACATCATCTACCTGCTGACCGGCGGCGGCCCCACCTATGTGGGCGACTCCGCGGGCCAGACCGACCTGCTGGTCACCTGGCTGTACAAGCTGTCCATTGACCGTCAGGAGTTCAACCTGGGCGCGGTCATCGGCATCTTCACCTTCGTGGTGCTGAGTGTCGTGGCGCTGGTCACCTACCGCAGCTCCGGTTCCTACAAGGATGAGGAGGGCTTCAAATAATGGATAAGAAAAATTCCGGTTCCATGAAGACCAAGCGTCTCATCTCGGACATTCTGGCACACGGCTTTCTGGTCATCATGTCCATCGTGTGGCTGATCCCCTTCGTCTGGCTGGTGGCCCACAGCTTCCGCGCTGGGAGCACCGGTATGTTCAGCTCCACCTTCTTCCCGAAGGAGTACACCCTGAACAACTACATCCAGCTTCTGACCGAGACCACCACCATGAACTTCCCCCGGATGTTCATGAACACCTTCGTGATCTCCATCTTTAGCTGCCTGATCAGCACCTTCTTCGTGCTGGCGGTGTCCTACTCCCTCAGCCGCCTGAAGTGGCCCATGCGCAAGCCCTACATGAACATGGCGATGATCATCAACCTGTTCCCGGGCTTCATGTCCATGGTCGCCATCTACTTCCTGCTGAAGGCCATGGGTCTGACCGAGGGCTCCAACATTCCCATCGCGCTGGTCATCTGCTTCTCGGCGGGCGCCGGCACCGGCTTCTTCGTCATGAAGGGCTACATGGACACCATCCCCAAGGCGCTGGAGGAGGCCGCCTATCTGGACGGCGCCACCAAGTGGCAGACCTTCACCATGGTCATCCTGCCTCTGTGCAAGCCGATGATCGTGTATCAGGTCATCACCGCCTTCATGGGCCCCTGGATGGACTTCATCTTTGCCAAGATCATCGTCCGTGCCGAGGCGCAGTACTACACCGTGTCCATCGGTCTGTGGCGTATGCTGGAGATGGAGTACATCGGCAACTGGTTCACCCGCTTCTGCGCGGGCGCCGTGCTGGTGGCCATCCCCATCTCCATCCTGTTCATCATCACCCAGAAGTTCTATCAGGAAGCCATGAGCGGCGCTGTGAAGGGTTGATGATATGAAGCACGCAGCAAAATTGCTGTGTCTGCTTCTGAGCTTGCTCCTGCTGGCGGGCTGCGCGCCCGCCGCAAGTGAAGACCCCAATGCGGCCGTCTCCGATCCGTCGGGGGCGGCCGCCTCTTCGCAGGGGGCGGCAAAGACCGAGCAGGCACTGGAGAGCATCCGCGCACTGGGCGAAAGCCCCGACGACGAATACCGCACCTGGTATGAGATCTTCGTTTACTCCTACTGCGACTCGGACGGCGACGGCGTCGGCGACCTTGCGGGCGTGCGCTCCAAGCTGGACGAGCTGCAGGCGCTGGGCATCAATGGCATCTGGCTGATGCCCATTCACCCCAGCACCAGCTACCACAAGTACAACGTGAGCGACTACTACGCCATCGACCCCGCCTACGGCACCATGGAGGATATGGAGGCCCTGCTGGCGGACTGCGCGGGCCGGGGCATCCGGGTCATTCTGGATCTGGTGGTGAACCACACCGGCAGCGAGCACCCCTGGTTCAAGGAGGCGGTGGCCCACCTGCAGAGCCTGCCCGCGGGCGCACAGCCCGACCCGGCGGTCTGCCCCACGGTGGACTACTACAACTTCGCGCAGGCCGAGAGCTGCCCCGCCGGCTACCACGAGGTGACCGGCGCGGCGGGCTGGTACTACGAGAGCCGCTTCAGCTACGATATGCCCGACCTGAATCTGGACAGCCCCGCCGTGCGGGAGGAGATCAAGGACATCATGGCCTTCTGGCTGGAGAAGGGCGCGGCGGGCTTCCGTCTGGACGCCGCCAAGGAGTTCTGGTCCGGCAACGCCGAGAAGAATCTCGAGGTGCTGAACTGGATCGAGACCACCGGCCGCGCCCTCGACCCGGACTGCTACTTTGTGGCGGAGGTGTGGGACAGCTTTGCCAACATCACCACCTACTATAAGAGCGGCATCACCAGCATCTTTGACTACGCCTTCGGCAACGTGGACGGCAAGATCGTGTCGGTGCTGCGGGGCGCGGGCCAGCCCGACGTGGTGAGCACCTACGCCACCGCGCTGGAAAAGGCCGACGCCGCCTATCTGGGCAGCAACCCCGCCTACATCGACGCGCCCTTCCTGAGCAACCACGACGTGGGGCGCATCGCGGGCTTTGTGGGCCGCACCGCCGAAAAGACCAAGCTGGCCGGCGCCATGAACCTGTTTATGAGCGGCAGTGTGTTCGTCTACTACGGCGAGGAGCTGGGCATGATCTGCGGCGGCACCAACGACCCCTCCTACCGCGCACCCATGCTGTGGGATGAGAACGGCACCGCCGACACCCCCGCGCCCCCGCCCGAGTGCGAGCTGCCCGAGGAGTATCTGTTCGGCGGGCTTGCCCAGCAGAAGGGGGACGACGGCTCGGTGTACAACTACTACCGGCAGGCCATCGCCATCCGGCAGGCCATCCCGGCCATCTCCCACGGGCGCACCACCGCCGAGACCGCCCTCAACACCGGCTGCGTCAGCGCCCAGCGCAAGAGCTGGGAGGGGGAGGAGTGCATCCTCCTGATGAACCTCTCCGCCGAGGCCGCCGAGGCTGACCTGAGCGCCTATGCTGACTGGACGCTGGCGGCCAGCCTTGTCACCGGCGAGGAGCCGGTGGCGCAGGAGGGCGCTGCCCTGCACCTGCCCGCCTGGGGCGTGGCGGTGCTGACCCCCGCCGCATAACGCGGCACAACGCGATTTTTGACCACCGAAAGGAGACTCCCCATGGAGCAACTCAAAAAGCCCGCCCGCCGGCGGGGCCTTGACCGCAACGGCCTGCGCTTTTGGGGCCTGTTGTTTCTGGCGCTGGGCGCCGCCGGGCGCGGCATCATTCAAAACCGTATGCTGGGCGTGGGCGAGCGCACCATCGAGCAGCTTTTGCAGGTGATGGAGGCCAGCGACGACGCCATGATCTACGCCACCACGGCGCTGCTTTTGCAGGCAGTGGAGACCTGTGCCGTGCCCATCTTCTGCTTTTTGCTGGTGGACGGCTTCCAGCGCACCGCCGACCGCACCCGCTATCTGGCGCGGGTGGCGGGCGTGGCGCTGCTCAGCGAGGTGCCCTACGACCTGGCCATGGGCGGCGGCCTGCTGGACTTCGGCCGCCAGAACCCGGTGTGGGCGCTGGCGCTGGCCTTTGTGGTGCTGCTGTTCTACAGCCGCTACGCCGAAAAGGGGGTGCAGAACACCCTCATCAAGCTGGCGGTCACCGCCGCGGCCATGGTGTGGGGCGGGATGCTCCGCATCGAAAACGGCGCCAGCGTGGTGCTGGTGGTGGCGGTGCTGTGGCTGTTCCGCGCCAACTCCATCCATCAGAACCTGATGGGCTCGGTGGCGGCGCTGGCCTGCAGCATCGGCTCCCCGCTGATGATGGCCACCCCCATGGGCTTTCTGGTGGTACACGGCTACAACGGCCAAAAGGGCAAGGGCAACCGGGTGTTCAACTGCCTGGCCTACCCGGTCATGCTGCTGATCATCGCGCTCACCTCCCTCTACGCCGTGTGAGGACAAAAAAACAGGGTCTCCCCGCTGGGGGAGACCCTGTTTTTTGTTGGGGTAAATGCACTCGGCGCAAAGCGCCGCCCCTTTACAGCTCCTTGACCGCCTCTGCCAGCGCGGGCCAGTCGCAGCCCTCCGCTTCCCAGTGGGGGCCGGGGCAGGCGGAGGGGGAGAGCGCCAGGTCGGCGGCGGACTGGTCGGGCGGGGTCAGGTCGGTGTGCAGGTAGAGGGTCGCCATGCCGGCGGCCTTCGCCCCGGCGATGTCGGTGTCCCGGTCGTTGCCGATCATCAGGCAGCGGGCGGGGTCGAGCCGCTGCTCCTCCAGCAGCGCCCGGAAAAACCGCCCGTCCGGCTTGCGGCAGCCGTAGTCCGAGGAGAGGTACGCCCCGTCAAAGACCCCCTCCAGCCCCAGCGCCCGCAGCTCAAAGGCGGTGAACACCCGCTGGGCGTTGCTCAGCAGCCACAGCCGGTGCCCGGCGGCGCGCAGGTCGGCCAGCGCATCCAAGACCCCCGGGTACAGCCGCAGGTGGTCGGTGGAGCACACACGGAAAAGCTGCGCCGCATTCACGCCCAGCGCGTCGGCGTTCTGCTCCACCCCCTTGGCGCGGAATAGCTCCGCCATCACCGGCTCAAAGGGCAGGTCGGGGAAGCACTCGTAGCTCTGCCCGGCGCGGGCTTTGCGGGCGGACATGGCGGCGGCGAAGGCCTCCCGCAGCTCCTCTGCGGTGTACGCCGCCCCGTAGTAGCCGAAATACAGGGCGGTTTTTGCCCACACCGCGTCGTTTTCTTCGGTGTGGATGTCCACAAGGGTGCCGTACAGGTCAAACACAAGGTCGGGGTAACGCATGGGTCGCTCCTTTCAGAATGGGTCAGGCGCGGGTCTCCCGCAGGGTGCGCAGGCCGCAGTGGATCAGGTATACCGCCACCACCGCCGAGCCGGCGCGGTCCAGCCACAGGGCGAGGGAGGAGCCGGGCAGCAGCGCCACCGCCAGCAGCGCCCCGGTGACGCAGCCGTCCACCAGCGCCTTGGCCCGGTACAGGCGGCTCTGCACCGCCAGAATGGCCCCGCCGCCCTCCCGGCTCAGGCGGGCGTACCGCCGCCAGAACAGGGTGTTGGCGATGACCCCCAGCACCGCAATGGTCAGCCCGGGCAGCACGTTGCCGCCCTCGCTCCCGTCGGTGAGGAGGGCCACCAGCAGCATGGCCGCCCCGCTCAGGCACATGGCCGCGCCCACAAAGCGGTTCACTCCGCGCTCCAGCCGCGCCCGCTGCTCCGGCTCGGCGCGGGCGGCGGGGGCGTACACCAGCCACGCCGCCACGATGGCCAAAAGTTCAGCGCTGCGGCGCACAAAATCGGCAAGCTGGGTGGCGCTGCGCCCCGCCAGCAGCCCCAGACCCACCACCAGCGGGCCGGGGGCACTCATCAAAACCGACAGCCGCAGGGTGCGGCCGCCGGCGGTCTTGCTTTGGTCGTTCATAGGCTCCTCCGGTCAGCTCAGCAGTCGGGTGAGGGCGATGAGGGTCAGCATGGCCGCCACCGGGCAGGTGAAGGTATCCCGCCCGCCCCGGGTGAACAGCTCCGCCGCGGCGCTCACGGCGGCGGTGAGGGCGGCGGTGAGCAGGCAGGCGGGCAGGCTCAGCCCGCCCCGCGCCAGCAGCAGCCCCAGCGTCACCGCAAGGGAGACCCCAAACATGGCGGCGGTGCCCTCGGCGCTCTTGCGCCCCTCGATGTGCCGCCCTGTCAGCGGGTGGCGGCCAAACCGCTTGCCCACAAGGGCGGCGGCCGCGTCCCCCGGCCCCCATGCGAACACCGACGCCAGCGCCAGCATCCGGTCGTTCAGCCCGCCCCAGCACACCGCGATGACCAGCGCGAACATCCCGAACACCAGCAGCAGGCTGGCCTTCAATTCGCCGCCCCGCCGCTCGGTGAGCAGGGCGGAGTAGCCGGGGATGCGCTCCGCCAGATACAGGATGGGCCAGACCGCCGCCGCGAACCCCAGCGCCGAGCCGGCGCTGTACTGCCAGCGGTCAAAGGCGAACAGGTACACCGGGCAGGAAAACAGCAGGATAAAATGCAGCAGCTTGCGGAACGGCTCGTTGGGCACGGTGAAGCACAGCCGCACCACCAGCGCCGAGCCGGCGCACACCGCGAAATAGAGCAGCACCGCGCCGTTGCCGGCCAGCAGCTCCCCCATATGGGACGCCCCCTTTCGTGTGTTTTTTTCCATTGTACCACGCCCGGCCTTTGCAGAAAAGAGCGCGTTTGTGAAAATCGTCCCCGTCTGGATCTATGGCCGCGGTCGCAAACTTGGCTCCCCCTTTGGGGGAGCTGTCGGCGAAGCCGACTGAGAGGGCACTTGGTGCGCAGTCACCCTCTCCGCCCCGGTCTGCGAGCCGGGGCACCTCTCCCAAAGAGAGAGGCAAAGGGGGGCGCAGTGACCGCCGTCTGGATTTATGGCCGCGGATGCGGTATACTGGAACCGATACAACACGCTGCAAGAGAGGGTGATCCCCCATGGATCCGGCACAGAGAAAGAAATGGTTCGATTCGGCGGCGTTCCGGGCGCGGTACCACACCGACGCGCCGCTGGGGGCGTTCTGCGGGGCGCAGGGGACGCTGTTCCGCCTGTGGGCGCCCACCGCCGAGGCGGTGACCCTGTCCCTGTACGCCGCCGGGCACGGCTGCGAGGCGCTGCGCCGCCAGCCCCTGCGCCCCGCCGGGCAGGGGCTGTGGGAGTGGCAGACCGCCGAAAACCTCGACGGTGCCTATTACGACTACGTTGTGACGGTGGACGGTGAGAGCCGCCGCACCGCCGACCCCTGCGCCCGCGCCTGCGGGCTGAACGGGCAGCGCAGCATGGTGCTGGACCTGCGCCGCACCGACCCGCCCGGCTGGGCGCAGGACAAGCCCCCCGCCCACACCCCCGAGCAGATCATCTACGAGCTGCACGTGGGGGACTTCTCCCTCGACCCGGCGGGCGGCTTCGCCCCCGCCGACCGGGGCCGCTACACCGCCCTGTGCCGCACCGGCACCGTCTGCGGGGACAGCACCCGCCCCACCGGGCTGGACTACCTCAAGCGGCTGGGGGTGACCCACATTCAGCTCATGCCGGTGTACGTCTACGGCTCGGTGGACGAGGCAAGGCCCGGCAGCGGCTACAACTGGGGCTACGACCCGGTGAACTACAACGTGCCCGAGGGCAGCTACTCCTCCGACCCCGCCCACGGCGAGGTGCGCATCCGGGAGCTGAAGCAGGCGGTGCAGGCGCTGCACCGGCACGGCTTCCGGGTCATCATGGACGTGGTGTACAACCACACCTACCACACCGACTCCTGGCTGTGGCGCACCGTGCCCGGCTACCACTACCGCACCCGGGCAAATGGGCAGCTCTCCAACGGCTCGGGCTGCGGCAACGACCTGGCCACCGAGCGCAGTATGTGCGGGCAGTACATATTGGACTCGGTGCTGTACTGGGCCGAGGAGTACCACATGGACGGCTTCCGCTTTGACCTGATGGGCCTTTTGGACGTGGGGCTGATGAAGCGCATCCGCGAGGCGCTGGACCGCCGCTTCGGCCGGGGCGAAAAGCTCCTCTACGGCGAGCCGTGGGCGGGCGGCGCGGCGGCGGTGCGCCCCGGCACCTGCCTCGCCCACAAGGGCAACCTGTGGCGGCTGGAGGGGGTGGGGGCCTTCTGCGACAACACCCGGGACGCGGTGAAGGGCGGCCTGATGGACGAGCGCGCCCCCGGCATGGTGAACGGCGGCGGGCTGGACGCCCACACCCTGTGCCGCTGCGTCACCGGCTGGGCGGGGGAGGGCTTCACCTGCCCGGAGCAGACCATCACCTACCTGTCCTGCCACGACGACTGGACGCTGTGGGACAAGCTGGTGCTGACCCTGGACGAACGCCGCCGCTTTGACGCCCGCAGCCCTGAGGTTCTGCGGGCCAACCGGCTGGCGGCGGCCATCAATTTCTGCTGTCAGGGGCGGCCGTTTTTGCTGGCGGGCGAGGAGTTCGGCCGCACAAAGCAGGGGGTGAAGAACACCTACAACGCCCCCGCCGCCCTCAACCGGCTGGACTGGCAGCGGGCGTGGGCCAATCAGGAGCTGGTGGACTACTACCGGGGCTTCATCGCCCTGCGCCAGCGGCTGCCGGCCTTCACCGACAAGGGGCCAGGCGCGGCGGGGCGGGTGCGCTTTGCCGCAGAGCTTGGCCCCGACTGCGCCGGGGTGCTGCTGGACTGCGGCGGCCGCTGGCGGCAGGTGCTGCTGCTGGTGAACGCCTCCCGCCACCCCCAGTGGGCGCACCTGCCCGAGGGCGGCTGGCAGGTGCTGGCGGACGCAGAGAGCAGCTTTGTCTGGCAGACCACCCGCCTGGTGTGCGGCACGGCAGGACTCCCCCCGGTGAGCGCCCTGCTGCTGGGCCTGTGTGAATAAACGGCGCAAAAAAGCGACGACTGAAAAGCCGTCGCTTGTTGCTTTTGCGCTCACAGCGCCCCCATCTCCTGATAGAACCGCTCCGCGCCTTCGTGCAGAGGGATGGGCAGGTTTTGGCAGACGAACTCGTCCGCCATCAGGTCGGCCAGCGCCGGCTCGGCGGCGCTCAGCTCGCCGCGGCTGTCCCACAGCGCCGCGGTCAGGGCGTACACCAGCGCCTCGTCCATGCCCTCGTCCACGCACAGCAGACACTTTACACCAAAGGTGGGGATGTCCCCGGTCTGGTCCTCGTAGGTGCCCGCCGGGATCACCGTCTTGTAGTAATAGGGGTTGTAGGTCAGGATGTCCTCCAGCTCCTCGTCGGTGTAGCGCAGGATCACGCAGTCCATGCTGCGGGTGATCTCGGCCACGCTGCGGGTCTCAAGGCCGCTGAAGCTGTGCATGGCGTCGATCTCTTTGGCGGTCATCTTCTCGCAGCCCTCGTTCAGGCTGCAGTTGACCGCGGTGGAGCGGCTGTCCAGCCCCAGCACCTGCAGGGCGATGCGGGCGGACAGCTCGGTGGTGGAATCCTCCGGCCCCACGCCGATGACCCGCCCGGCCAGATCGTGTACATACTCTGCCCGCAGTCTGCGGGGCGCCACCCAGTTGGAGAAGCTCTGATACACCGCGCCCACGCAGCGCAGCCCCTCGGTGCGGGGGGTGTCCTCATCGCCGCCGTTCACCGCGGCCCACGCCACGTCGCCGGACACCAGCGCCAGATCCAGCTCGCCCTCCGCCAGCGCCAGTACGTTCCCGACCGAGCCGGTGGAGGCGCTCACGTTCACCTTCAGATTTTTGATGCTGGCGGAGAGCGCCTCCGCCAGTACGGTGCCCACCGGGTACATGGTGCCGCCGCTGTCCGCCGTGCCGATGGTCAGCACGGTGGTGGTTTCCACCCCGGGTTGGGGGACGGACGAGGCTGCGCCCCCGCAGCCCGCCGTCAGAAGGGACGCGGCCAAAAGCAGACACGCTGCCAGAACACCGCGCTTTGCCATTGGGATGACCTCCATTTCTCACAAAATTTCTCACACACAATGCAAAAGGACCGCAAGATTGCAGTCTTTTTCATTCATTATAACAGATTTCGACCGGCTTTCAACAAAACCGACTGCGAAAAAGCACTTTTGGAAGCTTTTGGAACTAAAGTAACCGTTCCGAGCTTTTTCGCAGCTTGTTCCGCCCGCCCGTCGGCTTTATAATGTTAAGCAAAGAACCCTTTAGAGGAAAGGCGGGATGCGGATGGTCGCACGGTTCAAAAAGCTCTCACTGGAGCAGCAGATCTTCTACGGTGTGCTGCTGGTGGCCACGGCGGTGCTGTGCATTGCGCTGGCGGTCACCCTGTATCTGGACATGGATCGTCAGCGCCGCAGCATTGACGACACCATCAGCAGCATCGCTGCCTATGTGGCTTCCATCGACAGTGTGGGCGGCATGGTGCGCCGGGGCTACCCGGACCCGGCCGTCAAGACCGAGCTGGACGAGCTGGCCGAGCATTTTGACGATCTGGACGTACTGGCCGTGTACGGCAGCGACGGCGTGCGCTTCTACCACACCCAGCGCAGCCAGAGCGGCGAGACCTATGTGGAGGGGGAGGAGCAGGCCATCCTGTCCGGCGCCGCCCCCTACATCACCGTCGGCTACGGCACCCAGGGACAGCAGCGCCGGGCGTTCCACGCCATCCGCGGTGCGGACGGGGCCATCCTCGGCTACGTCACCGCGTCGGTGTTCATCTCGGGCATCTGGCAGCAGTATCTGAGCCTTGTGGGGCCGGTGCTGCTGATCTTTGTGGGGTCGGTGCTGGCGGCGGCGGTGTTCAGCCGGGGCATCATGGGGCTGCTGGTGGACTCGCTGGGCGGCCGCCAGCCCGGCGACCTGCTGCATCTGTACCTCCGTCAGGACGAGGTGCTCAACGCCCTCGGCGACGGCCTTGTGGCCACCGACGGCGAGGGCAGGGTGCTGTTCTCCAACACCACCGCCGGGCGGCTGCTGGGGCAGGAGGGGCCGCTGGACGCGGGCGCGCCGCTGGCGGAGCTGTTCCCCGAGAGCCGCTGTGTGCAGGTGGCCCAAAGCGGGCAGGGCAGCCAGAACCGCTCCTGCATGGTGGGGGCGCACCAGGTGCTGCTCAGCGAGCTGCCCCTGCGGGGGGAGGCCGGGCTGACCGGTACCCTGAGCATTCTGCACGACAAGACCGAGATGCGCAAGCTGTCGGACGAGCTGTCCGGCACCCGCTATATGCTGGACACCCTGCGCTTTTTCAACCACGAATTTATGAACAAGCTGCACATCATACTGGGCTACCTGCAGACCGGCGAGACCCGCCGCGCCATGGACTTCATCGTGAACAGCAGCCTTGTGTCCAGCCAGTCCATCCGCCAGACCGCCGACTGCATCCGCAACTCCCGCCTGTGCGCGCTGATCATCGGCAAGATGATGCACGCCGCTGAGCTGGGCATCCTGCTGGAGCTGTCCCCCGACAGCATCTGTCGGGAGGAGGATCTGCTGCTGAAAGTGGAGGACTGCGTCACCATCGTGGGCAACCTGCTGGAGAACGCCATCGAGGAGCTGAGCGGCAGCAACGCCGAGGTGAAGGAGATCAAGCTGTCCATCTACTGCCGCCCGGACTGCAACCTGATCCTGTGTGAGGACACCGGCAGCGGCATCCGACCCGAGGTGCGGGAACACATCTTTGAAAAGGGTGTGTCCTCCAAGGGCGAGGGCCGGGGCCTCGGTATGTACATGATCGGCCAGCTTGTGGAGGCGAACGGCGGCACCATCGAAGTGGACAGCGAGGAGCAAGCGGGCACCTGCTTCACACTGACCTTTACCAGACCGGAACAGGAGGAGCGAACAGATGTATAAGGTCATCATCGTGGAGGACGACCCCATGGTCGCCGCCATCGACCGCCAATATGTGGAGACCGACCGGAGCTTCCGGGTGGAGGGCGTATTTAAAAATGGCCAGCAGGCGCTGGACTGGCTGGAGACCGGCCGCGCCGATCTGGTCATTCTGGACTACTACACCCCCGCCATGAACGGCATGGAGTTTGTGGACAGGCTGCACGCGGCGGGGCACAGCCCGTCCATCATCATGGTCACCTCTGCCAGCGACACCGCCATCGTGCGCAATATGCTGGGGCGCGGGGTGCTGGATTACCTCATCAAGCCCTTCGAATACACACGTTTCCAGCAGGCCATGGAGAAGTTCGTGCAGAGCCGCCAGATGCTGGAGGGGCACGGCGACAACCTGAGTCAGGCGGCCATCGACCGGCTGGTGCAGGCGCAGAGCGCCCAGAGCGAGCAGGCGCGGCTGAGCAAGGGCCTCAACGAGGCCACCCTGAAGCTGATCCGGGGCTTTTTGATGGAAAACCGGGAGCACACCTGGTCCAGCGAGCAGATCGCCGAGGCGGTGGGTCTGTCCCGCATCACGGTGCGCCGCTACATGAACTACATGGTGGAGACGGGGGAGATCCTGTCCACCATCGACTACCGCACCGGCGGGCGGCCCTCGCTGCGCTACCAGTACGCCCGCTGATCCATGGGCGTGGGAACGATAGCTACAGAATGGCGGGGAATACTTACATATAATTGAAAAGTGCGCCCCGGCTGCGTAAGATGAATATTAAGAAGTGCAGATGTTCTGCGCCCTCTGTCCCCGCGGCTCATGTACTCGCGGGGAGGAAACTGTGACATACTCCGCGATGTCTTCTTTCAAGGGCCGCGGTTGCCTTCCTTCCTTTCGTTTCTCACACGAAGACAGCCCCCCACCGCTCTGCGTACAGCGGAGCGGTGGGGGGCTGCCGCCTTTTGTTATCAGGATTGGTGCCGGCTGTCCTGCGGCGGCTCGTCACCCAAACAAAACGCCCTCTTTCTCCGCTGTGTGTGGAGAGAGGGCGTTTTTTATATGGAACAAAGCGAAAGAGAATACAATTTGTAATACTGTGCTGAAAATATACAATTTATTGAGTTCTGCGGCGGGGATGAGCGCCAATGAACGGCCGTCCTGCCGCATAGCCCCCCTGTCCCGCGGGCTGTGCGCCGCGCCATGCTGCGTGGAGACAGGCTGGGTGCAGCGCGGGAAAAGTGTCAGCGGCCGGATCCGCCGCTCCATCTCTCTCCCGCGGCTGTGCGCGGAACGCGGTCATGTCGAAATGCGCCCACGCCACCCGCAAACCATCCCCCGCGGCTGTGCGCGGAGAGATAAGGCGGGCGTATTACAGGGGTTCGTCCCCGGCGTTTGGCTGCCCAAGCAGCTTATACAGCAGATGACGCAGGGCGGTGGCCTCCTCCGGCTCCAGACGGATGCTGCGGGCCATCTGGGCGGGGATGGTCAGGGCGTGTTCCTGTAAAATCTCGCCCGCCACCGTGAGGGACACCACCAGGCTGCGCTCGTCCTCCGGAGGGCGGCGGCGGGTGATGAGGCCCCGCTGCTCCAGCTTTTTCAAAAGGGGGGTCAGGGTGCCGGAATCCAGATACAGAATGCTGCCCAGCTCCTTGACGGTCAGGGTGCGCCGTTCCCACAGCACCAGCATGGTGATGTACTGGGTGTAGGTCAGCCCCAATCCGTCCAGAAAGGGCTTGTACTGCTTAATGATCTCCCGCGAACAGGCATACAGCGGGAAGCAGAGCTGATGCTCGAGCTTGAGAGGGGCGTACTTTTGTTCGTCCATGGGGCCTCCGGGCGGCGTTGCGCCAAAATGGGTGCAAAATTCAGCGCATCCGCACATTTTTAAAATGATTTTATGCAATTAAATTGCGCGATTCATCCTGAATCCTTGCGCGATATAGGAAGAAACAGCGTCGATTTTTGGCTGTTTTGCGGCTTCGCGCCCAGTCGTGCGGGGAGGAACGCCTTGCTGCACCGTGAGCCGGTGCGGCAGGGCGGTTTGGCTCTGCACGCTCCGCAGCGGCGCGCATGGTTTGTTGCATTATACCATGTTTTGTACAGCGGCTCAAGCCGAGCACCCTCACAGGCAGTGGGGGCAGCCGGCCTCGGCCATGGCGCGGCGGCACTCGTCCTCCAGAAAGGCCGCGTCCTCGGTGACGCGCAGGATGGGCTGGCCGTCGGTGTGCTGGATGCGGGTGAGCCGCCCGCCCTCGAACAGGAAGTACCACCGATAAAAGCGGGTCTCGGTGCGTCCGTCGCAGTCGTCGAAGCAGGGGAACCGCTGGATGTATCGGTAGACCTGCCGTCCGTAGCGATCCAGATACCAGCCGGAGGGCGGGCCGGGCTTGCGCTGTGCGATGAGCTGCTTGGTCGAGAGGTACAGCCGCCCGGCAGCGGCAAAGGGCAGCTCGGCGGCAAAGGTGCGGGTGCTCTCAGCGGGGACGCGCACCTCGCCGCTCGGCCCGACCCACTCCAACCCCTCGGCCAACAGGGAGATCTGCGGGTAGCTGAGATGGGTAAAGGTGTGGATGGGGCGCATCCCCCAGCCGGGGGCGGGGGGAGCGGGCCAATGTTCGGCCTCGGGCGGGATGCGGGGATGGGTTCGGTCAGGCATGGAACGGCCTCCTCTCGGGTGGTTTGGGG
>JBGVKB010000027.1:0-12388 GCA_045118955.1 Oscillospiraceae bacterium | reverse complement strand
AAAATTCCGATAATAGCTCTGCCGGCTGAACTTTTTGGCCCGCTCGATGCCCGCCTGCGCCATGCGGGCGCGGTGGGCGGGGTCGGCCTTCAGCTCGGCGATGACCCGGGCGAGCTGGTCGTCCAGCGGCTCCACCCCGGGCACCGGGATGCTGCCGTCGTAATGCCAGTCCTCGTCCCGGCTGACCAGCGCGGCGCCGCTGCCGGTCAGGTACTCGCCCATGCCGCCGCTGGCGGTGGCCACGATGGGGCAGCCGCAGGCCATGGCCTCGATGGCCACGATGCCCGCCGGCTCCTCCCAGATGGCGGGGAAGCAGGCCAGGTCTGCCAGCCGGTAGTAGGCGGGCAGGCGGTCGTTGTGCAGGTAGCCGGTGAACTGGATGCGCCCGGCCTGCCGCAGCGGCCCGGCCTCGGTGCGCATCCGCTCAAAGAAGGGGCTGTCGTCCTCCGCGGCGAAGAAGGGGCTGCCGATGATCAGCAGCTTGACCTTGGGGTCGTCGATCTTGACCATGGCCTCCACCAGCCGGTGGACGCCCTTTTCCTCGCAGATGCGCCCGCAGTACAGCACCACGAAGTCGTCCTCGGCAAAGCCCAGCTCCCGGCGCAGGCGGGCGTTCTCGTCCGCGTCGGCGGGCAGATGGGTGAACTTGTCCGGGTCAACGCAGTTGGGCAGCAGGTGCATCCGGCACGGCTCCATGGACTGCCACTGGTCGGCCACAAAGCGGCTGATGGCCAGCACGCCGCCGTACATATCCGAGAGCTGGCGGTTGGCCTTGAACTGCATATGCAGGTGCGCCCAGGTGCGCTCGCGGCCCACCATGCGGGCGATGGCGGCCGACTCGGTCAGGTCGCCGCCCTCGGCGATGACCAGATCGGGGCGCTCGTCCATCACCAGCTTGCGCACCTTTTCGTACCAGGGGTCCAGCGGGGCGGGCTGACCCATGCGGCGCATCTGCCCGCACATGGGGCCCCACAGCCGGCGGCGCACCCCCTGCACTCTGGGCAGGTAGTGGACGGTGGCGTGGCGGTACTGGGCGGCGCGGCGCTGCGCCTCGCCGTCCGGGATGCTGACACAGACCAGCTCCAGCTCGCCGTACCGCTCATTTTCCTCCAGCAGGTGGGTGATGAGCGTCTCCACCGCGCCGCCCTTGACCGCCGGCACCGGCAGCGCCGGGGGCGGGATCAGGAATACCTTCATCGCTTGCTCCCCTCTTTCCGGTGGGGCAGGGGCAGCTTGCCCCAGCGCCAGCAGCTAAACTTCTCGCGGGCGCTCATGCAGCCGCAGTTCTGCGCCATGCCCAGCAGGGTCTTCATGCGGGTCTGCTCCTCCACCCAGCGCTCGTAGATCACCGGGATGTCCAGCTTTTTGGCCTGCGAGGACAGCGCCAGATACCGCTGCCAGCAGGCGCGCACCGCCTTGTCCAGCAGCTCCTTGGGCAGGCCCTGCTCGGCAAAGTAGTGGCAGCGCTCCACCAGCGAGGTCACGCCGTCAAAGCGGGCGGGGTTCAGGTCGGTGCGGCAGATGCTGCCCTCCCGCAGGCGGTAGCAGTACAGCGGGTCGGGCAGGCAGGCCACCATCCCGGCGCGGTGCAGCAGGATGTGCGCCACCGCGTCGTCCTCATGGATGCGCCCCACCGGGTAGCGCAGCTCCTTCCAGACCTCGGCGCGGTACAGCTTGTTCCACGCCACGGTGTAGTAGACGTTGGCCTCGGTGTACAGGCCGTCCAGCATGGCGGGGCCGGGGCCGGCCTTCTCCGCCAGCTCCTGGGTATACAGGGGCAGGGGCAGGCTCTCGCCCCACTCATTCACGTCCTCGATGCCGCAGATGGTGATGTCCGCGCCGTAGCGGCGGGCGGTGGCCAGCAGGGTGGCCAGATACGCCGGGCGCACATAGTCGTCCGAGTCCACAAAGGCGATGTAGGGGGCGGTGGCCGCCTCGATGCCCGCGTTGCGGGCGCTGGACAGGCCGCCGTTCTCCTTGTGGATGACCCGCACACGGGCGTCCGCCCGGGCGTAGGCCTCGCACATGGCACCGCAGTTGTCCGGGCTGCCGTCGTCCACCAGGATCAGCTCAAAGTCGTGGAAGGTCTGGTTCAGGATGCTGTCCACACAGGGCTTGAGGTATTCCTCTACTTTATATACAGGCACGATCACGCTGATCTCGGGCATGAGTACCACTCCTCTCTCAGTTGTTGAAAATCGGTTCAGCCGCCGGGGCGCAGCCCCTTCAGCACGCAGAACACCGCCAGCAGCAGCGGGCTGCGCAGGGCGAGGCACACCCGGTAGGGGATGGCCATCAGCCGGTTGGGGTCGCGGCGGGTCTGCTCCCGCAGGGCGGCGAGGGCGGCGGGGTTGGCAAGAATTTCACCGAACAGCGCCTTTCTTGTGGAAAAATCCACCTTGCCCGGCCCGGTGAGCAGGGCGTATTGGCACAGGCAGGCGTGGCGGCGGCGGGCGGTGAGCATCCGCGCCTTCCCCTCCTCGTCCAGCTCAGCCGCCCGCAAAAAGGCCAGATAGGCCGGGCGGGAGCGCTCCTCCACCTCCAACAGGTCGGTGCGCATCCGGCGGGAGAGGCTGCCCGCGGCAAAGGCCTCGTACCAGTAGCCCGGCTCCGGGTCGAAGCGGATGGGGCCAAGCTCCGGGCGGGCGAGGATCTCCAGATTCAGCTTCAGGTCCTCGTTGACCTTCATCTGCTCGTCAAAGCGCAGGCCGTCCAGCAGCCCGGCGCGGAACACCTTGTTGTAAAGGGACGCCACGATGCCGGTGTCCACCACCAGCCGCTCAAGCTGGGGGGCCAGCTCGGGCAGGGCTTCGTAGCGGGCGGCATCGAGGGGCCAGGGCACGGTGCCGTCCGAGAACTGCACCGCGTAGACATACACGCCCAGACCCTCCCGCTCCATCGCGGGCAGGGCGCGGGCGTACACCCCGGGCAGCAGCCGGTCGTCCGAGTCCACAAAGGTGATGTACTGCCCCGTGGCGGCGGCAAGGCCGGCGTTGCGGGCGGCGCTCACCCCCTGATTGGGCTGGTGGATGACCGTGACCCGGCTGTCCCGCGCCGCCCATGCATCGCACAGGGCGCCCGAGGCGTCGGGGCTGCCGTCCACGATGAGAATGACCTGCAGCCGCTCGATGCCCTGCGTTACGATGCTCTCCACACAGGCGTCCAGCGTGGCCTCCGCCTTGTACACCGGCACGATGACCGACAGCAGCGGGCGGTTGAGTTCGGTCTGCTCCACGGCAGCTCTCCCCTTTCGGTTTGGTTTTTGCGGACGGAGCCGGGCGCGTTACCCGCCGGCCGGCTGCCCGCAGATGGTCTGGTAAATGCCCAGCATCGCGGCGGCGTTGCGGGCGGGGTCGTGGGTGCGGGCGGCGCGCTCATGGGCGGCGGCGCCCAGCGCGGCGGCGCGGTCGGGGTCGTCCAGCAGGGTCAGGATGGCCTGCGCCAGCGCGGCGGGGTCGTCCGCCGGGTAGAGCAGACCCTCCCGCCCGTGCGCCAGCATACTGCCCACACCGCCCACGTCGGCGGCCACGCAGGGCATCCCCAGCAGCATGGCCTCGCCCAGCGAGTTGGGGCTGTTCTCGATGCTGCTGCACAGCAGGTACAGGCTGCTGTCCAGATACTGCCGGCACATCTCGGCCTCTTTCAAGGGGCCGGTGTACCGCACGGCCTGCGCAAGACCCAGCGTGCGGATGAGCGTTTTGGTGTACCGCTGGTAGGGGAACATCCAGTCGATGACCGGCTGCAGCAGCGCGCCCCGCTCCAGCGGGGGCCAGCCGGCGATGACCAGCTTCGCCGCCGGGTACTTCGCCAGCACGGCGGGCATGGCCTGCAGCAGCCGGTGCAGCCCCTTCAGCGGGTAGTTGCCCTGACTCAAAAACAGCACCGGGGCGGCGGGGTCGTGCTCCTCCGGCCGCCAGCGGGGGCCGTAAAAGCCGGGGCGCAGGGTCTCGCCGCAGGGGTAGTAGGCGGCTTTGGGGGCAAGACGCTCAAGCTGCGCTCTGTCCCAATCGGTGCGGCCGGTCACATGGCGCAGACGGGGCAGCATAGCAGCCTCCACCGCGGCCTGCGCCTCAAAGTGGGCGAGCTGCTTGTCCAGCAGCGCCCCGGGCACCAGCTTGTCGATGGCTCGCTGCGCAAGGCAGGAGCCGCGATATTCCTGCGGCACACCGTCCAAAAGATGCTCGGCACAGGGGCCCATCAGCCCCTGTACGCTCAGCAGCACCGCATAGCCGCCCGCCTCGGCGGCGTCCAGCAGGGGGCGCGCCGGGGGATACTCGCTGCCCCACAGGTGGACCAGATCGGGCTGTTCCTCGGCCAGCAGGGCGGCGAAGGCCTCCCGCGTGCCGACGGGCAAAACCACATAGTCCACCCCGTCCACGGTGCAGCGGACGGCGGTCTTGACCCGGGGGCTGACGGTGCAGACCGTCAGGCGCACCCTCCGCCCCAGCCCTTCAAGCTGGCCGACGATCCAGCCGCCGGCGTTCTCGGCGGGCAGACCCAGCGCCCCGCCCGCCTTGGGCAGCAGGACGCTCACGAGCCACAGCACACGCATGGGCACGCCTCCTCTCAAACATGAAAACTCAGTCACAGGCCGCCACCGCGTCCAGCAGCGCCTGCGCCACGGCGGCGGGGGTGTTGGCGCGGAACAGCTCCTCCGCCTGCTCAAAGGGCAGACGGCGACCGGCGTTCTTGTGCAGGAACGCCCGCACCCGGGCGCAGACGCCCAGATCGGTGCCCTCCCGCTCCAGCACGGTGCAGGCCAGCGGGTACCGCTCAAAATAGGGCAGCGCCACATCATCGGGGCGCTTGGCCAGGTTCAGCACCGGCTTGCCGCTGGAGAAGATCTCAAAAATTTTGCTGGGGAGCTGGCTGTTCTCCCGGTTGCCCAGATTGATCAGCACGTCCGCCCTGGCGACCTCCTCCTGCGCGCGGGCAAAGGGCACCTGACCCAGAATTTGCAGCCGCTCGCCCATGACCCGCCGGCAGGAGTCCGGCAGGTTGGCGGCGTAGTGCTGCCAGCCGTCGCCCACAAAGACCAGCTCCAGATCCGGGTCGTTCATGCAGCGGAACAGCTCCAGCGCGTAGTGGGGGGTGCGGATGACCGGGTAGAGCGAGCCGACAAAGGCGCAGCGGATGCGCTTGCCGCCGCCCGCTTCGGGGGCTTTGGCGGCGGGGGGCACCATGCAGGGGAACTCCATCACCTGCAGCTTGCGGCGGCAGGCGGCCAGCGCACCGCTGCCCTCATCCAGCCGCTCGGCCATCTGGGCGGTGATGAGGATGCGGTCGATCTTTTCACACAGGCTCTTTTCCACCGCCTCGGCGGTGGGGCCCTGGCTGGCGGTGCCGCCGGTGAGGGGGTCCATCATCCAGACCAGCTTTTTGCCGCCGATCTTCGCGTCCCGCAGGGACTGGGCGCTGGGGAAGGGCGCATTCACGCTGAACACCGCGTCGTAGTGGTAGCGGCCGTCCAACTGCTCGGTCATGGCGCGGCAGGCGTCAATGCGCCGGGGGTGGTGCAGCAGGATCTGCCGCACCGCCGCCGCCACCGCGGTGGGGTGGGCGGCCAGCCGCAGCAGCCGCAGGGGCACCGGCGAGCCGTTTTTGTCGCCGTGCTCCAGCGCGTCGTTCATGCGGCGCTCGTCTGCGAAGGGCAGCAGAAACGCCCGGCAGCCCGCCGGGGGATCCGGGGGCAGGTTCTGACCGTCGTACAGCTCCAGAAGATGCACGGTGTGGCCCATGTCCGCCAGCGCGCCCGCGGCCCGCCGGGCCAGCACGGGGTTGGGGGCAAAGGGGTAGTCCACCTGGTCGATGAGAAACAGCAGATTCATAGAGGCTCCTCCCTGTTCAGGAACACCGCAACATCATTTCAACAGCGTACGGCACATCAGCCCGTACACCGGCCCGCCGAAGCGGGTCAGCAGGGCCGCGGCCTTCATGGCGGGGGCCAGCCGGGGGCTCCTCATCCCCCGGGCAAAGTCCCCGCGAATGCGCCCGGCCAGCTCCGCCTTCACCTCGGCGTAGGGGCGCCGGTCGGCGCGGCGCAGGATCATGCTGTACAAAAACAGCATCTTTTCAAAATGGAAGGCGAAGGCGCTCTCCTCCACCGGGCCGCCCGCGGCGTCGGCGCGGATGGCGTCCGCCACCGTCATGTGGTCGCGCAGATCCCGGGGCGTGGGCGGGCGGGAGCTGGCCGACCCCTCATTGAGCCGGTACAGATAGGTGGGCGCGGGGCAGATGCAGAGGGAGCGCGCCCCCGAAAACAGCCGCCAGTTGGCCCAGAGATCCTCGTTGTGGCGCACGCCCTCCGGCCACTGCGCCGCCTGCACCAGACTGCGGCGGTACAGCTTGTTGCACAGGCTCCAGCTCAGGGTCTTGTCGTGCAGCAGGGTATCCAGATGGTCGGGTGCCCGCACCACCCGCAGGGCGGGGGCTTCGGGCAGCTCCACCCGGGGCGGCTCACCCGCAAACCGCTGCCAGCCGCAGGCGCACAGGTCGTGCCCCTGCCGTGCCGCCGCCGCGAGCTGCTCCAGATGACCCGGGGCCAGCAGGTCGTCCGAGTCCATAAAGGTGATGTACTCCCCCTTCGCCGCCCGGATGCCGGTGAGCCGCGCCTCGGACGGGCCGGCGTTGGCCTGCCGGATGAGGGCAAAGCGGGGTTCGCGGCGGCAGAAGTCCGCGCACAGGGCGGCGGAGTCGTCGGTGGAGCCGTCGTCCACCAGCACCGCCTCAAAGTCGGTGAAGGTCTGGCCGCACAGGCTCGCCAGAGCGGCGGGCAGCCACGGGGCGGCGTTGTACACCGGCACCACCACGCTGATGAAAGGCGTGCGCATGGCTTGTCCCCTCCTTTTATCATCCATTCGCCGCCGCCCGGCGGGTCACCGTGCGGGGGCGTGTTCGTATTCGGTCAGGTAAAACTGCTGCAGCTTTGCGGCGGTGGTGCGGATGTCGTACCCGGCATCGCGGGTGCGCTCCAGTGCGTCCTGCGCCCGGGCAAGGGGCGAGCCGCACACCGCATCCGCCCACGCATCCGGCTGACCCAGCGGCAAAAACTGCATATTGCCGCCAAAGTCCACCGTTTTGTCCACCGTGTCGGACACAAAGCAGGGCAGACCCGCGGCCTGCGCCTCCACCAGCACCACCGGCAGCCCCTCAAACAGGCTGGGCAGCAGGAAGGCGTCCATGGCGGCGTAGTAGTCCCGGGTGTTGGCGCGTACCCCGGCGAACACCACCGCGTCCCCCAGGTCGGCCGCCGCGGCGCGCACCGCGTCCAGCGTCTCGCCCTGCCCCAGCAGCACCAGCTTCGCGCCCGGGCGGCGGGCCTTGATCCGGCGGAAGATGTCGATGAGGTAGCCGTGGTTCTTCTGCTGGCAGAAGCGCCCGATGTGCCCCAGCAGCAGCCCGTCCTCCCCCACGCCCAGCTCGGCGCGCAGGGCAGCGCGCACCGCCGGGTCGGGGGCGAAGGCCGCCGCGTCCACCCCGTTGGGCAGGAAGGTGAACGCCTTGCCGCCGTACAGCGCCCGGCCCGCCTCCTGCCCGCAGGCGAAGCGGTGGGTCAGCCCGGCGGAGAAGAAGGCGCTCATGCAGCGGTCCAGCGTGCCCACGAGGTTTTTCTCATAGTTGGTGTTGTGGCTGTGGCCGGCGCGCACCGTGATGCCGCAGCGCTTGGCGATGGGGTTGTAGAACATTCCAAAGCCGCTGTAGTGCCCGTGAATGACCCGGTACTCCGGGTGGGCGGTGAAAAACGCCCGCAGCGCCCGCAGGTAGCCGGGCAGGTCGTTGTCCTGCCGGACGGTGAGCTTGGTGATGCGCCCGCCCAGCCGTTCGATCTCCTCGTCATAAAAGCAGGGCATATCGTAGTGGTACAGGAAATCAAACTGCACCTGTTCCCGGTCGATGGCACGGTAGACGTTCATGATAAAGGTCTCCATACCGCCGGCGTTCATGGCCGGCACCACCTGCAGCACCCGAATGGGCGGCATACCGCTCCCCCGCTTTCCTAAAAAAGTCCATAGTCACTTTTATTATACGCAAATACTGCATATAATGCAACAAAAAGGGCCTCCCCCGCGGCGGGGAAGGCCCTTGCTTTGGCGATATTCAGAAAAAGTTTACAACTCCAGATAGTTGCGCAGCAGCGACTGCAGCAGGTCGTCCCGATCCACCTTGCGGATGATGCTGCGGGCATTCTTGTAGGTGGTGATGTAGGTGGGATCCTCGGACAGGATGTAGCCCACAAGCTGGTTGATGGGGTTGTAGCCCTTCTCCTTCAGGGCGTCGTAGACCTCCTGCACCGCAGCGCGGATCTGCTCGTCCCGGTCGTCGTAAATGGAAAAGATCGCGGTTTTGTCCGCCATGGTGCAGCCCTCCTCGTCTGTTTTTGAGCGGCCTCGCCGCCCGATGGCCCTCTTGGCAGGTTTGCCTGATTTGCTTTTCATTATACACGGTTTCGGGCACGGGCGCAACCGTACGGGGTGCAAATCATGCAAATTTCACCGGGGCTGGAAACCGCCCGCCGGATGCTTTATAATAAATGTATGCATTCTTCGCGCCCCCGACGGGGGCGAAACCAAGACAAGGGAGTGACGCCCATGATCGCAGGCATCGGCACCGACCTGTGCCGCATCGCCCGGATGGAAAAGGGGCTTGCCAGCCCGGCCTTCCTGCGCCGGGTCTACGGCCCGGAGGAGCGGGCCATGCTGGACGGCCGCACCGGCATTGCGCGGCTGTCCGGCGCCGCCGCCAACTTTGCCGCCAAGGAGGCCTTTCTGAAGGCCGCCGGGGTGGGCATCGGGGCCTTCGCCATGGCGGACATTCAGGTGCTGCGCCGGGAGAGCGGCGCGCCGTACTACCGGCTCTCGGGCACGGCGGCGCAGTTTCTGGCCGACCGTGGCCTTGCCGCCCACCTGTCCCTCACCCATGAGGGGGAGTACGCGCTGGCCTTTGCGGTGCTGGAGACGGTATAACCCGCCTCCGCACCGCCCATACTACTGCCACAGACATCAATACAGTTTGGAGGGCAGAGTTACATGGAAGTGCATAGAGGAGAAGTGTTCTACGCGGATCTAAGCCCCGTAGTCGGCTCGGAGCAGGGCGGCGTGCGCCCGGTGCTCATCCTGCAGAACGACGTGGGCAACCGGCACAGCCCCACGGTCATCGCCGCGGCCATCACCAGCCGGCAGGACAAAAACCGCCTGCCGACCCACATCAACATCCGCGCCGCCGACTGCGGCCTTGCCCGGGACAGCGTGGTGCTGCTGGAGCAGATCCGCACGCTGGACAAGCGCCGCCTGCGGGAGCGCGCCGGCCAGATCACCCCCGCCGACCAGCAGCGGGTCAACGAGGCGCTGGGGGTCAGCGTGGGGCTTTCGGGGCTGTAAGCCCGGCCCCGGTCAAACACACAAGCACAGGCGCAGCCCGCACCGGGCCGCGCCTGTGTTCGTTTTTGCCGCCTCAGCTCAGCAGCACCGGGTGGAGCTGCCGCCCCCGCATGGCCTGCTCCAGCGTGTCCGGGATGAGGGTGAAGTCGCTCTGCAGGCTGTTGGGCTTGCGCAGGTAATCGTCCTGCGCAAAGGGCACAAAGTACAGGTTCTTGCGGCCCATCAGCCCTGCCAGATTCGCCGCGCTCGCCCCCAGCCCGTCGTTGGTGGAGGGCGCCAGCACCACCGGGCAGCCCCGGCGCAGCAGGCTCTTTGCGCCCAGCGTCACCGGGGTGTCGCTCAGCCCCAGATTCAGCCGCGCCAGCGTCGCCCCGGTGCAGGGCGCCACCACCATGGCCTGCGCCAGATTCTGCGGTCCCAGCGGCTCGGCCCCCTGCAGCGTCTCGATGGGCCGCAGACCGGTGATCTCGTACAGGCGCGCCTTCCAGTCCTCGGCGCGGCCGAAGCGGGTGTCCAGACCCGCCGCGTTGAAGCTCATCACCGGCAGCACCCGCCAGCCCAGCTTCATCAGCCGCTGCACCTGCGGCAGCACCGCCTCAAAGGTGCAGAAGCTGCCGCACAGGGCAAATGCTACGGTACGTTCCTCCTGATTCAAATCAGCTCTCCCCTTTCTTGCAGCATGGCGTACACCGCCCGTGCCACCAGCTCCCCGGCGGTCACCGGGGCGCAGCGGGCGGGCAGGCTCAGGGCGTGCAGGGCAGTGTGACCCAGCGCCCGCGCCGCCTCAAAGTCGGTGCCGCCGGGGCTGCTGGCCAGATCCACCACCAGGCTGTTCGGCGGCAGCAGCGCCAGCCGCCCGCCGTCCAGCACCATGGCGGGGACGGTGTTTACCACCGCGTCGCAGCCGCCCAGCACCTCCGCCAGCTCCTCAAGGCGCACCGCGCGGCAGCCGTCCGCCTGTGCCAGCGCCCGCTGGGGCGCGCTGCGGGCCGCCACGGTCACCACCGCGCCCAGCGCGTGCAGCCGCCGCGCCACCGCCTGCCCCACCCGTCCGTAGCCCAGCACGGTCACCGGGCTGCCCCACAGGGTGCGGGTGCGGTGCTGCATCAGGAGCTGCAGACAGCCCTCGGCGGTGGGCACCGCGTTCAGCAGCGCCAGATCCTCCCGCTGAAAGTAGTCCAGCAGGCAGATCCTTGCGTCCTGCGCCGCCTGCTGTGCCGCCGGGCTGACCCGCCCGCCGAAGGCGATGGTGCCCGGCTTCGCCGCCCGCAGAAGCTGTGCCAGACCCGCACGGTCGCCCTCCAGCGGCATGGGCAGCAGGATGTAGTCCGCCCGGTAAAGCTGCTCTGCCTCCAGCACCTCAAACCCCATGCGGCGCAGCATCCCGCCCGCCGCCTGCACCCGGGCGTCCTGCCCGACCACCGCGAATGTCCTCATCGTCCCCGCCCCTTTCGCCTGAGCAGGGCAGCCCCGTGCCGCCCTGTGCGCCATCCTATGCGGGGGCGGCGGCGGCGGTGCGGAAAAACTTTTCCCAAACCTGTTTATTTCAGCGGTCAAAAATTATATAATGGTATCGACAACAATAGAACGCACTGCGGCGGCGAGCCGCCGTACACCCGATGCGCCCCCAGCGGCGCATCCCTTGCTTTGAGGTAAAAGACTATGGCACAGTTTACCGGCATCTTTGATGGCAGCATTCTGAACAACGTGCGCCGGATGCATTTCATCGGCATCGGCGGCAGCGGTATGTACCCGCTGGTGCAGATCCTGCACTCCAAGGGTTACGAGATCACAGGCAGCGATGTGAACGAGGGTTCCATCATCGACGCGGAGCGCGCCATGGGCCTGACCGTCTACATGGGGCACAAGGCCGAGAACGTTCTGGGCGCGGATCTGGTGGTCTACTCCGCCGCCATCCACGAGGACAACGCCGAAATTCAGGAGGCCGGCCGCCGGGGCATCCCCTGCGTCGAGCGCAGCGTCATGCTGGGCTATGTGAGCCGGATGTACCGCAGCAGCATCTGCGTGTCGGGCACCCACGGCAAGACCACCACCACCAGCCTCATCACCACCCTGCTGGAGCTGGCCGGCCGCGACCCCGCCGCGGTCATCGGCGGCAAGCTGCCCCTGATCGGCGGCTACGGCAAGACCGGCACCGGCACCGAGATCGTGGTGGAGGCCTGTGAGTTCTCCGAGACCTTCCTGCATCTGGCCCCCTATGTGTCGGTCATCCTGAACATCGACAACGACCATCTGGACTACTTCGGCACCATGAGCAACCTGAAGTTCGCCTTCCGCCGCTTCGCCCTGCTCACCAGCCACATGGTCATCGCCAACATGGACGACCCCAACACCCGGGACGTGGTCAGCACGCTGGACCGCACCGTGCGCACCTTCGCCATCGAGACCGAGGGCGCGGACTACCGGGCGGTGAACATCAAAATGTACAAGCCCGGCTTCTATGAGTTCGACGTGACCGAGCAGGATATGTTCTTCACCCACATCCGCATGGGCGCGCCCGGCTACCACAACATCTACAACGCGCTGGCCATGTGCTGCTGCGTGCGGGTGCTGCACCTCGACCCCGAGGACGCCGCCCGCGCCGCCGAGCACTTCACCGGCACCGCCCGGCGCTTCCAGGTGCTGGGCCAGGTGAACGGCGCCACCGTGGTGGACGACTACGCCCACCACCCCGCCGAGGTGTCGGCCACCCTGTTCACCGCCAAGGCCATGCGCGCCGAGGGCGCGAAGGTGTGGGCGGTGCATCAGCCCTTCACCTACAGCCGCACCCGCACCCTGCTGAAGGACTTCGCCGACGTGCTGGGCATGGCCGACCGGGTGGTGCTGACCCCCATCATGGGCAGCCGCGAAGTGGACGACGGCAGCGTGAAGAGCGAGGATCTGGCCGCACTGATCCCGGGCGCGGTGGTGGTGCCCGGTCTGGCAGAGGCCGCCGACTACATCAAGGCCAACGCCCAGCCGGGGGATCTGGTGATCACGCTGGGCTGCGG
>JBGVKB010000026.1:0-11332 GCA_045118955.1 Oscillospiraceae bacterium | reverse complement strand
AAGAGGGTGTTAACGTGCGGCATGAATAATTATACATAACGCATTTAAAAAACGCGGGGGCCCCGCCAGGCTTTGACAGCGGGCCCGCGCCGCATTGGTTTTCAGTTCAGTCCTTGTTCAAACAGCGGGGCAGCACGAAGAAGTACAGCCCGCCGCCCACAAAGAACACCAGCAGCACTGACAGCACGCCCCAGGGCGCGGCGGCGGCGTTGACCTCGGCAAGCTGCTCCGCGGTGACGGTGGCGGCAGTCAGCCCCCGGGCGGCCAACTCCCGGTCGGCCATCACGCTGCTGACAAAGCCCACCAGCGCCGGGCCCATGATGGCGCTGAACTTACCGAAAATGTCGTAGAAGCCGAAGAACTCGCCGGAGCGGCTGCGGTCTGGGATCATCTTGCCGAACATACTGCGGCTCAGTGCCTGAATGCCGCCCTGACTGGTGGATACCAGAAACGCCAGCACCCAGAACTGCCATGCGCTGCGCAGGAAAAAGGCAAACACACAGGCGAACATATACACGCAGATGCCGAAGCCCACCATCGCCCGCGCGCCGAACCGCTCGCTCAGCTTGATGTACATCAGGCAGAAGGGCAAGCCCAGCATCTGCACCATCAGCAGCGCCAGCATCATGGCGGTGGAGTCCAGCCCCAGCATATCGCCGTAGGTGGTGGACATATGGATGACCGTGTTCACGCCGTCGATGTAAAAGAAGTAAGCCAGCAGGTACACCAGCATATCCTTGTGGGCGCAGATCTCCCGCAGGGTGCCCGCCACGCCCCGCAGGGCGCGGCCCACCGCCCCCTTCTCCCGGGGGACGCTGCTGGTCTGATGCACGTTTTTCAGCAGCGGGAAGCTGAACACCAGCCACCATACCGCCGTAAAGCCGAAGATAAAGGTCAGGCAGGTGAGCATGGGCACGCCCACCGCGTTCATCACCAGAAAGATCAGCAGCGGGATGGTGCTGCCGCCGATGTAGCCCATGCCGTAGCCCATGGTGGACACCCGGTCCATCCGGTCGGCGGTGGTCACGTCGGTGAGGAAGCTGTCGTAGTACAGGTTCGCGCCGGCATAGCCCAGCGTGCTGAGGATGTACAGCCCCAGCACCAGCAGGCCCACCTGCTCGGCCACGCCGGGCCGGGTAAAGGGCAGCATGGGGGTGACCGCCAGACCCGCGCAGGACAGCACGCCCACCAGCATAAAGGCGGTGAACAGCTTTTTGCGCCAACCCTCAAAGTCGCCGAACACGCCCAACACCGGCGCAAGCAGCGCCACGATGGCCATGGCCGCGCTGGTGGCGTAGCCCCAGGTGCTCATGCTGGAGACGGCGTCCCCCGTGTACTCGGCCACCGTGTTGTAAAAGATGGGCAGAATGGTGACCACGATCACCGAGTGGACGCTGTTGGCCCAGTCGTACATCATCCAGCTTTTTTCCTGCCGGGTGTAGCCCTGCAGCAGCTTCATAGTCGCATCTCCTTTTTGACAGGCCGCACCTGTCGGTTTCACATCCTCTGTGGCATGTCTCAGGCAAAGAACGCGCCCAAAGCGCCCAGCAGACCCGCACTGGCCGCACCCATGATGATGCCCGCCAGCAGTACGCCGCCCATGCAGGCCAGCACACTGCTCTTGAAGTCCATATCCAGCAGGGAAGCCGCCAGCGTGCCGGTCCACGCGCCGGTGCCGGGCAGAGGGATACCGACAAACAGCAGCAATGCCACAAACAGGCCTCGACCCGCCGTAGCCTGCAGCTTCTCGCCGCCCTTCTTGCCTTTGGTCAAGAAGAAGGTACAGGGACGACCGATGATCGGCTTGTCGTGGCCCCACTCCAACACACGGCGGGCAAACAAATAGATGAACGGCACCGGAAGCATATTGCCGATCACGGCCACGATGTAGGTGGGAAGCATGGGCAAGCCCAGTGCCACCGTACCCACAGGGATGGCACCGCGCAGCTCGATGATGGGCAGCATGGAGATAAAAAACACGTAAAGATAATCAGTCAGCATAAAGTGCTCCTTCGTTGATTTTGTGATGATCATGCCGCAGCCAAAGGCGGGCATATTAGTTTATTATATCACAAATGCCGCAGAGAGAACACCACAGCGCCTGATTTTCCTTCCCATTCCTCAAATTTGTCGCCCCACACAGGCCGACAAACCGCAATCCTCTGAAAAACCGGCGTTTTGACATTTCAGGAGTAGACGCCGCAGCCCCCGCTTGCCCTACTCCGCTCGCCGGCGCACCGGGTGGCGAATGACCGTTTTCCACCGCTCGGGCGGCACGCGGCGGGCGTCCGACAGGTAGATCTCATGGTGCAGGCGGCCGCTCGCAAAATCGTTTTCATAGCCGTTCGCCGCCAGCCATGCGTCCATCCTTGCCACCGAAGCCGCCTCCTCATCAAAGGCCCCCCGGTGCAGGATCTGCACGCACAGCCCCTCCTCCACCGTCAGGAACTCCGCAGCGGAGCAGTCCAGCTTCTTTTTGCGGGTCGCCTCCGCCACCGCCCAGTCGAAGTGCGCCCGGGTCACGAAGTCCGGCAGGCGGATCACCGAGATCCAGCAAAACCTCTCCTTGTGGGCGGGGTCGAAGCCGTCCGTCCCCTCCTGCCGCCAGAAGCCCTCCAGCGGGGGCACCACATAGTCGAAGAAGCCCTCAAGCTCCTTGCCCGCTTTCCGGCTCATGCGCAGGGTGTAGGCCACCGCGTACAGCACCCCGATGGCCCGCTGATATGCGCCGCCCTCCTCGTTGGGGTCGCCCTGCCCACGCACCGCGATGTAGTTGGTGGCGGGCACCTCCACCAGCGCGGGGACATCCCCGGGCTGATAAAACTCCCTGTACTCTTTTTTGAAGTCAAAGGGCATGGCCGTCCTCCCTCATCGCTCGTCCATCAGCTCGGTCATGCAGGCCCAGTACCGCTTGGGGCAGTGGGTGCGCCGCAGGTTGGGGTTGTACCGCTCTTTGATGCCGATGGTCCTGTAAAACTGCTTCCATAGGGCCTGATACTCCGCCTCCTCCGCATCCGGCGGCGGCAGGCAGAAGCCCTCGTCGATCTCCGCGTAGTCGGCTCGGCCGTCCCGGTACACCAGCGCCGTCCGGTGGGTCAGATCCGCGATCAAAAAGTCCTTGTCCGGGTACCGGCTGCAGAAATGCGGCCGCAGCAGCGGCAGGGTGTAGTGCTTGGGGCGGATCACCGCGCCCAGCATCCCCTCGTGTACCTGAAATCGCACAAAGCCGGTCAGCAGGTGGGCTTCCCCGGTCACTGCACGCTCCAGTGCCAGCACCGGGGCGGCATCCGGATGGGCATAGTCCCACGCCGCGCCCCGCCCGCGGGCAAAGGCCATGTGCAGGAACCGCAGGAGCAGCAGCTCCTTGCCCTCGCTGCCGTTCAAAAAGGCCAGATGCACCAGCTCCTCCGCCCGTGCGCCCAAGCGGGGCCTCAGGCTGCGCTCCACCCGCACGGCAAAGGCCGGCTCGGTGGGGATGTCCCGGCATTCGTAAAAGGTGAGCTGCGCCTGCTGCGGCGGCCAGACCGCCAGCGGCAGCGCCCTGCGGCGGAAGCTCTCGAACACGCAGCACAAAAAGCCGGGATAGCTGCCGTCGTAGCGGTAGATCACATCTTCTGTGCGAACCGTGTGACCACCTCCTCTTCCACCATGCGGCCCGCGATCTGGGGCGTCAGGCCGTTGTCCGCCAGCAGCTGCACCTGCGGCGCACTGAACAGACTGAGCTGCTCGCATCCGGCATTGAAGGCTTTGGGATCCAGCAGGGCGCGCACCACCGTCTCGCGCCGGGGGCTGCGGCTGCCGGCGTAGCCCTTGCAGCAGATGAAATACTGCGCCCGCTTCATCACCACCCCGATGCGCCGCAGGCCCTCCAGATCCAGCGCCGCCTGCCGCCGGGCGATCAGGATGCGGTGGACACTGCGCGGGCCGATGCCCGGCACCCGAAGAAGCAGCTCCGGCGGGGCGGTGTTCACGTCCACCGGGAACATCCCGAAATTTTGGATGGCCCAGTTGCACTTAGGGTCCAGATAGGGATTAAAGTTCGGCTCCGCTTCTGAGAGGATCTCGGCGGCGGAGAAGTGATAGTACCGCAGCAGCCAGTCCGCCTGATACAGGCGGTGCTCCCGCAGCAGCGGGGGTTTTGTGTCGAGGGCGGGCAGGCGGTTGTCCTCCACCACCGGGATGTAGGCGGAGTAAAACACCCGCTTTAAGCTGTATTTTTTATACAGGCCCTCGGTCAGGCGCAGGATCTGCCGGTCGCTCTCGGGGGTGGCGCCCACGATCATCTGGGTGCTCTGCCCGGCCGGGGCAAAAGCGGGCGCCTCCCGATACACCTGCATCTCCCATTGGCTGCGGGCACCGGCGGCAGCGATCTGCCCCATGGGGCGCAGGATGCCCTCCCGCTGCTTGTCGGGGGCCAGCAGCTTCAGACTGCGCTCACTGGGCAGCTCGATGTTCACGCTCAGACGGTCGGCCAGGTAGCCGAGCTGCTCCACCAGCCGGGCATCCGCGCCCGGGATGGCCTTGGCGTGGATGTAGCCCCGGAAGCCGTGCCCCGCCCGCAGAAGGCGCAGGGTCTCGATCATCCGCTCCATGGTGTAGTCGGGCGTTTGCAGCACCGCGCTGGAGATAAACAAGCCTTCAATGTAATTGCGCTGATAAAATTCGATGGTCAGATCCGCCAGCTCCTTGGGGGAAAAGGCCGCCCGGGGCAGGTCGTTGGAGCGGCGGTTGACGCAGTAGCTGCAATCGTAGGCGCAGATGTTGGTCATCAGCACCTTCAGCAGGCTGACACAGCGCCCGTCGGAGGCGAAGGTGTGGCAGATGCCGGGGGCCGTGCAGCTTCCCATGCTGCCCCGTTTGCCCGCGCGGTCCAGTCCGCTGGAGGTGCAGGCCACGTCGTACTTCGCGCTGTCGGTCAGGATGGACAGCTTTTGAAACAGTTCCATATTCGGTCTCCTCGCCGGGGAAAAGGGTACAAACGCCAAACCTGCGGCAGCTTGCTCCGCAGGTCGGCTCAGCCCGCGCGGCGGGCGTGCCCTTTCAGGACCCCGGCAGAAGGCCCTGTTTTATCATCCCGATTATCGTATCTTACATCTGATATACTCAGGGCATGGAGAGAGCGGCTCTCACCACTGGGTCACCGTCTTGACCACCTTGCCCACCACGTGGAGCTGCTCCAGCTCCTCCCCCCGCAGCACCAGATCCTCATAGGCGGGGTTGAAGGGATGCAGCACCACCGCGTTGCCCCGCACCACAAACTTCTTCAGGGTGCCCTCGCCGTCGCCGTAGACCAGCACACCCAGGTCACCGTTGTCCAGCGTGGGCTGCTTGTGCACCAGCGCCAGATCGCCGTCCTGAATGCGAGGCTCCATGCTGTCGCCGCGCACCACCAGATAGAAGTAGTTGTCCGGGTCTTTCACGTCGGCGTATTCGCTGCCATAGTCCTCCTCAAAGGCCAGCGCGCCGTAGCCGGCCTTCACGGTGCCCACCACGGGGATGCGGAACCGGTCGTAGCGGCTGACGGGGCGGAAGTCCTCCGGGGCCTCGACCCCCAGCAGCGCGTCCACCGTCACCTCCAGCAGCTCGGCGATGCGGGCCAGCGTGCCGGGGTCGGGCGTGCTCTGGCCCTTCTCCCACTTGCCCACCATCTGCTGGGTCACGCCCACATGGGCGCCGAGCTGACGCTGGGTCAGGCCTTTCTCCTTGCGCAGGCTGCGCAGCATTTCCGTAAACATCATCGAATCCCCCTTTTCTGTTTCTATATTACAACCATTCGTTGTCATTGTAAAGGGAATTTGCGAAAAAATTTCTCAAAAAAGTTGTTAAACTCCCTTGACAACAACCTTTTGGCGTATTATGATGGTCGCACAGGGACAACCCATAGTTGTTTTGCAGGGTTTCCCTCACCCAAGATACAACCGGGCCAGCCCCGTATGAAAGGAGACATCCTCATGTCTGCATTCTACCGCGTGAAATCTACGGTTTACCGCTCGATGAGCCTGCTCTGCGGCCTGTGCTGCCTGATGTGTCTGGGCAACCTGTTTGACTTCTTCCTACCCACTGTGTGCGGCACGGTGATGCTGGGCTGGCTGACCCGCCTGTTCTACCTGCGCAGTCTGCGCGCCGAGCGCCTCGGCCGCCTCGCCGCCCGCCGACACCGCCGCCGCATGGCCCGCCGCCCCCTGTCCGCGCCCGCCGCTGCCCGTCAGCCCGCTTTTTCTGCCGGACGTCCGGGTGAGCTGCTGCGCACCGCCTGAACCAGTCCTCCTTCTCCCGGCCGGATGATCCGGTCGGCGCACCGCTACTGCGCCGCCCGGTCATCCCGGCCGCTTTACCCCCAACCCCGGGCCCGGGCGCGTGTCGGCAGCACCGCCCGGGCTGCCGGGTGGGGGTTTTAATTTTCTTTTCGGAAAAATCAAAAATACCCTTGACAACCACCCCGGGGCGTGGTAATATAATACTCGCATTCCGCAGGCGGTGCGGGTGTCCACTGTGGAGAGATGTCCGAGTGGTTTATGGAGCCGGTCTTGAAAACCGGTGACCCGGCAACGGGCCGTGGGTTCGAATCCCACTCTCTCCGCCATTTTAATTGAATCACGTGTATGTGACTTTGCTCTGGAGAAATACTCAAGAGGTCGAAGAGGCGCCCCTGCTAAGGGCGTAGGTCGGGAAACCGGCGCGAGGGTTCAAATCCCTCTTTCTCCGCCAGAAAAATCCTTGGAATCCTAGTGGTTCCAAGGATTTTTTATTTTCTTCCCCGCCCCTTCCCGCCGGTCAAATCACACACTTGCGCTATGACCTGCTAATGTGGTAAAATAGCGGCATCTCATTTTCCCAGGAGGGGACTTCCCATGCATCTGTTTTTGACCAGCAGCCCCAGCGGCTGCCCTTATGAGTCCGGCCCGGCGATCCCGGTGCTGGACGGTTCCAACGATTTTGTAAAGCTGCTGCGCCGGGTGTGGCCCGCCGAGCGGCCCGCCTGCCTGATCCTGTCCGCCACCCCGGGCGACCACTGGGGCAACGACCAAATGCGGGAGGCATTCGAGGCATGCTTCGCCAACGCCGGGCTGCCCTTCAAGTGGGTGGCGCTGTGCGACGACCGGGACGCCGACGAATTTGACGACCTGCTGTCCCGCTGTCAGGTGGTGCTGCTGTGCGGTGGGCACGTTCCCACCCAGCAGGCGTTCCTGCAGTCGCTGGGCGCGGCCGAGGCGCTGGCCGGCTACAAGGGCGTGGTCATCGCCATGAGCGCGGGCAGCATGAACTGCGCCGACCCGGTCTACTCCCAGCCGGAGGACCCCGGTGAGGGCACCGACTCCGGCTTTGAGCGCTGGCTGCCCGGCCTCGGCCTGACCGAGACCTGCATCATCCCCCACTTCCAGAAGACCCGCACCTGGATGCTGGACGGTCTGCGGCTGGTGGAGGACATCACCCTGCCAGACAGCCACCGCCACCCCTTCATCGCACTGGCGGACGGCAGCTACATCTACGCCCACGGCGGTCACGAGACGCTGTACGGTCAGGCGTGGCTGATGGCCGCAGGGCAGCTTCTGCCCCTGTGCGAGAACGGGCGCAGCCTGCGCTTAAAATAAGCACCGCAAAAACAACAAAACGCCCCCGCCGCTCTCGTTCAGCGGCGGGGGCGTTTTATTGCGCCTGTTCCGGCGCAGGGCGTTCTCCCGATGTGTTTTTCACGGATGCGCAGGCAGGCACGGCTGCCGCGCCGCGTTACAGGCTCTGGTCGTAATTGTAGGACACCGACTCGGTGACGCCGTTGCAGGTCACGTCCGCCATGGTCAGCAGCCGATAGCTGGTGCCGGACTGCAGATTATAGCTGCCGCTGAAGGTGGCCCTGCTGCTGTTGACGGTGGTGCGGCCGGTGCGGGCCACCTCGGTGTAGTCGCCGTAGGGATCCCGCTCAAAGAGGATGAGCTGGCCCACGATCTTGGTGGTGCCCGACTGCCCCGTGACCGTGCTGCTGTAGGTGTCCGATGCCAGACGCAGACTGGGAGAGATGCTGCTGACGTTGGCCCAGCGGGGCTGCGCCGCGAAGGCCGGCACCGCCAGCGCCGTCAGCAGGACGGCGGCGAGAATGAGAGAAAGGACTTTTTTCATACTATGTACCTCCTGATATGGGGAAAACGCCCGCCATCAGCTTACATCATCCATCCTGCGAAGTCTGTCGCATCCGGTCAGCCGAACCGGATGCCCTCCGCGACCTTGATCACCTCGGACAGCTCCAGACCTCCGCCGCACGAATAGACCAGCCCATCGGCCTGCCACATCAGCGTGTTCATGGTGCCGAACTGATTGGTGCTGGTGTACCAAAGCGCCTCCTGCTCCCCAAAGCGGATGGTGTAGAAATCGGTGTACTCGTTGTCGATGGCGTGCCCGACACCGACAGCGTCACCGTGGATGGATACGGAAAGAGTCCGCCAGCCGTCGCCCGTATAAAACACGTCCCAGGTCTCGATCATGTAACGCGGCCCGTCCGCCAGCACGAGGTCCTCAGGCAGATATTCCAGCACGACGTTCTCGGGCACCGTGAGGCGGTGCGGCCCCTCAGGCGTCACCATGCTCACCTCCACATATTTGTCCTGCCAGACCATAATGGTCTGGGTGACCGCTTCCTGCACCGCGTCGGCCTGCAGCAGGGTGCCGGACAGCAGGGTGACGCAGGCCATGCCCGCCACCAGCAGCCGGCGGCCGACCTTCACCCAGCGCTTGGCGCGGGCGCTGCGCTTGACGCGGCGCAGTGCGCGGCCGACCTTCTCCTCAAAGGTGGGGCTGGGCGCGAACCGGCGGTTCAGCTCCTCCAGGTCGGGCAGCTCCTCCAGATGGCGCTGCTGCACCTCGGTGACGGCCAGCGCCGACAGGGCTTCCAATGTGATGGTACGTGTCTCAGGCATCCTCATTCCCTCCCATTGCGATCAGCTTTTTGCGCGCCCGGTGGATGCGCACCTTCACCACCTGCTGCGACACATTCATAAAGCGGGCGATCTCCTCGATCTTGTAGCCCTGGACCTTCAGCTCCAGCGGGGTGCGGTAGTCGTCGCTCAGCTCCTTGACCCGCTCGATGGCCTCCTGCAGCACCAGCCCGTCCAGCGCGATCTCCTCCGGGTCGCTGGCGGGCAGGTCTGCCAGCTCGTCCAGATACAACTGCTCGCCGCTCCGCTGCCGGCTCACCCGGCGAAGATAGTCGATGGTGCGGTTGCGGGTGATGATGCAGATGAAGCTGGTCAGCTCCCGGGCGTTGTCCACCCGGATCAGGTCAATGATCTTGATCAGGTGCAGAAAGGTCTCGTGTACGGCGTCCTCCCTCAGCTCCGGGTCGGAGACAAGGCGGCCGGTCTCATAGTACATCAGACCGCGGTATTTGTCGTAGAGCATCTCAAACTTGTCGCGCTGCTCCTCGGTCTCCAGCGCCGACAGATATACAAAAAACATTCGCAGTTCCTCAATTCGTCCGTTTTCGACTGGGTATGTTACAATTTTAATACAATGTAACAAGGCTGGTCAAGACCCGACACAGGGTTTTGTCCAAACACAGCGACCTGCCCCTGCAAATCGGCATCAAAACAAAAAACTCCGCCCCCGGCGCGAAGCCGGGGGCGGAGTTTTCAGTTGTCAGTCAAGCCTTTACGCCATCGTGATCGGCTTGCGATCTCACAAGCTTTCCTCCTCACCAACATCTGGAACAGGCGGTATACCCTCGCGCCCGTGCATCGTTGAGTGAAATCGCTATTTTGCTCTTGCGCAGATATGAGCAACTCCCCCTGTGATACTTCTCTCCGGTCTTGGTCACATATACAGTAGCTGAGACCGAAGAACCTCCGCCCGCAGAAGCCGAACTTTTCACCGAACTTGGCATCGCCGCCGCTTTGCCCGCAGAATATCCGGACGAGTATCCCTCGGATTTCCCTTGTTCGTAGCCATTGCTTTTGCCTTTCGCGTAGCCCTCCTCGTACCCCGTCCTATAGCCGGATTTTTTACCATCCTCCTCCCCGTCGGAATATCCGGTATCGTAGCTCACGGCAACGCCGGCCTCATAGCCTTTCGTATAACCTTTTTTCTCTCCCGTTTTATATCCGTCTTCCTGTCCTGCGGCATATCCATTTTCCTGACCTGCCTGATAACCCGCGCTCTCACCTGCGCTGTATCCTTCGCGGTACCCGAATGTATTGCCGCTTTCAAAGCCTATAGACTCTCCCTGTTGGTATCCCCCCAGTCCAGAGGCTGCCACCAACGTGAGCGTCAGCAGCACCACCTTCCATCGAGCCATTCGCTTCGGACCTTCGGACACTTCTGTCAGTTCAACATTTTCCTGCATGGTCACACCTCATCTTGTCATATGGACTGGAAATCGTTTCTTTCCGAATTATAGTCTTTTTAACGACTATAGTCAAGAACGCGCCCATACTTTATGATGCAAGCATAGAGCGTAGGGGGTGCTGCTGTGATCGTATACGACCCGTTTTGGGAAACGCTGCGCCGTTCGGGGGAGTCTACCTACACCCTCATCAAGAACCACCGCATCTCCTCCTCCACCATCGACAAGCTGCGCCGCAACAAGCCTCTGAACACCACCACCATCAACGACCTGTGCCGCATCCTGAACTGTCCGGTGGATGACATCATGCAGTACGTCCCCTCGGAACAGGATCAGCCCCTATAAAGCGAGCAAAACAAAAAACTCCGCCCCCGGCGCGAAGCCGGGGGCGGAGTTTTCAGTTGTCAGTCAAGCCTTTACGCCTGTCAGAGCAGCTTACAGCTCAGCGAAGTACTTGATGGTGCGGACCATCTGGCTGGTGTAGCTGTTCTCGTTGTCGTACCAGGACACGACCTGGACCTGGTAGGTCTCGTCGTCGATCTTGGTGACCATGGTCTGGGTGGCGTCGAACAGGCTGCCGTACTTCATGCCGATGACGTCGGCGGAGACGATCTCCTCCTCGTTGTAGCCGAAGCTCTGGTTGGCAGCGGCCTTCATGGCGGCGTTGATGGCCTCCTTGGTCACGTTCTGGCCCTTGACGACGGCCACCAGGATGGTGGTGGAGCCGGTGGGAACGGGAACGCGCTGGGCGGAACCGATCAGCTTGCCGTTCAGCTCGGGGATGACCAGGCCGATGGCCTTGGCAGCGCCGGTGCTGTTGGGAACGATGTTCTGGGCGCCGGCGCGGGCACGACGCTTGTCACCCTTGCGCTGGGGGCCGTCCAGGATCATCTGATCGCCGGTGTAGGCGTGAACGGTGGTCATGATGCCGCTCTGGATGGGGAAGGTCTTGTTCAGGGTGTCGGCCATGGGGGCCAGGCAGTTGGTGGTGCAGGAAGCGGC
>JBGVKB010000025.1:0-9543 GCA_045118955.1 Oscillospiraceae bacterium | reverse complement strand
TCGTGCATATTGTGGGTGATCATCAGGGTGGTCAGGTGGTTTTCGGTCACCAGTTTGTCGGTGAGCGCCAGCACCTTGGCGGCGGTCTTGGGGTCCAGCGCGGCGGTATGCTCGTCCAGAAGCAGCAGCTTGGGGCGCTTCAGGGTGGCCATCAGCAGGGTCAGCGCCTGGCGCTGGCCGCCGGACAGCAGGCCCACCTTGCCGGACAGCCGGTCCTCAAGGCCCAGATCCAGCTCGGCCAGCAGCTCCCGGTACTTCTGCCGCTCGGCCTTGCGCACGCCCCACACCAGCCGCCGCTTGGTGCCGCGGCGGGCGGCGATGGCCAGATTTTCCGCGATCTCCATGTCCGGGGCAGTGCCCTTCATGGGGTCCTGAAACACCCGACCCAGCAGGTAGGCGCGCTTGTGCTCGGGCATGGCGGTCACGTCCACCCCGTCGATCTCGATGGTGCCGTAGTCGGGCTTCCACACGCCGGCGATGGCGTTCAGCATGGTGGACTTGCCCGCGCCGTTGCCGCCGATGACCGTGACGAACTGCCCCTCGGCGATGGTCAGGTTCAGGCCGGTCAGCGCCGCCTTGGCGTTCACCGTGCCGGGGTTGAAGGTCTTTTGCAGGTTGGTGATCTTAAGCATGGCCCTCACCTCCGTTCGCGCCCGGCTCGGCGGGCATCATGGGGGGCACCGGGCTTTTGGAGAAGTACTCCCCCTTCAGGTAGGGCACCGCGAGGAACAGCACCACGATCAGGGCGGAGAGCATCTTCAGATAGTCGGTCTTGAGACCCATCAGCACCACAAAGTTGTAGATGATGTAGTAGACGATGCCGCCGCCCACCACGCCGATCATGCTGCACACAAAGTTGGGACGGATCTTCAGCGAGACCGACAGGCCGATGAAGATGGCCGCCAGACCGATGACGATGGCACCGCGGCCGTCGTTGATGTTGGCGGAGCCTTTGTACTGGGCCAGCAGCGCGCCCGCCATCGCCACGATGCCGTTGGACACCGCCAGACCCAGCACCTTGTTGAAGCTCACATCCACGCCCTGGGCGCGGCTCATGTCCGGGTTGTCGCCGGTGGACTTGATGGTCAGACCCAGCTCGGTGTAGAAGAACAGCCACAGCCCCACGATGACCGCCGCCACGATGCACCCGGCGGTGACGATGGCCATGGGGTTGTTGCTCATGGAGAGCAGCAGCGGGTGCTGACCGCCCACGAAGGAAATCAGCGAACGGCCGCCCAAAATAGCCAGATTCACCGAGTACAGAATGAGCTGGGTGAGGATGCCCGCCAGAATGGACGGGATGCCCAGCGCGGTGTGCAGCAGGCCGGTGACCACCCCCGCCAGCGCGCCCGCCGCGAAGGCCAGCAGCACGCTGAGCCACGCGGGCACACCGCCGGTGATGAGCACCGCGCACACGCAGGCGCCGGTGCAGATGGAACCGTCCACCGTCAGGTCGGCGATCTCCAGAATTTTATAAGCCACATAGACGCCGATGGCCATCAGGCCCCAGATGAGACCCTCCGCCACCGCGCCGGGGAGTGCGTTCAGAAATGCCATGTGTTACCTCGTTTCGGATCAGTTGGCGGGCACGGCGATGCCGAGCTGGCCGCACAGCTCCTCGTTGTACACCACCGAGGGGGTCAGGGTGGCGATCTGGATGTCGGCGGGGCTGACGCCGTTCAGCAGCACCTGAGCCGCCATGCGGCCGGTCTCCTCGCCCAGCGCGTAGTAGTCGATGGCCAGGCTGGCGTAGCACACCGCGCCGCCGTAGCTGGTGAACACGGGGATGCCCTTCTCGGTGCAGATGGTGCCCACGATGGAGTCATTCTGCGCCACGGTGTTGTCGGAGGGGACGTACAGGGCCTTGATCTCGCTGACCGCGGAGTTGACCAGCGCCTGCAGCTCGGTGGTCTCGGAGAAGGTGTAGGCGTTGACCACGATGCCCTCGGCCTCAAACAGCGCCTTGACGGCCTCGTACTGGATCAGGGAGTTGGACTCGTTGGTGCAGTACAGCACGCCCACCACGTCGCCGGAGACCAGACCCAGCGTGTCGATCATCATCTGGGCCTGCTCGTCAAAGGGCACCGCGTCGGAGGTGCCGGACACGTTGGCGGGGATGTTGCCCGCGAAGGTGTCGGCATAGTCGGTGACCGAGGTGCCCAGCACGGGGATGCCGTTCTGGGTGGTGGCGTTGGCCGCCGCCAGCAGGGCGGGGGTGGCGTTGGCCATAATGAGGTCAACGTTCTTGGCGGTGAAGGTGTTGACGACGGTGGTGCAGAGGTTGGCCTCGCCGGCCACCTGCGCGTCGATGGCCACGGTCTTGCCGGCGGCCTTCATCTCGGCGTTCAGCGCGTCCACAAAGCCCTGGGTGGCCTTGTCCAGCGACTCATGCTCCATGAGCTGGCACACGCCCACGGTGTAATCGGCCTCGGCGCTGCCGCCGCAGGCGGTCATCAGGCAGACGCTCAGGCACAGGGCCAGAGCCAGAACCAGAGAGATCATCTTTTTCATCGTAGAATGCTCCTTTTTTTCTATTCCGGACACGGCCGCGGCCGCGTGAGGTACAAATAAAAACGCCCCCGCCTCCCCCGGCAAGGGGGAAGCAGGGACGGTGGAAAACGCCGTGGTACCACTCTGCTTTGCCCGCGTCTCGCGGCGCGGGCCTCGGCGGGTGCGCGCGCACACCCTCGCGGGGATAACGGCCCGCCGCCGGTAGAGCCTACCCAGCCTTGCGGCCTTCAGCCCACAGCATCGCGGAAGGAATTCACCCGGCCTGCACCACTGCCTTGCACCGAACCGGCAGCTCTCTGCAGATGCGGGGCGGGGTTACTGAGTTCCGCTCAAACGCTTTAACTCGTCAAACTGATGATATGCAGGGGATTTTGTACAAATTCTAGCAGTGTATTCGTGATTTGTCAATCGGTTTGGGGGTGTGTCCCGGTTTATTGCATTTCCAATGGGCGCTGTATAAGTTTTACTTATAGCACGCTTTTGGATGAAAAAGTGATATCGTTGGTTTTTTGGGGGAAGGCCGCGCTCTGCGCGGGGGGCGTTGCTGTGGCAGAGGGGCGGCTGCACCGCCGCAGCTCCCGACCCTCACCCCCGCCTTAACGCCTGTCTCCGCTGCTTGCAGTCGGGCATCAGGCGGGTCATCAGCGCCCAGAACCCCGCCTGGTGGTCCGGGTGGACAAAGTGGCAGTATTCGTGCAGCACCACATATTCCACCTGCTCCAGGGGGCGGGCGGCCAGGCGCAGTGCCAGCGTGATGCGGCGTTTGCCGGGGGCGCACACTCCCCAGCGGCTCTTCATGTCCCGCACCCGCAGCTCGGGGCGCTCGCCCCCCAGCACCTCGGCGAACAGCGGGTAGTACCGCTCGCTCACCGCCGTGAACAGCGCCAGCGCCGCCGCCCTGTCCGGCAGGGGCGCTTCGCCGCGCTGCCGCAGCTCGCCAAGCCGCGCGGTGAGCCAGTCCGCGTGCCGCGCCACCATGTCATCGGCCTGCGCCAGCGTCGCCCGGGCGGGCACGCTCAGGCGCACGGTGCCGTCGGTGCAGACCCTCAGATTGAAGTTCTTCACCCCGCCGCGCACCAGCGTGTACGGGATGCCCGCCGCGGTACGGCGGGTGGTGGTTTTGGTCGGCATCTGTCTTTCCCCCTCGGTCAAATGGCTCTTGTCAAGTAAAAATAGTATCATACACACGCCAAAGATGCAAAATTTTTCCGGCCTTTTTTGGTGAAGATTCTGTAGTATAGTGACTTGACGGGCACAACATCTAGTGGCATAATATTAACTGCACCGCATCGGGCCCTAAATATACTTTTTGTTGACAGGCCGCCCGTTATTACCGACCGCGGCCGCTCCGGGGCGCTCTGCTTGTTCCGCCGTGACCGGGTCGTTTTTTCTGCCAATCCGGCGGGTGCGCGGGCATTTTTGCGCTGCCGCGCCTGCCCTCACATATCCCCCCACACCCACCAGACTACTCAGGAGGAACTCCATGATTAAGAGCATCATCAAGCGCGATGGCCGCGAGGTCCTGTTCGACGAGGGCAAGATCGCAAAGGCCATCCTGAAGGCACTCACCGCCTGCGGCGAGGAGAGCGCCGCCGAGGCCGCCCGCATCGCCAATCTGGTCACCGAGAAGATCGCCGACATCTGCGGCGAGGACTGCTCCCCCCAGATCGAGCAGGTGCAGGATCAGGTCGAGAAGGCCCTGATGGAGACCGGCCACGAGGAGGCCGCCAAGAAGTACATCCTCTACCGGGCCAACCGCACCCGCATCCGGGAGGCCAACACCAGCCTGATGCAGGCCATCGACGAGATCGTCAACGTGGACGCCCGCTACTCCAACCTGAAGCGGGACAACGCCAACATTGACGGCAACGGCAGCATGGGCGCCATGCTGCAGATGGGCACCAGCGCCGCCAAGGCCTACAACGCCTCCCACCTGCTCACCCCGGAGCAGGCCATCGCCCACCGGGAGGGCGACATCCACATCCACGACTTCGACTTCTACGCCCTCACCGAGACCTGCTGCCAGATCGACCTGCTGAAGCTGTTCCACGGGGGCTTCTCCACCGGCCACGGCTTCCTGCGGGAGCCGATGTCCATCGCCAGCTACGCCGCGCTGGCCGCCATCGCCATTCAGGCCAACCAGAACGACCAGCACGGCGGTCAGGGCGTGCCCAACTTCGACTACACCATGGCCGAGGGCATCGCCAAGAGCTTTGCCCGCTACTACTCCCGCAAGCTGGCGGACGCGGTGGAGGTGGTGCTGGATCAGGACGGCCGCCTCGACCACTTCAAGAGCCTTGTGGCCGCGGTGGGCACCCCCCGCATGGGCCGCGACGCGGAGGAGTTCGACGCGAAGGTGGCACAGGCCATCGCCGACGACACCGGCCTGAGCGTGGAGAAGTGTGCCGAGCTGGTGGCCCGCAGCCGCCGCCGCGCCGTGATGGAGACCGACCGGGAGACCTACCAGGCCATGGAGGGCTTCATCCACAACCTGAACACCATGCACAGCCGCGCCGGTGCCCAGACCCCCTTCAGCAGCATCAACTACGGCACCGACACCACCCCCGAGGGCCGCATGGCCATCCGCAACACCCTGCTGGCGCTGGAGGCCGGCCTGGGCCACGGCGAGACCGCCATCTTCCCCATCCACATCTTTAAGGTGAAAGAGGGGGTCAACTACAACGAGAGCGACCTCAACTACGACCTGTTCAAGCTGAGCATGCGGGTCAGCGCCAAGCGGCTGTTCCCCAACTATGTGTTCCTGGACAGCCCCTTCAACCTGCAGTACTATGTGCCCGGCCGCCCCGAGACCGAGGTGGCCACCATGGGCTGCCGCACCCGGGTGATGACCAACGTCTACGACCCCGACCAGCAGATCTCCTTCAGCCGCGGCAACCTGAGCTTCACCTCCATCAACCTGCCCCGCGTGGCCATCGAGGCCCACGGCGACGAGGCGCTGTTCTACAAGAAGCTGGACGAGGTGCTGGAGCTGGCCGCCGGTCAGCTCATGGACCGCTACCACATTCAGGCCGCCAAGCACGTCTACAACTACCCGTTCCTGATGGGTCAGGGCGTGTGGCTGGACAGCGACAAGCTGAGCATCAACGACACGGTGGGCGAGGTGCTCAAGCACGGCAGCCTGTCCATCGGCTTCATCGGTCTGGCCGAGACCCTGACCGCCCTGTACGGCCACCACCACGGCGAGAGCGCCGAGATGCAGCAGAAGGGTCTGGAGATCGTGGGCTATATGCGCGCCTTCTGCGACCGCAAGGCCCAGGAGACCAAGATGAACTACGGCCTGCTGGCCACCCCCGCCGAGGGCCTGTCCGGCCGCTTTGTGGGCATGGACCGCAAGCGCTACGGCGTGATCCCCGGCGTCACCGACCGGGAGTACTACACCAACAGCTTCCATGTGCCGGTGTGGTACGACATCTCCGCCTACGACAAGATCCAGACCGAGGCCCCCTACCACGCCCTGACCAACGCCGGCCACATCAGCTATGTGGAGCTGGACGGCGACACCGCCAACAACGTGGAGGCCTTTGAGAGCGTGGTGCGCTGTATGCACGACGCGGGCATCGGCTACGGCAGCATCAACCACCCGGTGGACCGCGACCCGGTCTGCGGCTATGTGGGCGTCATCGGGGACGTGTGCCCCCGCTGCGGCCGCCGCAGCGGCGAGGCCCTGAGCGCCGAGAAGCTGGAGGAGCTGCGCAAGAAGTACCCCAGCGTGCCCAAGTTCTGCGGCTGCGACTGATGTTTGTTGCCGCGGCAACCGCATCGCCCCGCCGGGCCATGCTAGGATGGTCTTGCAGAGAGAACGACCCGAACCCGAACCGCCGCGGGCGCACCGCCCGCTCACCTTTATAAAGGAGGAACTATTATGTCTGCTATGCAGCGTCAGTCCGTCGTTGGCAAGGATGTGGAGTTTGAGCGCATCCGCCGCATCACCGGCTATCTGGTGGGCACCATGGATAAGTGGAACGATGCCAAGAAGGCCGAGGAGCGCGACCGTGTGAAGCACGGCACCGGCCTGTGAGCCTGAAGCTGGCGGGCTTCGCCGGGGACAGCATCGTGGACGGGCCGGGCATCCGGTTCACCACCTTCTGTCAGGGCTGCCCGCACCACTGCCCCGGCTGCCACAACCCCGAGACCTGGCCCTTTGAGGGCGGCTTTGAGGTGACCGCCGAGGAGCTGCTGGCCCATGTGAAGCGCAACCCGCTGGTGCGGGGGGTGACCTTCTCCGGCGGCGAGCCGTTTGCACAGGCAGCCGCCCACGCCGAGGCCGCCCGCCTGCTGAAGGCCGCCGGCTACGAGGTGGCCAGCTACACCGGCTACACCTTTGAGGAGCTGCTGGCCGAGGGCGACCCCGACCGCATGGCCCTGCTGGAAGGTCTGGACATTCTGGTGGACGGGCCGTTTCTGGAGGCGCAGCGCAGCCTGAGCCTGCGCTTTCGGGGCAGTGAGAACCAGCGCATCCTGAACGTACCTGCCAGCCTTGCCGCCGGCAGAGCCGTGTGGGAGACCCGGGAGCGCTGGGTGGGCGGCGAGTACTGACCGCCCGCACCAAACCCCGCCAAACAAAAAGAAAGCACCCGCCTGCGTGTGTTCGCGCAGGGCGGGTGCCTTTTTTTGCCTGTTTTGGGTGGGGTTCAGCGCTCCAGACGGTCGCGCAGCTCGGCCAAAAGGCCGGTGTGGCGCAGGTTTTCCATGCGGGGGAAGGCCCGCAGCAGCCGGTGCGCCCGCCGGTTGGCCGCAAGGCGGCTGTCCAGAAGCTCCGCCCGCAGCAGGTCGAGCCGCGCCTGAAGCTCCGCCCGCTCCTCCAGATACTCCGCCCGGGCTTCGGTGAGCCGGTCCTCCAGCTCCACTTCGGCGGCAAGGCGGCGGGCCTCCAGCTCCTCCCTGCCCTCGTCCAGCCGCTCGTCCAGCTCCAGCGCCGCGCCGCCCACCCGGGCGGTGAGCCGGTCGCTGTACGCCCGCAGGGACGCCGCCGCCGCGTCCAGCTCCTCCAGCCGGTGCTCCAGCCCGGCGATGGTCTTGAGGGTGGCGGCAAAGTCCACCGCGAACAGCCCGGCCAGCACCGCCAGCATCGCCCAGCCCAGCGGGCGGGGCAGCCAGCCCACCAGCCGGAAGAGCTGCGGGTGCACCAGCCGCACCATCACCGCCGCGCCCACGCCCCAGTACACGCTGAACTCAAGGCAGATGTATCCGCCCAGATTCAGCGGTTTGTCGCTGTAATCCCACCAGCGGGTGTGGAACAGGGTCTTGAGCGCCCAGCCGCCCGCCAGCTCGATGAGGGTGGTCAGCAGCATGGAGCCGGCCACCAGCACCGGCAGGCTCTCCTGCAGGGGCAGCAGCAGGGTCAGCACCGCCGCCATGCCGAAGCCGTAAATGGGGCACAGGGGGCCGTTGAGGAAGCCCCGGTTCACCAGCCGGCCGGTGGTCATGGCGGCGTAGGCCACCTCGGCGCACCAGCCCAAAAACGAGTAGATGAAAAACAGCCACAGCAGCTCGTATGGCTCAAAGGGATGAAGCTGCATGGTCTCACGCTCCTTTACGCGGCTATGATACCATCGGAATATGAACAGGACTTGTCCGATGTGTGTGTTTTTGCCCAGTTTTTGGAAGATGGGGCGCGGAGGGCGGCGGGGTGTGGTATAATGGGGCTGAGAACAACGCCGAAAGGAGGCCCCGCCCATGACGCCCGACCGCTGGGTTTTGCACTGCGACTGCAACAGCTTTTTCGCCAGCGTGGAGCTGCTGGCCCACCCGGAGCTGATGGGCACCCCGGTGGCGGTCTGCGGCGACCCGGAGGGCCGCCACGGCATCGTGCTGGCCAAGAACGAGCCGGCCAAGCAGTACGGGGTGCAGACCGCCGAGACCATCTGGAGCGCCCGCGCCAAGTGCCCCCATCTGGTGCTGCTGCCGCCCCACCGGGAGAAGTACAGCCACTACAGCCGGGTCATCAACGGCATCTATCAGAAATACAGCGACCGGGTGGAGGCCTTCGGCATCGACGAGAGCTGGCTGGACATCACCCACACCTGGCACCTGTTCGCCAAAAGCCCCCTCGCGCTGGCGAACCAGATCCGCAGCGAGGTGCGCGAGACCACCGGGCTGACCATCAGCGTGGGGGTGAGCTTCAACAAAATTTTTGCCAAGCTGGGCAGCGACTACAAAAAGCCCAACGCCACCACGGTCATCCGCCCGGAGGACGTGGAGCGCATCGTCTGGCCGCTGCCGGTGGGGGACCTGCTGTATGTGGGCAAGGCCGCCCGCAAGCAGCTCGGGATGCTGGGCATCACCACCATCGGGCAGCTCGCCGCCGCCGACCCCGCCGACCTGACCCGGCTGCTGGGCAAGCTGGGGGGCGAGCTGAGCCGCTACGCCCGGGGCGAGGACGACGCGCCGGTGCGCCTTGTGGGCGAGAGCGACCCGGTGAAGAGCGTGGGCAACGGCATGACCTTCCGCCGCAATCTGGAGGGGGCGGCGGACATCCGCACCGCCCTTGCCGCCCTGTGCGACGAGGTGGCCGGCCGGCTGCGCCGCCACGGCCTGTGGGCGAACGGGGTGCAGGTCACCATCCGCGACCCGGAGTTCCACTCCATCACCCGCCAGAAAAAGCTGCCCCAGAGCACCCACCTGGCCCGCGACCTGGCCGCCGCCTGCTGGGAGCTGGTGACCGCCAACTGGGTGCTGAGCCGCCCCATCCGGATGCTGACCGTCACCGCCCAGCACATCACCGAGGAGCCTGCGGCGGTGCAGCAGAGCCTGTTTGAGGACGTGCCCCAGCCCGACCCCAAGCGGGAGCGGCTGGAGAGCAGTCTGGACGCCATCCGCAAAAAATACGGCCGCGCCGCCATCGGCGCCGCCAGCACCATGAAGAACGACCTGGGTCTGCACGGCCCCGGCCACACCGCCGACCGGGCCACCCTCCGGCCCAACGAGGAGGAGGCCGCCGCCCTGTCGGACTGGGACGAAAAGGTCAAGGGGCCGCTGTGAGGCTGTCTTTTTGCGTTTGGACGGACGAGC
>JBGVKB010000024.1:0-12442 GCA_045118955.1 Oscillospiraceae bacterium | reverse complement strand
TTCTGGCCGCGGAACAGCATCTGCAGCTTGGTGTTGGGCATCTCCTTGCGCAGAGTGCGCAGACGCTCCCACGGATCCTCGTCCAGGAAGCGGATGCAGGAGTCAAAGGTGGCGCCGCCCCAGCACTCGACGGAGTAGTAGCCCACGTCATCCATGGCACGCAGGATGGGGCGCATCTCGTCGGTGGTCATACGGGTGGCCAGCAGGGACTGATGGGCATCGCGCAGGACGACCTCAGTAATCTTGACGGGTTTAGCCAATGTCATCACCTCGTTAAACAGTCTTGGGAACGTCTTAGTTCATGGAGACCAGCAGATCGCCGGTGTTGACCACAGCGCCCTTGCTGACGGCCACAGAAGCAACGGTGCCGTCCTGAGGAGCAACGATCTCGTTCTCCATCTTCATGGCCTCCAGGATGACCAGAATGTCACCGGCCTGAACAGCGGCGCCGGGGGCGACCTTCACGTCCAGGATGTTGCCGGGCATGGGAGCATTGACCTGCACGGAGCCGGCAGCAGGAGCAGCAGCGGGAGCAGCGGCGGGAGCAGGAGCGGCCACGGGGGCGGGAGCAGCCACAGGAGCAGGAGCGGCCACGGGAGCGGGAGCAGCCACAGGAGCAGGAGCGGCCACGGGAGCGGGAGCAGCCACAGGAGCAGCGCCAGCGACGGTCTCCTCGACGGTAACGTTGTAAGCGACGCCATTGACGGTGATGTTGAAGTACTTCATGTTAGTTCCTCCTAAAATCTTTATGTATCGTTATTTGATCGATCTATTCACAGAGCCATGTCGCCATGCTTCTTGGGCAGGCGCTGCACGCGCTTGTTGGCCATCATGTCCAGACCGGCAACCAGCAGACCGCGCACGGAAGCGGTATCCGCAGCGAAGGTGGCCAGACCGGCCTCGATGGCAGCCTGAGCACCGCACACATCCTTGGCGTAGGCAGCAGCCTTGGCCTGGGTGGCGGCGGGAATGCTGGGAGCGGCGTCGATCTCATCCTTGTACAGGACGGTAACAGCGACGGTGGGATCCACGGGGGCGATGACGCCCTTCTCCATGGCGATGACCACGTCAGCGTTGCACAGAGCGGTGTAGACAGGACCGGCGGCCTTGCCGGCGACCACAGCGACCTTGGCGGTGGTGGCATCAGCGTAGGTGGCGGTCAGGCGGGCAGCCTCACGGATGCCGCCAGCCACATCGTCGGACACGCTGGGGATGAAGCCCTCGCTGTTGACCACGGTCACAACAGGGATACTGAAGGCATCGCACAGGCGCACAAAGCGGGCCAGCTTGGACACGCAGCTGTGGCACAGGCCGGCAGGCTCGGTGGCGGCGATGCCCACGGCGATGCCGTTGACGGTGCCCAGAGCGGTGTAGACGTTCTCGCCGAAGGCGGCGTACAGCTCCACCAGGCTGCCCTCGTCAGCCAGAGCGGCGGCGGCATCGGCGGCCTTGTACTGGGCGGGGAACGCAGCCTTGGGAGCCTCGGCGTCAAACAGGGCGGGGCCGGCCAGATTGTTGGCGGGCAGCAGAGCCACCAGCTTGGCAGCCTCGGCAATGGCATCCTCCGCCACGATGGTGGCCACACCGGCCTTGGCGGCCAGAGCGGCGCTGCCGGCACCCTCGACCTCATCGCCGGCAACAGCGCTGTTGACGGGAGCGGTGAAGAACAGCTCAGCATCCTCAGCCATCACGCACACATCGGCGCTGGCGGCGGCCAGAGCAGCGCTGCCGCCGCAGACGCCCAGAACGACGGCCACCTGGGGCACGACGCCGGAGATCTTAGCAATGGCAGAGGCCAGCTTGGTGTTGGCAGCCAGAATGTCCAGGCCTTCCTCCAGCTTGGCACCCACGGAGTCATAGAAGGTCACCACGGGATTGCCGGTCTTAGCGGCCATCTCCAGAATGGTGACGATCTTCTCCACGTCCTTTGCGGCGACCGCCTCACCACACTGGCAGACGGCGTAAGCCGGCTGGCCGCCGGTGCAGCCGAAGGCAGCGTTGACCGCGCCGTCCGCAAACAGCGCAGTGTAGGACCCTTCGTCGAAGAATGCGGCAAGAATGTCGTTCTTGCCAAGCTTGTTAGAAGCCATGAACAGCCCTCCTAAAATCCAAATTCAAAGTTGGTTACATTATACTATTTTAGAAAAAACCTCACAAGAGTTTTCGCGAAAAAAAGGGAGAAAAAACGCCCTTCCTTCACAAAAACTCACGTTTCCTCAACCCTTGCGGCCCTGTTTGGGACCGCCGGGGCGCCGGGCAGCCCCGTTTGCGGGTTTGCGCGCCCCGCCGGCGGGCTTCGCGGCGGCCTCGGTGCGTGCCCGGCCCACGCCGCGCTGAGCGGCGGCGCGCAGAGCATTCAGCTCGCTCTTGGCCAGCTCGCGGTACTCGCCGGGCTGCAGCATCCCCAGCTTCACAGCGCCCATGGCGTTGCGGCGCAGGCGGATGACCTCCAGCCCCACCGCCTCGCACATACGGCGGATCTCGCGGTTCTTGCCCTCGCGGATGGTCATCTCCATCACGGTGCGCTCCGGCTCGTCCACCACCACGTTGATCACCGCGGGCTGGGTGACGGTGCCATCGTCCAGCGTCACGCCCTTGCTCAGGGCCACCACCTGCTCCTCGGTGGCGCGGGGGCGCACGGTCACACGGTACAGCTTGCTGACACCGTGGGAGGGGTGCATCATCAGGTTGGCAAAGCTGCCGTCGTTGGTCAGCAGCAGCAGACCCTCGCTGTCCTTGTCCAGACGGCCCACCGGGAACACCCGGACCGGCACGTCCTTCATCAGATCCATGACCGTCTTGCGGCCCAGCTCGTCGCTGGTGGTGGTCACGAAGCCCCGGGGCTTGTTGAGCATATAGTAGTAGAATTCGCGCTTGCGCTCGATGTAGACCCGCTGGCCATCCACCGAGAGGATGTCCTGATGGGGATCCATCTTGTCGCCGAGCTTGACGGGGTGGCCGTTCACCTTGACACGGCCCTCCTCAATGATCTGTTCCGCGGCGCGGCGGGAGCAGAGCCCCTGCTCGGCCATCACCTTCTGAATGCGTTCCTGTGCCATAATCCTCCAAATCCTTTTACAAAAAACAGGGGCGGCAGCGCGGCCGCTGTGCCCCGGTCGATGATGTTTGCCTGTCACGCCTCAACAGGAGGCTGCTCCACGGTGTACTCCACCGCGGGGTCGGCGGGCTTCTCCTTGCGCAGCAGCTCGCCCAGCTTGTCCACCAGCTCGGGCAGCATGGTGATGGCCCGCTCCAAACTGTTGTTGGCATCCGCCAGCTGGATGGTGCGCACGTTGCCGCCCTTCACCACCAGAAACGCCACCGGAGAAACGGTGACGCCGGCACCGGTGCCGCCGCCGAACAGGTCCTTGTTGCCCTTGCCGGAAAAATCAGAGCCGCCGGTGGCCACACCGAAGGTCACCTTGGACACGGGCAGGATGGTGACGCCGCCGTCCATGTTGATGGGGTTGCCGATGATGGTGTTGGAATCCACCAGCTCGCGGATCTTGTCCATGGTAACGCCCATCAGGCCGTTGATCGCATGTTCTGCCATAAGGTTTGTCCTCCCTTGGTTCGATATCGGTCACACAGCGGCAGTACCGCTGATACCATTATAATCATATACTGCGCTTTTTTGCAAGGGCATCCTGCCTTTGCGGTCCGTCAAAAAAGCCCTCGCGCACCAGCCGCACCAGCACCACCGCCGCCGCGATGACAATGGAGATACCGTGGGCAGTGATCTCACAGGCGAACACCGGTTTTTGACGGCTCTGCCCGGTGAAATCCGGCTCCACATAGAGCTGATCGAACTGCATCCTGAAGTAGTTCTGCAGCACCCCCAGCGCCGCGCCCAGCGCCGCGTGGACGCGCCCGCATTGGATGCCCACCTTGGCCACGTCCTCGCCGCCCACCGGCACCAGCACCCGGATGTGGCGGATGCGCAGCGACCAGAAGACCCTCTTCAAAAACCATCCCGCGTTCGCCGCGATGAGCCGTATCTTTTCCAGCAGCTCCAGCAGCTTTTGCAGGGGCGAGGACTGCCGCGCAGCCGCCTTAACAGGCTCGGTCTTCGGCTTTTTTTCTTTTGGGGGCTTCTCCTTTTTTTCACCGCCGCCGAAGCGGTCGATGAGCTTCTGCAGCCAAGGGGGCACCGGGAACACCCCGAACTTTACGAACCACAGCCGCAGCCAGACCCGGAACGCCCCGCTTTCTGACTGCAGCCCCACTGTGACGGGGATGAGCAGCACAAAAAGCACCAGCCCCAGCACCGCGGCCAGCAGGATCAGCAGTACCTTTGCAACGGTCCACAAAACCGCCGGCATGGCTCAGCCCTCCTCCCCTTCCAGCGGGGGCAGACCGGTCTTGACCAGCTCCTCCAGCGGCAGGTCATCGCCGTGCAGGCTGGGAAGCTGGCTCAGGCTGGACAGGCCGAACGCCCGCAGAAATACATCGGTGGTGGCAAAGCTCACCGGACGGCCGGGCAGATCCAGACGTCCCGCCTCGGTGATCAGCCCCTTTTCCAGCAGGCCGGACACCACCGAGGAGGAATCCACGCCGCGCACCTGATCGATGAAGCTGCGGCTGACCGGCTGGTTGTAGGCGATCACCGCCAGCACCTCCAGCGCGGCCTGGCTCAGCGGGGTGTTGCGGCGGGTGTCCAGCACCCGCTTCACATAGGGCGCATACTCGTTCTTGGTGGCAAGCTGCCAGCGGTCCTCCAGATGGAGCAGGGTCAGACCCCGGTCGTCCTCCATCAGCTCGCCGCTCAGGTTGAGCAGCAGCCGCTCCACCACCGGTTCCTCGATCTCCAGCACCTCGGCCAGCCGGGCGCTGCTGATAGGCTCCGCATGGGCGAACAGCATCGCCTCCAGCGCGCCCTGATATTGCTTCAGTTCCATTTTGTCACCTCTTTGGTGCCCCGCACCTTGCCGCGGGTCAGGGTCACCGCTTCCTGTTCGTCGATGGAGATGCGCCCGGCGCGGATCAGTTCCAGCACCGCCAGAAAGGTCGCCACTGTTTCACTGCGGCCCGCGCCCGGGCGGAACATCTGCCGCAGGCGGCGGATGCTGCCGCCGGTCAGGCCGCGCAGCAGGTACACCACCCGGCTCGCCACTGACACGAAGGGGGCGGCCACCAGCGGCTCGAACTGCTCCTGACGGGGCTTTTTCTTGCGCACGCTGCGGCCCATCAGGCTGAACCACGCCTGCTGCAGCAGGGACGCCTCGTGGCGGTGCAGGTAGGTGTGATCCGGCTCCATCTCGGCGGGCTTGCGCACCGCCATGAAGGAATTGGACGCCATGACGCCCAGCCGTTTGGCCACCTTGCGGCAGGTGCTGTACTCGATCAGCTCGCCGGTCAGCTCCTCGCGCATCCGCTCAGCCTCCTCGCTGCGGGGCAGCAGCAGGTAGCTTTTCATCTGCACCAGACGAGCGGCCATCTCGATGAACTCGCTGGCCACCTCCATCCGGCGCTCCTCCAGTTGGTCGATGATGGCGGTGTACTGCTCGATCAGCTCCAGAATGGGGATGTCGTGCAGATCCATTTTATTTTTGCTCACCAGATAGAGCAGAAGATCCAGAGGGCCTTCAAACTCCTCTAGCCGAAAGGTGATCGCTTCCATAATTCCTCACAAACGTTTCACTTATACAGCAGTGCCCACGGGGCCGGCCAGCCCCAGCACCACCTCCACAAAGCGGGTGGACCAGTTCAGAAAATCCCACAGGGCATTCTGCATCATGGCAAGGGGCGCGTCCATCACCCCCAGCATCAGCAGCGCGAAAATGACAAAGAAAATGTACCGCTCGTACTGGATGCTCTTGCGGTACAGCCCGGCGGGCAGCAGCAGGCTGAACAGACGGCTTCCGTCAAAGGGGGGCAGCGGCAGCAGGTTGAAGGCCGCCAGCGCCAGATTCATCACCGCCAGATTGTTGAAAAAGTACAGCACGAACGCCATCAGCACCGTGTCCGGCGCCAGATAGTAGACAAACTTGTACGCCACCACCGACACAAAGGCCAGCAGCAGATTGGTGAGCGGGCCGGCAGCGGCGGTCAGCGCCATGCCTACCCGGGGACTGACGCTGCGGAAGCGGCGCGGATCCACCGGCACCGGGTCCGCCCAGCCGATGCCGAGCAGGATGAAGCTCAGGGTGCCCAGCAAATTGAAGTGGGCAAAGGGGTTCAGGGTGAGCCGCCCCTCGTTGCGGGCGGTGTCGTCGCCCAGCACCAGCGCCGACAGGGCGTGCGCCGCCTCGTGGGCGGGCAGGCTGATGAGCATACACAGCGCGCGCAGCACATAGATGAGCAGTCTCGCGGGGTTCAACAGGGACATAGCGTGCCTCCTTGCAGGGCGCGGAGCCGCTCCCGCGCCTGCGGCTGTCAGTGTGTTTATATTATGTAAGAGCGCCCGCCGCACCCGTGCAGCGTCTTTTCTCCGCGCCATCAAAAAAGGGTACATCGAGCCATAATAATACAAGATAATTATAGCCCCAAGCCCGATAAAGCTCAAGCCCCGTTTTGCGCACTTTCCTCTTGAAAAAACGCGAAAGCTGTGATATATTATTTTAGTCGGTCTTTAAGGCACCAAAAAAGTGCGCGTCGGGCCGTTCGTTCTCCCCTTCCGGCCCCCATAAAATGGGCGGGGAGGATGTGCGCAAAAGTTTTTTGTAATATTTCAAAAAAATGCTTGCATTTTGCGCTGAAATTTGATAAACTAATCTAGCGATTTGATTACGAGGAGGTGCAGCAGAATGGCAAAGTGTGATTGTTGTGGTAAGGGCGTGACCTTCGGTATCCAGGTTTCCCACTCTCATCGTCGGAGCAACCGTACCTGGAAGCCCAATGTGAAGCGCGTGAAGGCGATCGTTGATGGGTCTCCCAAGTATATTCACGCCTGCACCCGTTGTCTGCGTTCGGGTAAGGTTACCCGCGCTATCTGATCCAACAGTGCATTAGGCCGGTCACACCCCGTGGCCGGCTTTTCTTGTATCCGACCCCTTTACTGGGGCAAAGAGGTAGAACTATGAGCATTCCCAAGGATCCCGTGATGCTGCTGAGCTACATCAACACCCAATTGCGGGACCGCTACCCTTCCCTGTGCGCCCTGTGCGAGGATTTGGATCTCAGCGAGACCGATCTCTGCGCCGCACTGGCCGGGATCGGGTACGAGTACTCGCCCGAGCAAAATCGTTTTTGCTGAAAAACAAACATCGAAAGGAATGATTTCCCATGGAGATCCGTTACTATAAGGAGTACAGCCATCATCTGAACCGCGACATGGAGTTCAAGATCTACGGTCATGCCGGTCGTCCCGTTCTGGTGTTCCCCTGCCAGGGCGGCCGCTTCTTCGACTTCGAGGACCGCAAGATGCACGAGCTGGCCGCTCCCTGGATCGACAGCGGCCGTATGCAGATGATCTGTGTGGACTCCATCGACAAGGAGAGCTGGGACAACAACGGCCCCGCCCGTCCCCGCATCGAGATGCATGAGCGCTGGTTCAACTACATCATTGAGGAGCTGATCCCCCGCTTCCACGAGATCAACGGCGGCCAGTATATGGGCCAGATCATCGCGGCCGGCTGCAGCATGGGCGCCAGCCACGCGGTGAACTACTTCCTGCGCCGTCCCGACGTGTTCAACGGCACCATCGCCATGTCCGGCTGCTACCGCGCCGATATGTTCTTCGGCGATTACATGGACGACCTAGTCTACGCCAACAGCCCCCTGAACTTCCTGCCCCTGATGCCCAACGACCATCCCCACATCGCGCTGTACAATCAGGCTCAGTCCTTCATCGTCAGCGTCGGTCAGGGCGCTTGGGAGGACGAGCTGCTGGCCAGCACCCGCGAGCTGAAGGACGTCCTCGCCAGCAAGGGCATCAACGCCTGGATCGACATCTGGGGTACCGACGTGAACCACGACTGGCCTTGGTGGATGATCCAGTGGCCTTACTTCCTGGGTCACGTTCTGGGCTGATCCCCTGAGCATCCCCTACTTATAAAAAAGAAGCACGCCGATGCGGCCTCACAGGGCTGCACCGGCGTGCTTTTTTGCTTTTTATCAGGCACGCGCCCGGGCGTTGTCCACCGTCCGGCACAGTGCGCGATCAGCCGCCGCCATCACGGCCAGCAGCGTCAGCAGATACACCGGCAGCAGGCCGGTGCCCAGCCATCCCGCCAGCAAGCCGAACACCGGCGGCGCAAGGCAGGTGCCCACATAGGCGCTGGCCATCTGAACGCCCACCAGCGCCTGCGAGCGCTCCGCCCCGAAGTTGTCCGGCGTGGCGTGCAGCAGACTGGGGAAGATGGGCGCACAGCCCACTCCCACCAGCACAAGGCCGGCCTTGGCGGCTCCCATGCCGAGGGGCAGAGCCAACGCCAGCACACCCAGACCGATGACCCCACAGCCCAGCCGCACCATCTGACGGTCGCTCAGCTTCAGGGTGATAAACCCACAGACCGCACGCCCGGCGGTGATGCCCATATAGAACAGCCCGGCGCCGGCGGCGGCCTCCTCCGAGGACAGCCCCCAGTGCAGGTTCAGGTAGCTCGCACCCCATAGGCCCGCGGTCTGCTCCAGCGCGCAGTAGCAGAAGAAGGTCGCCAGCGCCGCCTTTGCCCCCGGCACCGCCAGCACCTGCGGCAGGCGCAGCGGGGCGGGCGCTCCCTCCGCTTCGCTCTCCTCGCCGGGGCTGTGCTTCCACAGGGGCAGGCTCAGGAACAGCAGCGCCGCCAGCGCCAACTGCATCAGCGCCACATGGCGGTAGCCGGCATCCCAGCCCAGACCGCCCGCCAGCGCCCGGGTGAGCACCATCGGGCCGATGGAAGCACCCACGCCCCACATACAGTGCAGCCAGCTCATGTGGCGGCTGGCGTAGTGCAGAGCCACATAGTTGTTCAGCGCCGCATCCACACTGCCCGCGCCCAGACCATACGGAACGGCCAGCAGGCACAGCATCCAATACTCCCGGCTCACCGAAAATCCGAACAGCGCCAACATAGTCATTGCCGTACTGATGGCCGTGACCTTCCCAGCGCCCAGCGCCCGGGTAAGGCGGTCGCTGTTCAGGCTGGAGATCACCGTGCCCAGCGAGATGATCATGGAGATGCCGCCCGCCCAGGACACGGGCACCCCCATCGGCCCGTACATCAAAGGCCACGCGGCCCCCAGCAGGGAATCCGGCAGACCAAGTCCGATAAACGCCAAATAGATGACGACCAAAAGCAAATGTACCATCTTGCGCTCCTCCTTGTTCCATGATACGATTATATCATCATGCACGGCGATTTGTTAGCATCAAATCGCCGTATTGATTACACAAAATCTTCAATCTTCCTGATAAAGGAGCGTTTTCGATATGTCGGTATCCATCTGTTCCGCCGCCACCGACGCCCACGGGCGCGAGCTGGTGGCACACGGCACCGCGGCCTTCCCCGCCGCCTTTTACCATGACGATCTGGACGGCAATCCGGTGCCGTGGCACTGGCACGATGAGCTGGAGATCCTCATGGTCACCCGTGGTCAGGCCGTGGTCACCGCCGGGCCGGAGAGCTTCATCGTGCCCGAAGGCTGCGGCGCGTTCATCAACGCCGGGGTCCTGCACGCCTGCCGCAGCATCGGCGGCGAATGCTTACTGGATTCGGTGGTATTCCACCCCCGGCTGGTGGGCGGCACGGTGGACAGCGTGTTCTGGCAGAATTATCTGCGCCCCGTGACTGAGGACTCCGCCCTGCACAGCATTCTTCTGCACCCCGCCGAAGGATGGGAGGCACAGTCAGTACAGGCCATTGCGCAGGCCTTTCGCGCCGGTGTGCGGGAGGAGCCGGGCTACGAATTCGAGGTGCGCGGGCAGCTCTCCCGCCTTTTGTTCCTGCTGGTGAGCAACCGCCCCGCCGCCCGCCGTCACGCCACCGGCAAGGCACTGCGGGACGCCGAGCGCATCAAGGTCATGCTGCAGTACATTCAGACGCACTACACCGAGGAGCTGACCACGGAACAGATCGCCCGGCAGGCCGCCGTGAGCGTCAGCGAATGCCTGCGCTGCTTCCACAGCACCATCGGCTCCACCCCCATCCAGTATCTGAAGCAGTACCGTATCCAGAAAGCGGTAGAGCTTCTGAACGACCCCTCCCTGCGCATCTCGGAGGTGGGCGCGCTGTGCGGCTTCTCTGAAATGAGCTATTTCGCCCGCACCTTCCGGCAGGCCAAGGGCTGCACCCCCTCGGAATACCGCCGCGCACACCCCGCCAATGGCTGAGTGCTTCGGCGTTTTGTCCAATAAACCGGATGTTTCCGCACGAATCGTGGCAAAAGGGTAAAAAGCCCCCGTCCCCCCTTGTCATATCCCTTCTACTGTGTTATCATGGTAAAGCATTGATACTCCTGTGCCCAAGTTTTGCGCACAGGCTGACCTTGAAAGGATGAACCTTACCATGAAAAAACTGATCGCTGTTATGACTGTCCTGTGCCTGTGTGCCGCCCTGCTGGCCGGCTGCGGCGCTGCTTCTTCTTCCGCCCCTGCCTCCGAGGCCGCTTCCGGCGCCGAGGCAACCACCTTCACCGTCGGCTTCGACGCCGCCTTCCCTCCCTACGGTTACCTGGACACCGCCACGCAGGAGTACGTTGGCTTTGATCTGGATCTGGCCGCCGAGGTCTGCGCCCGCAACGGCTGGGAGCTGGTCAAGCAGCCCATCGACTGGGACAGCAAGGACATGGAGCTGAGCAGCGGCACCATCGACTGCATCTGGAACGGCTTCACCATGAACGGCCGTGAGGACAAGTACACCTGGAGCGTGCCCTATGTGGACAACAGCCAGGTGGTGGTCGTGGCCGCCGATTCCGGCATCGCCGCGCTGGCCGATCTGGCCGGCAAGGTCGTGAACGTGCAGGCTGACTCCTCCGCTCTGGCCGCCCTGACCGGCGAGGATGCCAGCGAGGAGAACCAGGCTCTGGCCGCCAGCTTCGCCTCTCTGGAGCAGGTCGCCGACTACAACACCGCTTTCATGAATCTGGAGGCCGGCGTGGTGGATGCCATCGCCATGGACGTGGGCGTTGCCAAGTACCAGATCGAGCAGCGCGGTGACGCGTATGTCATTCTGGACGAGACCATCGCCTCCGAGCAGTACGGCGTGGGCTTCCTGCTGGGCAACGAGGAGCTGCGCGATCAGGTGCAGGCCACCCTGTTCGAGATGCTGGACGACGGCACCTTCGCCGAGATCGCCGAGACCTGGGGTCTGACCGACAGTGTCTGCCTGAGCAAGTAAACAAGCTTCCTATTGCTGCCTTGGGCCGGGCGGTTCGCGCCGCCTCGCCCAAAGCAGCATTTTTGTGTCCCACACTTCACCCTGAAAGGAGAATCCCCCGGTGTTTGCGGAATTTGATCTTTCCGGCGCTCTCACGTCCTTTGTTGAGATCACCATGCAGCTCACCAGCGGCATGGCCGCCAGCGTGACCATCTTTGTGCTGACCCTGCTGTTCTCTCTGCCGCTGGGTCTTGTGGTCATGTTTGGCCGTATGTCCAAATTTAAGCCCCTGCAGTGGCTGACCAAGCTGTACATCTCCATCATGCGCGGCACCCCACTGATGCTGCAGCTTCTGGTGGTGTTCTTTGGCCCCTTCTACCTGTTCCGCGTCAAGTTGAGCAGCGACTACCGCTTCTACGCGGTCATCATCGGCTTTGTCATCAACTACGCCGCCTACTTCGCCGAGATCTACCGCGGCGGCATCCAGTCCATCCCCCACGGTCAGTACGAGGCCGCGCAGGTGCTGGGCTACAGCCGTTCCCAGACCTTCGTGAAGATCATCCTGCCCCAGATGGTCAAGCGGGTGCTGCCCTCGGTGGGCAATGAGGTCATCACGCTGGTCAAGGACACCTCGCTGGCCTTCGCCATCGCCTACACCGAGATGTTCACGCTGGCCAAGCAGATCGCCGCCGCCGACTCCAACATCATCCCGCTGTTCGTGGCCGGCATCTTCTATTACATCTTCAATCTGGTGGTCGCCACTGCGATGGATCGCATCGAAGCCGGATTGAGCTACTACGAGTAAGGGAGGCGACGCACCATGAAACTGCTTGAGATCGAACATCTGAAAAAGGGCTTCGGCACGCTGGACGTGCTGCACGACATCTCCCTGAGTGTGGAGGAGGGCGAGGTTGTGGCCATCATCGGCCCCTCCGGCAGCGGCAAGTCCACCCTGCTGCGCTGCGCCACCCTGCTGGAGACCATGGACTCCGGCAAGCTGGTGTACAGCGGCGAGGTGGCCGCGCAGGACGGCCCGGACGGCAAGGCGGTGTATGCCCCTGCCGCCCAGATCAAGCACATCCAGCGCTATTTCGGTCTGGTGTTCCAGAACTTCAACATGTTCCCCCACTGGTCGGTGATGAAGAACATCACCGATGCCCCCATCAACGTGCAGAAGCGCAGCCGGGAGGAGGCCGAGGCCACCG